>NZ_JBSFFN010000068.1:0-20624 GCF_053596135.1 Streptomyces sp. NPDC001770 | reverse complement strand
CCGGCGTACTGACGGATCGTCCACGGCTGGTTGACGTACATCGTCGGGTACGGACCCCGCAGGTACGGGGCGATACCCGGGAAGGTGTCGAGGAAATCGACGCCCTCCAGATCGGCCTCCGTGTACAGCGGCTTGACCGTGATGCCCTCGGGAGTCTCCCAGAGTTGCGCCACTCCGCCGTCCATCGTCTTCATGGCTGTGCGCCAATCCTCGAGGCTCCCTCCGACAGACGGTGGCCCGAGTTCGACCCGGGAGAAGTCGGGGATGTTCATGAGAGCACTCCCATGCGGTCGAGGACGGCGGACAGAACGGCGATCAGGTCACAGCCGTCGAAGACGTAGGCGTCGACAGCTGGGTCCGAGCCGGGGCGTCCGGCCAGGAACACGTGGTCGGCGCCCTCGGATGTCAGTTCCGCGGCGAGCCGCCCCGCCTGCTGCTGGTAGAGCGCGTCACTGGAGCACAGGCAGGCGTACGTGGTGCCGCTCTCGACGAAGGCCCCCTCGGTGACGCACTCGATGCCCCCGGCCTGAAAGGCGTTGACGGCAAAGGCGAGTCCGGGAGTGTACTCGGCGACGGTTCCGACCGCTGCCAGGAAAATGCGGGGCCGCCGACCGGTGGCCTCGAGGTGTGCGTCCGAGCGTGCGCGAAGCGCCTCGAACGGTTCGTCCCTCCGGACGCGGGGCAAACCCCTCGCCGCAGCCCGGGGTGCCGGCGAGCGGACAACGGGCTTCTCGGCGAGATGCGGAAATTCGCTGACGCCGGTGATCGGCTCCCGCCGCGTGGCGATGCTCGCCTCGCGGGCGGACCACGTCTCGGCGAGCAGCGCACCGATCATGCCGGAGCGAAGGGCGCTCTGCTGCCCTCCGGCACTTTCGATGCTCTGGAAGAAGGCCCAACCGGCCCGCGCCATCTGGTCGGTGAGCTGTTCCAAGTACCACGAACCTCCGGCAGGGTCGATCACCCGGGAGAGGTGCGACTCCTCCATGAGGATCGTGGAGGTGTTGCGGGCGATTCGGCGGGAGAATGCGTCCGGCACGCCGATCGCGTCGTCGAAGGGCAGAACGGTGACCGCGTCCGCTCCGCCGACACCGGCGGCCAGGGCCGCGACGGTCGTCCTCAGCATGTTCGCCCACGGGTCCCGGCGCGCCATCATCACCGACGAGGTCACCACGTGTTGCAGCTGGCCCCCTACATCCGGAGCACCACACACCTGAGTCACTCGCGCCCACAACCGTCGCGCCGCGCGCAGCTTGGCGATGGTCAGAAACTGATCGGCGGTGGCCGAGAACCGGAACTCCATCTGCGCGCAAGCCCGTTCGATTCCCAGTCCCGCACGGTTCAGTTCACGCAGATACGCGGTGCCGGTCGCCAGAGCGCATCCGAGCTCCTGCGCGGCGGAGCCGCCGGCCTCGTGGTAGGGAGTCGCGTCCACGGTGAGTGCACGCATCCCGGGGTACCGGTCCGCGCAGAGATGGGCGAGACCGGCAACCCCGCCGAAGTCGAGCGCTTCACCCGTGCGGGCCTCGTGGCCCAGGGGATCCGCGCCGAGATTGCCCCGGACATCCGCCCTCGCGACTCCCCGTTCGTCGTGGAGTCGGAGCAACTCCAAGGCTGTCGACTCCACTTCGCCACCCGCGTCCAAGGTGATCGGAGCCAGGTCGAGATGCACACCGCTCAGAACCCGGTCCAGCGCCGTCACCGGAATGCCGTAGGGACCGATGGTCAGCCAGAGAGAAGTGACGCCGTTCTCCAGATCGGTCAGGATCGCGTCGCCGTCCGACGTCGCGAACCGCTGTCGGACGTCCCAGCCTCCGGCGGCATTCCCCTCGGCCCGCCCTCCCCGAACGAACGGCGCGAAGCCGGGCAGACCGGCATCGGGCGCCGCGTCCGCCGCCGTGTACAGAGGGCGGGTGACGATCCCGTCCTCCAGCACGGTGGACAGGTCGCCCTCTCCCCCGGCTCCCTCGGCCGTCCGACCGGTTCTGCTCAGCACTCCCTGAACGAGGGCGTGCCACTGCTCGCGCGAGGCAACCGGGAAGTCGGCGGCGAGTGGAAGGGCGTCGCCGGGCAGGGCATTCATGAAGTCCCCAACAGTGTCGTCGTGGCGGATGTGACGCGGCGGGTGAGTGCGGGAGCGGTGCGAGAGGACCCGTCAGCTCGGCCGCGGCAGCCCGGATCCCGGACGGCAGCCCTCCGGCCGGCCGTGGAACGGGGATCGATCCACCGCGCGTAGCTGCCACGCGCCCGGTACAGAAGGGCGACCGGACCGAGAGTTCGCACATGGGGAGTACGGCTGCGGCGGCCGGCCGACAGGAGGTGCGGCCATGTTCAGCATCATAGAAGTCACTCAACAAGTGTCAACACTTTGCACCGACGTCGACCGCGTCCCACTGTCATCCGTAGCAATCCGAACGCACTGTGCAGCATCCATCGCGGCACCTAGGTGCGTTACCCAGCACGTCACCCAGGTACGTTCCCGCCGCGTCGGACCCGCCCAAGCCAATCAAAGAACCCGGCGCCTTAATGTTGACATTTTCTGAGCGGCTCCCGTTAAGTTGCTCCGGAACGGAAGGACTGCCGAGGCCACCGACGACCGGATGGCTCGGCCGGGCTTCCCGCACCAGCGCGTACGCCCTGCGGTTCACCCGCATCGAGCCGCTGCCCGGAATGCGCCACGGTGCCTGCTTGCAGGTTGCCTACGGGCCGTCCCGGCGCTCCGGCCTCCCCGCCTCCCGACTCCGTGGCACGCTCCCGCCACCGCAAGCGATCCCCCTGCCGACTCAGCCAGAATCGAGTGCACGAACATGTCGATAGAGATCGCCCCGCTCAAGCTGGGGCAACGCTTCCAGCCTGCCGGCCATCACGGTGTCGGGCCCGTCCAGCTCTTCGGCGGCGAGCACTACGCCGGTGCCGTGACGGTGGTCCTCTCGCACTACCTGCCCGGCGGACGGGCGGACCTGTCCCCCGTGGCGACGGAGACCCTCTATGTGGTCCTCACCGGAACCCTCTCCCTGGCGGAGGCCGGCGGCGAAACCGACACTCTGCACGCGCTCGACGGCGCGCGGCTCACGGCGGGCACGGTACGGAGCGTCGAGAACCGCACCAACCTTCCCGCGAGCATGCTGGTCATCCGGCCGAATCCGGCCGCCGAGCAGGCGAGTGTGCAGGAGGTCCGGTCATGACCGGACCTCTCGACGGACTGCTCGTCATCGACCTCACCCGCGCGCTCGCAGGTCCGCACGCCTCGATGATGCTTGCCGATCTCGGTGCACGGGTGATCAAGGTCGAGAGCCCCGCAGGGGACGACACCCGCTCCTGGGGACCGCCGTTCGTCGATGCCGATGACGGCTCATCCGTATCGACGTACTTCCTGTCCTGCAACCGGAACAAGGAGTCGATCACTCTCGATCTGAAGGGCGACGAGGACACCCGCCTGCTCTCGCGCCTCATCGAGCGGGCCGACGTCCTGCTTGAGAACTACAAACCTGGCGCCTTGAGGCGGCTCGGCTTCGGCACCGAGCGGCTGATGGAGCTCAACCCCCGCCTGGTGGTGCTGTCGATCAGTGGATTCGGACACGACGGGCCCGAATCCCACCGCGCCGGGTACGACCAGATCGCACAGGGCGAAGCCGGACTGATGTCGGTCACGGGTCCGGACCCGGCTCATCCGCAGCGGGTCGGCGTTCCCATAGCGGATCTGCTGGCCGGCATGAACGGGGCGTTCGGCGTCCTGGCCGCGCTGCGCGAGCGGGATCGAACGGGCCGGGGTCAGATCATCCGCACTTCTCTCCTCGCCTCCGTCGTGGCAGCTCACGCGTTCCAGGGCACTCGCTGGACCGTGGCGGGTGAGGTCGGCGCGGCGCAGGGCAACCATCACCCGGCCATCGCCCCTTACGGCCTGTTCCGTTGTGCGGGTGGCAGTGTCCAGATCGCGTGTGGGAACGACGCCATGTGGAAGCGCCTCTGTGCCGCTTTCGACATCGTCGCCGACGAGACGCGGTTCGGGAGCAACTCGGGACGCGTCGCGCATCGCGATGAGCTGACCTCACTTCTCGAGTCGGTGTTCGGGCAGTTCGAGCCCGACACGCTCCTGCACCGACTCGCCGACGCCGGAGTGCCGGCCGGCCGGGTACGAGCTCTCGACGAGGTCTACGACTGGGAACAGACGCGCTCGCAGCGGCTCCTCGTCGATGTCGAGCACCGGACACTGGGAAAGATCTCCCTGCCGGGGTCGGCCCTGCGCACCTTCGACGTCGACCCCACGGGTGCCGAGACCGAGACCACCCGGGTCGATCATGCGGCTCCGCCCGTCCTCGACGCCGACGCCGAATCCATTCGCCGCTGGTTGGACACCCCCCGGCCGCAGGCGTGAAACAGGGAGTCACAGCACCGTGTCGCACTACGTCCGGCGGATCCGGGCGAACACGTCCGCACCGAACCGGGAGACCTGTTCAGGATGCCTGCCGGACAAGGAGGATGAAGTGAGAGGTATTGAGCCGGTGACCGCCGCAGACCAACTGCGACGGGCCTTCGGGTGCTTTCCGTCCGGGGTCGCCGCAGTGTGCGCCCGCTACGAGGGCAAGCCCTTGGGGCTGGCCGCGAGCTCGTTCACGTCCGTTTCCCTGGACCCCCCGATGGTCTCGATGTGCATCCAGCACTCCTCCACCACGTGGCCCAAGTTGCGGGAACAGCCCCGGCTCGGGCTGAGTGTCCTGGCCGAGGGGCAGGACGAGATCTGCGCGCGTCTGGCAAGCAAGTTGGGTGATCGCTTCGCGGGCACCGAGTGGTTCGCCTCGGACGACGGAAGCATCTTCGTGGACGGCGCCACACTCTGGCTCGACTGCACCGTCCGCGAGGAAGTGCCCTGCGGCGACCACGACATCGTGCTGCTGGAGATCCACGGACTCAGCGCGACCCCGGACGCTCCCCCACTGGTGTTCCACGGCAGCCGGTTCCGGCGACTTGCCAGCGTCTGACGACCGCCAAGGCCTGTCCTCGCCGCCACGCCACGGGAGATGAATCCGTCGGGCGGAAGGAGGCAGCCGGGCCCGCCGGCGCCCCGCCACAACACGACCCACGATCTCGTCGTGCCTCGACCTCGAAAGCGGAGAACCATGCTGCGCAAAGGAAAGTTCGCGGGGCCCGTCGTGGGGCTGCGGTTCGAAACCCCCACGTGCTGCGGCTTCACGGACCATGAAGGAACCTTCGACTTCCGGGACGGCGAGGTCGTGCTGTTCTCCGTCGGTTCGGTTCCACTCGGAGCGGCCCGCGGTGCGGAGAGGCTCACCGTGGCCGACATCGTCGCCAGGGTCGACGGCAGCATCGACAAGCTGGCCGATCCGGGGCTGACGAACATCGCGCGCTTCCTCCAGACACTCAATCTCAACGACAGTCCGGACGAAGGTATTCGGCTGACTCCTGAGGTGCACGACCTGGTCGGAAGCCGTGCCGTCGACTTCCGCTACGGGCTCGTCTCTCTCCCCGGCGGCCCGGCAGATCCCGTCCGGGCCTTCACGGAGGACCTGACCGTCAACGCATTGGTGGACGCCTTCAACCGGGCGAGAGGGTCCACCGGCAGGACGCCCCGCAAGCTCTCCTCACCTGCCGCCGCCCGCAACGAGATCCGCCGCAACATCCTCGGGATCCGCCGCTACCGGGATGTCAGGATTCCTTTGCGGCAAGGTTCCTACGTCTCTGCCGACATCTATCGTCCGGACAGCGCCGAGCCCGTACCCGTCGTCATGAACTGCGGTGTCCACGGCAGTGCCTTCGTCCACCACTCCATCTCCGACGACGTGGCCGCCGAGCAGCACGAAGAGATGGAAGAGCGCTACTTTCTCGGAAATCAGGACGGGTACGAGTACGAGAACCACGAAAGCATCAACACCGCGGCGTGGATTCCGCGTGGTTACGCTCTCGTGCGCGTCGACAGTCCCGGAGCCGGCAAGAGCCCCGGGACGCTGGGAATCTGGGGAATCGAAGAGGCCGAGGCCTACTACGACGCGATCGAATGGGCCGCTGCACAGCCCTGGTCGAACGGCAACATCGGCCTGTGGGGAATGTCGTACCACGCGGTGAACCAGCACGCGGTGGCAAGCCTCCGCCCTCCCGGTCTCAAGGCCATGATCGCGATCGGCACGGATACCGACCTCTACGAGGAGGTCATGTACACCGGGGGAATTCTCAACGAGGAGTTCTTCCCCGGGTGGTTCGAGAACGGAATCGTGCCGGCGATCTGCGGCGAGGTCGAGGCGAAGGACTTCCTGGAGATCGCCAGGTCCCATCCCTTCAAGGATTCGGACCCCTCCATGATCTTCGGTCCCCGGTCCGAGGTGTTGATGAGTCCTGATCTGGGCGAGGTGGCGATCCCGTTGTGGACGGTTGCCGCGACGACGCACCCCGGACACTTCCATCAGCTCGGCAGCAGCGAGACCTTCCTGAACACTCCTACGCCGAACAAGAAGATCGACTTCTGGGAGGACTGGTTCCTGAAGTCCTACTCCGCTGCCGCCGTCGAGGACCATGTGGCCTTCTTCGACCACTGGCTCAAGGGCGTCGACAACGGAATCATGGACAAGCCCCCCGTCCGCCTGGAGATCCGGACCGGACGCGGCTGCTCCTACGTACAGGAGGAGTACGAGTGGCCTGCGCTGCGCACGCAGTACGTCCGCTGGTACCTCGACGCCTGGTCGTCCGACCAGGAAGGCCTTCTGCCCTGTGACGACGTCCTGCGTCTCGCGCGCGTGGTGTCCGGCGTCGACCGGTCGGTGACCTACTCCGCCGAGGTGGACCCTTCCGCGCCCCGGACGTCCTCGGACACGGGTGACAGCGCTCCGCCCAGTGCGCCCTGTTCCCCCGGCGCCACATTCCTCAGCGACCCCGTGGAAGAGGACACGGTCCTCGCCGGATACGGCAAGGCGGTGCTGTGGATCTCCAGTACGAGCGAGGACATGGACATCTACGTGTCCGTGCGAGTCCTGGACGAAGAGAATCGTGAGATCGATTTCTGCGGACCGGCACTGATTCCCGGCGGATCCGCGCGCTTCCAGCCCTTGGCCAAGGGCTGGCTGAAGGCTTCGCACCGCACGCTGGACCTCGAACGATCCACCGCCTTCCGGCCGAAGCACACGCACCTGCGCGACGATCACGCACCGCTGAAGAGCGACGAGATCGTTCCCGTAGAGGTGGAGATCGTCCCCACCACCGGTCTGGTGCGCAGAGGTCACCGCATTCGCATCGACATTCAGCCGTACACCGGCGCCGGACACGGTCTGCGGCACGCCTATGACGCCTCCTACCACGACGGAGCGCAGAACACGATTCACACCGGGCCGAGGCACCCGAGCTACGTACAACTGCCGGTGCTGCCGGCGCGGTGGTCATGAAAGGAGGAGCGCCGGTGCGGAAGTCCGGACCGTCCCTTCCACCGTCGACGGACGGCGTCGATCGTCGACATGAGCCGGTGGAACGCCAAGATCGCTGAGAGGGCCATGACCATGAGCAGCAACGTTTGCGGGCGTCAGCCGGGCGCCCAGCAGATGCTCGACCGGGTGACGGAGCTGAGGCCGTGGCTGCGCGAGCAGCAGCCGGTGGCCGAGCGGCAGCGCCGCATTCCGCAGGACACCGTCGAACGCCTCGCCGAGGCCGGTGTCTTCGGTGTGACCATCCCCGCCCGCTACGGAGGCGCCGACTTCACCACGCGGGAACTGTACGACCTCTTCCGTGCCCTCGGGGCGGGTTGTGGTGCGACCTCATGGGTCGTCTGGGCGGCCGCCGGGGGAAACCTGTGGAGCTTCGCCTTCCCCGACGACGTCCTCGCGCCGGTGTACGGGGCGCCGTGGACCGGAAACCGCACCTTCGCCCTGGGCGGCACGAGCCGCCGGATGTCGGGAACCGCCCGACGGGTCGAGGGCGGCTGGATGATCGACGGTAGGTGGCCCTTCGCCACGGGCAGTGTGCACGCGTCGCACGGATACCTGGCCGTCTTCTACGACGACACCGATGACACGAAGGTCGGGATGGCCCTCGTCCCGAAGGAGTCGCTCGTCGCACTGGACGACTGGGACGCGACGGGTCTGGCCGCGACTGGCAGCCAGACCGTCATGACCGACGGCGAACTCTTCGTACCCGACGAGCGGTTCAGTACTCCCACCCTGCTCGCTTCACGGATCGACGAGCAGGCGGAGCAGGGCCGTGGGCCGCGGCGCGGTGGGCTCGTCCGTTCCCTCGTGACCGGCACCGGGACCGCGCTGGGCATGGCCGACCATGCTCTGGAGACATTTCTCGGGGCGGTCGGCAAGCGGACCATCCCGTACTCCCCCTACGCGAACCAGTCCGTCGCACCCCTCACGCGTCTCACCGTGGGCAGGGCCCACAGCCGGATCCGGGCGGCGGGCCTGGTCGCGGAGGCCGCCGCCGCTGCCCTGGACCGGTGTGACCGTGAGGCGGTGGACCCCACCGAGCGTGAGGTTCTCCAATTCCACTCGGACGCGGCGTACGTCTGGGACGCGTGCGCCTCCGCGGTCGAGATGCTCCTCCACGCCTCCGGAGCGTCCGCGATCACCAGGCGCCAGCCGCTCCAGTTGATCGCCCGGAACTGCCGGGCCGGCAGTCTGCACGCGGCCCTCACCGTCGACACCTGGATGGAGAACATGGGACGGGCGCTGTGCGGTGTCGACTCCGGACCGATGTCCACGAGCGTGCTCGAACGCCGGTCCTCGTCGGCCGAAGCCGGGAGGCGATGAGGGTGCCGACCAACAGGAATGCCCAGTCTGGTGGGCCCGGCCCGGCATCCGGCCGGTCGAGGGCGGAGAGTGACGCGATCCGGGCAGCGGTCGTCGACGCTCCAGGACGTGAACCCCGGCTCGGTTCCATCGTCTGGGGACCGCGCGGTGCCGGAACCACCTCGGTGGAAGTGATCGCGACGCCGCTGAATCCGCTCGATCTCCTCATCGCCTCAGGGACGTTCCACTCCGTCCGCCACGAGCACCCGTACGTGCCGGGCAGCGAGTGCGTAGGAATCGTGCTCGAATCCGACAGGTACGCGTCCGGCACCTGGGTCCATGCCGAGTGCCACGCCTCCCCGGACACGCCGGGCAGCTTCGCCACTCGGGTCCGCGTCGCCGACGAGGACGTACTCCCCCTGCCCGCGGGCCTCGACCCCGTCCTGGCGGCAGCCGTCGGAAACTCGGGTACCGCCGCGGTCATTCCCCTGCTCGAAACGGCCGGACTCCAGTCCGGCGAGACGGTGTTGGTACTCGGAGCCACCGGCGCGGTCGGGCGGATGGCGGTCCAGGTGGCACGCCGGGGTGGAGCGAGCAGGGTGATCGGCGTGGCCCGCGATCAGGCCGCACTGGACGATCTGCTCGCCCTCGGCGCCGACGCGGTCGTCGGTCTGCGTACCGATGAGGGCACGGACGATTTGGCGGCCCGGCTGTTGGAGGCGGCCGGCGGGCCGGTGGACGTCGTCCTGGACGGCGTGTACGGACTTCCGCTGGAGGCGGCCCTGCGGATCTGTGCGCCGCGGGCACGCGTGGTGAACATCGGCAACCCGGCCGGCGCGACCGCGCGGATACCGGCCGGCCTGCTCCGGGGGAAGCAACTGGTCCTTTCGGGGTTCGCCGGCCTGCACACCCCGCTGCGTGACAAAAGGGGGGCCTTGGCCTGGCTGTGGACCGCTCTCGCCCGCGACGAGTTGCGGGTGGACGTGCGGTGCTTCTCCCTCGACGAGCTCCCGAAGGCGTGGAGGGCGCAGGCCACGTCGCCGCACGCGAAGTGCGTCGTTCTGCCTACAGGTCTGCGTCCTGCAACCACCACCCCGAAGCCGCCCGGGCCATCGCCCTCATCCGACGCCACGCCCTCGGCACGCACTGCCGTTGGTCACGGAAAGGAGCCGAACTCGTGACGACGCCACCGAAACCAGCCCAGGACACACCCCTCCCCCGGTCGGCCGACTGTGTCGTCGTCGGCGGCGGGCCCGTCGGTCTGCTCACCGCGGTCTTCCTCGGACAGGCCGGTCTGCGGGTGTGCGTCGTGGAGCGCTGGCCCGAGCGGTACCCGCTGCCCCGGGCCTGCACCATCGACCACGAAGCGCTCAGGATTCTCCAGGCGGCGGGGCTCATGGGTGGTCACGCCACTCTGTTCGAACCGTCCCAGGGCGAACGCGGTGGCTACGAGTTCCGCAACGGCAAGGACGAACTCCTGCAGGCCATCGACTGGAACAGGACCGCTGAGTCGGGCTGGGCCAACACCAACGGCTTCTACCAGCCCGACCTCGAAGCGGCCCTGGAGGAACTCGCGGTCGCGACGCCCGGAGTGAGTGTCCATCGAGGCTGGACCTTTCTGTCACTCACGCAGGAACACGAGAGTGTGACCGTCCGGGTGGCTCCCACCGACGAGGCGGACGAGGCACAGGACGTCCGGGCCCAGTGGCTGGTCGGCGCGGACGGGGCCAACAGCTCCGTCCGTACCCGACTGGGCATCGGCGTGGGGGACTCGGGCTTCGAAGCCGACTGGCTGGTGGTGGACTACCAGCCGACGGTGGAGGAGACATGGAGCGCCTTCGTCACCCAGTACTGCGATCCCGCCCAGCCGGCGACCGCCGTCAACAGCGGACCGGGACGGCGACGGTTCGAGTTCATGCGCCGTGCCGACACAACGGTCCAGGAGCTGAATCAGGACACCACCGCCTGGCGGCTCATGGCCCCCTGGGGGGTGACTCCGGAGACAGCCCGGCTGGAGCGGCACGCCGTCTACACGTTCCGGGGGCGTTGGGCTCTCACCTGGCGCAGGGGGAACGCCTTCCTGGCGGGTGACGCCGCCCACCTGATGCCGCCCTTCCTGGGGCAGGGGCTCTGCGCGGGCCTGCGGGACGCCAGGGCCCTCAGTTGGCGGCTGGCGATGCTGCACCGAGGCCTGGCGACTCCGTCCGTCCTGGACACGTACGGACCTGAACGCGGCGGGCACGTCCGGGAGATCATCGACGAGGCGGTGGCGGCCGGCCGCGTCATCTGTGAGATCGACCCCGACCGGGCAGCCGTCCGCGACGCCGGGATGCGAGCTCGGTTCCACGATCCGCGGGCCGCCACCCGCCAGCCTCCGCACCCCCGACTGGGCGAGCCGTCGCTGACCGTGGCGGGCCGAGGGGCCGAAGGACGGCTGGCGCCTCAGGGACGGATCCGGTTCGCCGGCCGGGAAGGACTCTTCGACGACCTCGTCGGAGGCGGCTGGCAGTTGATCAGCCGGGTCGGGGACCCGGCTGGGTCGCTGAGCGAGGAGGAGCTCTCGTGGTTCCGGGAGATCGGTGGCGTGGTCGCCGACGTGTCGGAACGAGGTGCGGTGGAGGACCTCGAAGGCCACTACGCGCGCTGGTTCGACGATCACGCGTGTGAGGCTCTTCTCGCCCGGCCGGACTTCTACGTGTTCGCGGCCGGTGAGCACTCCGGCATTCCCGGCTTCGTCTCGCACCTGCGCCGTGCTCTCCAGCCGGCTGTGGGACAGCCCCAGTGGCGAAGATCCCCCGGCGCTCGTTAGACCTCTCGTCCGGATCACCGCCGGTCTGCGCGCCCTCGTGTCGCACCTCGCTGCGTCGTCGCCGGTCGGCGACGTTCCGTCGCACGGTGCGAGGCACGGGGCCCCGCTCCCCGACCAGCCAGATCCGAGCGAAAGACCCCAGCGCGACGAAAGCCGTCGAACACGCTCACCGTCCCAGGACGGGACCGTTCGCCGAGAAGACCGAAGGAGGCGTCCACATGGCCGTGGAAGAACCCGTAATGCTCGCCGCGCCGACGGAGACACCGTCCCGGGACACGGGGGGATGGAGCACCACCGCGGCATCAGCCGTCGGTCTCGCCTGTGGTCCCAGTGTGCTGACGGTCATGGCGTTCGGTGGGTTCATCAAACCGCTCGACCGGGAGTTCGGCTGGGGTGTACCCGCCATCGGTCTGGGCGCCTCCCTCCTCAGCGTCACGATCATGGTCATCTCGCCTCTGCAGGGCCTTCTGGTCGACCGATGGGGAGGTCGCCGGCTCGTCCTGTACAGCTCCCCGGTCTTCGCCCTGTCGCTCATGGCGATGTACTTCCTGCCGGACAGCCTGTTCGTGTTCTACCTGGCGTGGATCGTCATCCCGCTGTGCGGTCTGGGCCTCTGGCCCGTCTCCTATCTCCGTCTCACGGCGGGCTGGTTCGACAGGAGACTCGGTCTGGCCCTGGGGATCGCCAACTCCGGGATCGGGGTCGGGACCGTGATCGTCCCGATCCTCACCACCGTACTGATCGGGGCGTTCGGCTGGCGCGCGGCGTTTCTCGGCCTCGGGGCGATGGCACTCATCGCGTTCCCGGTGGCGTTCTTCTTCCTCTCCGAGCCGACCTCGCGCGCCTCGGGAGTGCGGACCGACGGTGACACCCTCAGGACGGCACTCAGGAGGCGGTCGTTCGTCCTCGTACTGAGCGCCTTCCTCCTGCTCGGGATGGTCGGTTCCACCGTCATCGTCCACCAGATCCCGCTGCTGTTGGACGCCGGCGTCGCGGAGAGCATCGCCGGCCTGGTACCGGTCGCACTCGGGATCGCGCTGATCGTGGCGAGGGTGGCCACGGGATGGCTGCTGGACCGTTTCCCGGTGTCCCGGGTCATGTCCGCCTACCTCGTCGGCGGCATCGTCTCGGTCCTGCTGTTCGCGTCGGGGCCGAACGCGGTGACGGCAGTACTGGCGTCCGCGTTGGCCGGGCTGTTGATCGGCGCCGAGTTCGACGTCCTCAGCTACCTCATTCCCCGGTACTTCGGACGCCGGTCCTTCGGCAAGATCTACGGCATCGTCTTCGCCGTCTTCCAGATCGGAGCGGCCGTCGCCGCCTCCGCGGCGAGCGTGAGCAGGGAGAGCTACGGCTCCTACACTCCCGCGATGCTCACGTTGGCCGGTCTGTGCGCCGTCTGCTGCGTTCTGTTCCTCAGCCTCGGGCCGTACCGGCACGAGGAGTCCTCCGGGTGAGTCCACCGCTCGGACGGACGCGAGCATCCCGTTCCGCTGCTGCGGACGGCACGGCGAATGACCTTCTCGACCGACACGAAAGGCATGAATCGACATGGCGGCAATGCGGCGCCCGCACGGCGACGATGAACTTCCCGACGCACATCTGCCCAGGGCGGGCGGCTCGTTCGATGCGACTGCTGTCACCTTCGCCGCGATGGGACTGTTCGACGGCCTGAGCGCGGAACAACGGGCGAAGTCACTGTTGCCGCAAGCTGATCCGAACCGGACACACTGGAACTTCCTTCCCGAGTCGGGTCGGCACGGCGTCCAGCTCGGCGAGCTCGATCGCCACCAGGAGACACTGGCGCACCGCCTGATCGCCGAGTCGATGTCGATTCCGGCCTACGCCCGCGTGGTTCAGGTGATGGCCAACGAACATGTGCTCCGGGAGCTCAACCTGCCGCTGTTCGGCCACATCGCCGCCACGTTTCGCGATGCCCGCGGCTACTTCCTCACCTTCTTCGGCCAGCCGCAACCGGACACCACGTGGGGCTGGCGGCTGGTCGGTCACCATTTGTCGATCAACATCACCGTCGTCGACGGCGACCTCGTGAACGCGACCCCTTTCCTGCTCGGGGCCGAGCCCGCCCGCTTCGGACCTTTCAGGATCCTCGGTGAGGAGGAGGACGCCGCTTTCGTCGTGCTGGACAGCCTCACCGATTCCCAGAAGCAGCAGGCGATCATCCACGACAAACCGCCGGCGGACTTCGTCACCCGCACGGTCGCGACCGTCGGCGAGGTGGAGTATCCCGCCCACCACGGGGTGGGCCGCCGGGACGCGATGATCACCGATGTCGACCGCAAGGCCCTGGCCTACTTCCGCGACCATCCCCGTGGCGTCCGTGTGGGCGACCTCTCAGGCACCCAGCGCGGTCACTTCGACGACCTGCTGGCCCGGTTCGTGGAGCGTTCGCGTCCCGGTTTGGTGAGCTTCGAGATGGACCGCATCGCGGAGGCCGGAGGGGTCGAGGAGCTGCGCTTCGCGTGGGCCGGCGGTACCTCCCTCGACCGGCCGCACTACTTCCGGATCCAGGGGCCGGTGACCCTGGTCGAATTCGACAACGCCGAGGACAACGCCAATCACGTGCACAGCGTGTGGCGCGACCCGTCCAATGACTTCGGTGCGGACCTCCTGATGCGTCACCACCTCGAACACGACCACCAGGGCTCGAAGGACCAGTGATGCGGTTCGGAAACCGTGGCCGCGCCTGTGGTGCGCCGCAGAGCGGAATCCCCGGCGCCAGGACCTGTACGAGCAGACGGCGGTCTTCGCGTTCGCGACACGGCCGGGCCCGCCGAGGCACACACCGGGACTCCGTTTCCCGGTGCGTTTTCAGCTGAAGAGCATCCGGTCTGCGTGCCGTCCAGGCACCTCCGGCGGAGCAGGACCAACGACTCCGTTCCCTCGGGCCGGACGTACCCGTAGGAACCCAAGAAAGGGCAACACATGAGAATCGTGGGCATCAAGCGACCCGGCAGCAGCCTTGGTACAGAGGTCGCGGCGCTGGCCGAACACGGCGAACAAGTCGTCGTCATCGCTCCGCTCGCGGAATTCTGGGCTGATCCGACGGGGTATCTCTCGCGACCGCCGACCGGTCCGAAGCTCTCACTCACCGAGGTCGAACGGGTTCCGCCGGTACTCCCCGAAGCTCGCGTCTTCTGCATCGGGCTCAACTACTCGCAGCACGCGGCGGAGGGAAGTTTCCGGGACCAGGAGCTGCCCCCCTATCCCTCGCTCTTCGCCAGGTGGACCCAGTCGCTGACCGTGGACGGCGCGGAGGTCCCCGTACCGTCCAACGAGGACGGGCTCGACTGGGAGGGTGAGGTCGTTGCCTGGGTCGGAGCGACGCTCGTGGACGCCTCTCCCGAGGAGGCCGCGGAGTCCGTCCTCGGGTACTCCGCCTTCAACGACCTGACCGCCCGCAAGGCGCAGAAGCTCACCTCGCAGTGGTCGCTGGGGAAGAACGGGGACCGCTCCGGCCCGCTCGGACCGATCGTTCCGGCAGCGGAAGTCGGCGATCTCAAGAGCGGTCTGCGGTTGCGGACACGGGTCAATGGCGAGACGGTCCAGGACGCCACCACCGACCAGATGATCTACGGGGTCGGGGAGACGCTGTCCCTGATCTCTCACACGCTGACACTGCGCCCCGGGGACCTTCTCGCGACGGGCACGCCGGCGGGAGTCGGCTACGCGCGTACCCCTCCGCGGCTCCTGCAGCCGGGTGACACGGTCGAGGTGGAGATCGAGCGCCTGGGCGTGCTGCGCAACGTCGTGGTGGGCAACGACGCCCGCTCGTGAACACGACGGCCCGGCCGGGATAGGTCGGCACACGGCGGACCGACCGTCGGGCAGGTGCGCGGTGAAGGCTGCACACGGACGGACGCCGCTCCGAAGTGACGAGGAGCGGCGTCGTGACGAGTTCCAGCGGCGAGTCGTCCCTGGTCGGCTCCGGACCTCGCTGTGCAGAGCCATGTTCGACAACGCCGCGACGGCCTGCCACCTCGCCCACGGCTCATCGCTCGGACTCAGAGCCTGGTCGATGTCAGCCTTGCCGGCGGCAGTCCAGCATGTAGAGGACCTTGTCGAAGCGGCGTTCGCCGACGGCGACGAAGTCGGGCAGACGTCCGTATTCGGTGAAGCCCAGCGACCGGTAGAGGTGCAGTGCATTGGAGTTGTCGCCGCGGGCGTCCAGGGTGAGGACCTCGATACCCGCCTCCCGGGCGTCAGCGATCAGGGCAGCCGTCAGCGCCCTGCCGACACCACGACCGTGGGCAGCAGCATCTACCGCGATCTTCTCCAGGTCGGCGTGTGGCCGATGGGTCGGTCGGCCGTAGCGGAGCCAGTACCCCAACCCGACAAGCCGACGGTCGAGGTAAGCGGCCCGCAGTGCCGCATCCCCGGTCTGCGCCGCGGCCACGACGTGGCCGAGAAGTCTCTCCACCTCATCCCGCGAGGGCGGTTCGACCCAGCCAAGCGCGGCACCTCCGCCGACCAGGTCGGCCAGGATCTGGTGGGCCGACTCGGCGAACCGAACCTCCAGCTCCGGATCGGAAGTCGTCTCCACGGCGTCAAGAATGGCGAGTTCCGTGGTCACACCGCTGGTCATGGCCGGAGTCATGACCATCAGCCTAAGGGCCGGCCGTGTCCCCAGCCTCACGGGTCAGTACACCCGGCCATTCTGCTGTGCGGTGGAGTGACGGCCGGGCCGAGGAGTGGAAGAACGACGGTCGCGATCCTGTCGGCGTCGGCACACGTCATCGCCGATCAAGATCTGGACGCGACGACATCGGCGATCACCCAGGAAGCGGGGACTCCGGCGGGACAGAGCGCGAAGGCATGCGGTCGGCTCCACGATCGGGACGACCAGGAGCGACATCGCCTTGCAGAGGAAGAGCCGGGTGGCGGAGCACCGACTGCTGCCCCGCCGCCCGGCTACTGGCCACGACGGCCCCTCGATGTCGCCCGTCGCCCCGCCGGGTGATCCCGGCGGCGATTGTCAGGTCGACCGTTCAGGAGCGAGCCGCCGCGGCTGCGACGATCCAGTAGTTCCTGAACTCGACGGCGAAGTGCCGGAGGTGGTGCTCCAGGACGTCCTCCGGGCAAGTGGTGGGCAGGTAGACCGTCAGGCGTGCGGTGAAGCCGTCATCGGTGTCACCGAACTGAATCAGGACGCGCCCCACGACCGTGCCGTCGGAGAGGAAGAGGTTCGTCGCCTTCTTGTACGGGAACTCCGCTTCCGGTTGCCGCTCGTCCGCGTCGGAAGCCCATGCCATGGCCTCGGCGGACCAGCTCCCCAGGTAGAAGGAGCAGACGTGCGGTCCGACGTTCTCCACCACGTGGACGGATCCGTCGGCCTGGCCGACCATCACGTAGTGCTCCGGCTGTGCTTCGAGGAGTACGTTCTCGTCGGCGAAGGCCGTGTCCATCCAGTCCACGAATGCGCCGGCGGTGGAACCCCGCGCCGCGAGAACCGTCGTGCCACCGGTGAAGGCGCCCTCGGACGCGCGCGCATGCTCCCGCAGAAGGGCGTTGCCCCTGTCGATGTCTTCGGACAGCAGGTCGAGGAGGCCCTGACGCCCCAGCCTTGCCCTGAAGCGGTTCACCGCGCGGCGCGCATAGAACAACTCGAAGTCGTCGATGCTCCCGCCACCCGTCGGTCCCGAGACGAGCGTCACGGCAGCGGACTCGTCGATCTGTCTCACGGTCATGTTCCAAGCTCCATCGGTATGCGGATCTCGATTTCTCCTTCACGACTGCGTCCGGAGAGACGCGTGTTCATGGAGAGATCTGCTGGCTCCTCGCCGCCGAGCGGTCCACGCCACGCCGACCGAGGATCACTGCCGACGACCCATCGCGGCCTCGCCCCACAGGCGGGCATGGATTCGACGTCGGTGATTCCGGGAAACCGGGGCAAAGGCCGGTGCCCCCGCCTACTTGCCCTGGATCGCGTTGAGGAAGAGGACTTTCCCCGCCTCGGCGTGCTCGCGCAGGACGTTCGTCTGCATGTCGGGGTGGTGCTCGGCGTTCGGCTCGGGCACCAGGGGGTTTCCGGACCAGGACATCAGCCGGCAGACACGGTGCCGAATGAGCCACCCCCGCTCGGTCCGGACGAGCTCGTCGTCGTACCAGCCCGTCCCCTGCCACGCGGGGCCGCCTTCGGCGCCTTCGCGTACCAGGAGCCAGTTCCCGTAGCTGAACGCGTGGGCCTTGTCTCCGTCGACGTGCACCAGGTGCCCCATCATCGTGTGCTGATGACGGTCCAGGCTCTCGTGGAACTCGGCGAAGGAGCGCTTGAACGTGGCGAGCCCGTGCCAAGCCGCGCCCGCCGGCCCGAATTCAGCCGTCACGTCCTCCGTGAAGGCTCGGTCGAACAGGTCCCACTGGTGTGCGTCGAGCGCCAGGCCGTAGAGATTCAGAACCTCGATAATGGCAGCCTTGTCGTGATCAACCATGGTTTCGCTCCAGATCCTTCGTATCACCAGCGGGCTTCTCTCAGCAGCCGCTGCGAACTTGTCGACGGCAGTGCGGATCGCACCAGCGTCGGGGCACGACCGGCATGTGCGAGACAGCGCCGAGTCGTCGTGTCGGCAACGCACTCCCGATCGCGTTCTCCGCGTCACGGAGAAGGGACACAGCCTGCGATGCGACTCGCACCGGAACGCTTCTACGGCATCACCGGTCGGCGTCCGCCGCCCCTCCACCGGCTCCGGCCGACGAGGGGGCGACGGCATGAGCACCATCATTGAGAGACCCGGAAGAACTGTCAACACTTATGACATCGAACGCCGTTGGGCATCGTTTCGCATACGAGCACCGGTGGCATCGACAGCACCCAGATCGCACCACCCCTCCCCCTTCCATCCCTGCCCCACCTGGACAAGACTCGATCAGCAACGACCCGCGAGGGCGCGTCGCCAACCAGACGCGCGTGCGACCAACCACAGGAACGCGACACAAGAACGAGAAAACTCCTGAACTAAATGTTGACACTTTCCTGCAGCCGCTTCTACGGTGCGCTTCAGGGTCAACGTTCCGCCGACCCAGCGGCGTGGCGCGTCCGAGCCGCTGTCCACCACCACGACCGAACTCACGATTCGCCGTATCGCGTTCCCGGCTCCGCTCCCGCACGACTCCCCCGCGACAAGCGGGTGCCGGCACCGCGATCGGCGACCTCGACAGGGCCGCTCGGCTTCCCACCCACGCGTACGAGCTCTCGATCTCGGCCCGAACCCGGATCGGGGGGCACGTTCTATCGGGCGGTCCCCGCCCAACGTTCCGCGTCGACAGCACGGGTGTGGAGCCGCGAGTCCGCGGCAGCACGGCCGGGGACCACCCACAAGAACACCGAACACAGGAGTGACGACGATGGCTGCGACTCACGACGGCTCGGAAGAGCTGAGGACGATCCTCGAGAAGGTACGGAAGCTGGGGCCGACTCTGCGGGAGCGTGCGCTCTCGGCGGAGCGAGCCGGCCGGCTGTCCGACGAGACCATCGCCGACCTGGACGCCACCGGCGCCTTCGACATCGGCAGTCCCGCGGAGTTCGGCGGCTACGAGCTGAGCGTGCGGCAGCAGTTGGACGTCGTCTCCGAGGTCTCCTCGTGGGACGGGTCGTGCGGGTGGAGTGTGTGGGTGGGCGCCTCGACGAACTGGATTCCGGCCGGTTCGGGCGCCCGTGTCGTCGAGGAGGTCTACGGCCCTTCCTGGGTCGGTCCCAGGGTCGCCGCATCGAGCCACTTCCCGGCCTCCCGGGGGCGCGCGAAGCGGGTCGAGGGTGGCTGGGCCGTCTCCGGGGGGCCTTGGACGTTCGGCAGCGATTCGCTCTGGGCGCCGTTCACCAACCTCGGCTGCATAGCGGACGACGGCGAAGGCCCGTACCTGGTGGGCGTTCAGGTCCCGCGTGACGAACTCCGCTTCCTCGACGACTGGCAGGTCGCGGGCATGCGTGCCACCGGCAGCGTCTCCTGCACGCTCGCCGGAGATCAGCTCTTCGTGCCGGAGCACCGCGGCGTCGACTTCCGTCACGTCGTCGGCGGGAACCTCGACAGCGGCCTCAAGGGAGCTCTCTGGAAGGTGCCTTCGCTGGGCTGGGCGTTCAGCCTCATGGCGGGGATGTCGATCGGCCTCGCGCAAGGAGTACTGGACAGGTTCCTCGAACGCGCTGCCGGCCGGCCCATTCGCGGCACCACGTACAAGAATCAACTCGAAGCGCCGCTGACCCATTTGATGCTCACGGAAGTTCATTCCAAGCTCCGCTCCGCGACCTTGATGGCCCGAGCCAACGCCGATGAGACCGACCGTTTGGGAGCCCTCGCCGCCGCCGGCACACCGGCCGATCCGGAGTACGTGCAGATGTTCAGCGCCCGGGTCCTCGCCGAAACGGCCTACGCGGCCAAGTGGTGCGCGGAGGCGATCGAACTGCTCCAGCGCAATTCCGGCTCGACCGCGATCATGGAGAGCGAACCCATCCAGCGGGCCTGGCGCGACGCGCGTGTCATCACGCTGCACGGGGCGCTCAACCTCGAAGCGCTCTCCGAGAACTACGGACGGCTGATGGCCGGAGTGCAACCGCACAAGTTCGAGGGGATCACCACCTTGGACCGCTTCGCACCGACCGCTCCGGGCAAAACCCCCTGAGACATCGGCGATACGGTCCGCGTGGAGTCCGCTCCCTGGCGCCGGCGCACTCCACGCGGCGCACCCAGCACCACAGACGCGCTCCCTCTACATCCCACCAAGAGGGTTGTCAAACCCGACGGTGCACGCAATGCTGTCGAAGGGTCACCCAATGTGACCTCTGGTTCTCGAAGTGTGGAGCACCTGCGGCCGAAGCGGCTGTTCGCGACATGGTCTCCCATTCGAGCCCGCGTCGCGAAAGGGCTCCCATGAACGATCGGCCCCGCCAACCACTCCGCACGGCCGTAAGCACGTTGGCCGCGCTCCTGCTCGCTTTCACCTCCGCCCTGCTGGCGGCACCCATCGCCCACGCCGACCCCGTGGTCATGGTCTGCACGGGCACCGGACTCCAGACGTACTCCCCCGGCATCACCCTCACCACCCGGCAGACGGAGGTCACCAACACCTCCGACCTCACC
>NZ_JBSFFN010000067.1:0-20890 GCF_053596135.1 Streptomyces sp. NPDC001770 | reverse complement strand
GCCGCCCGCGCCCGCGAACTCGTCGACCAGGGCACCCCCATCGACGCCGCCTGCCGCATCATCATCCTCGAAGACCAGCTCGAAGAAGCACAACGCATCAACGCCGAACACCAGCGCACCCACCCCGTCGCCGGCCCGGCAGGCACCGGATGACCGCTGCGGGCAGCCGCGTGAAAGCGGGCCCCGAACCTGCCCAGGCCGCGCCCCGGTTCTCCACGGCCTTGCTGGTCAGGGGCACCGCGGCCGGGCCGTCGCAGGGCCGGCGGATTGGCTGGGTGCGCGTGTGAACCCGAGGGGTGGGAGGTGCGGGGCCGACAATGCGGTGCGATCGCGGCGGCGCTGCGCGCGCAGGCTGTGACACACGGCCTCTTCGATCCATCGCCGGCCGGATCGATGGCGACACCTCAGAGATTCTTTCGAGAGAAGCAGGAATGGCCTCCGGGCGGCGGGGCAAAGGACCGCGCGTAGGAGTGCACGAGAAGGAGGATGACACCATGACGGCTGTGTCGGCGCGAACCGCCGCGGAGAGCAACGTGCTCACGGAGCCGTGCGGCATGACCGGTGTGGGCACACGGTCCGCGGTGGAGGATCTGCCGTGGGTCGAAAACGCCGGGAAGATCGCTCCCCAGGACGCGCGGTCCCTGTCGAAGGTGTTCTTCGACCGTCTCCGGACGCTGGAGGAAGGCACCCAGACCTACCAGTACGCGCGCAACACGCTCATCGAGATGAACCTCTCCCTCGTCCACTACGCCGCGCAGCGCTTCCGCAACCGTGCCGGAGACGACACCGAGGACATCATCCAGGTCGGCACGATCGGCCTGATCAAGGCCATCGACCGCTTCGACCTGTCACGCGAAGTCGAGTTCACCACCTTCGCGATCCCGTACATCGTGGGCGAGATCAAGCGGTTCTTCCGCGACACCACCTGGTCCGTCCACGTCCCCCGGCGCCTGCAGGAGCTGCGGGTCGAGCTCGCCAAGGCCAAGGAGACGCTCTCCGTCAGGCTCGACCGGGACCCGACGGTCAAGGAGCTCGCCGCCCACCTCGACCTGAGCGAGGAGGAGGTCGTCGAAGGACTCGTGGCCGCCAACGGGTACTCGGCCGGCTCGCTCGACGTACCCTCCTCCGACGGCGACGACGGGCGCCAGCAGCGCGGCTACGCCGAGGTGCTCGGCGACTGGGACACGGCGATGGAGACCTTCGAGAACCTCCACGACCTGGCCCCGCACCTGGAGCGACTCGACGAACGCGAGCGCCTCATCGTCCGGATGCGCTTCGGTGCCGAGATGACGCAGGCCCAGATCGGCGCGGAACTCGGCATCTCCCAGATGCACGTCTCCCGCCTGCTGAACCGCATCCTGCGCAAGCTCCGCGAAGGCATGAGCGTCGTGGCCTGACCTCGCGTCCATCTCCCTCATCGGCCCCCGGACATGCGCAAGCCACCCGGGGGCCGTTGATCATGCCCTGCGGCTTCCCGCGGCGGAGCCATCCGGGACGCCCCACTGACGCGACTCCCGTTTCCCCACGAGCCCAACGAGCATCCAAGCCGGCAGCCGGACCGGCAGAGGGTTCCGTTGGGACCTTTATCCCCTGTCGGCTTCCTTGTCGTCGACGAGCGTGCCGTGCAGGCTGCGGATGTGGCGCTCGGCCAGGTCGGCCGCCTCCCCGCCCCGTCCGGCGCGTACCAGCCGCAGCAGTTCGGTGTGTTCGGCGTTGAGCGCGGCGGCGGTGGCCGGCCAGTCCTCGGCCTCCTCCAGCGCCCGCAGGATCAGCGGCCGTACGGATTCGCGCACGGCGGAGGTGAGGGTGGAGGTCAGCGCGTTGCCCGAGCAGCGGGCGATCCGCACGTGGAAGCGGGTGTCCAGGTCGTTGAAGGCGGTGACGCCGACGCCCGGCGCCGCCATCCCCGCGACCAGGGACTCGGCCTCGTCGAGGTCCTCGTCGCGGGCGTGGGTGACGGCGGCCTCGAAGCCGGACCGCTCCAGGACGACCCGCGCCTCCATGACGTCCTCCAGGCTGTAGCTGCCCAGCGCGAAGTGCAGCCGGAGCAGCCGTCCGAGCGCGTCGTCCGGGTTGCGCACGATCCGCGCCCCGGAGTCGGGCCCCCGGCCGGGCTGGGCCACCAGGACGCCGATGGTCTCCAGGACCCGCAGCGCCTCGCGCAGGGCGGACCGGCTGACGCCGAGCACCGGGGCGAGCTCGCGCTCCGGCGGCAGGCGGTCGCCCGCCTTGAGTTCCCCGGCGAACACCCGCTCCTCGATGCTCCGCAGGACGAGTTCGTGGGTACGGGACTGCCGTACGGGCTCCCATTCGACGGGCATCCGTCACTCCCTGCTCGGGCCGGTCGCACCGGCGGTCCGCGTCCGCGCCGGGAACGGCCGTCGCCGCCCGGGCCCGGGATCACTCGGCCCGACTATGTCACACACGTCCTGTGGTCGGACCAAAGAGCGGAGGTGATCGGTGACGCCTTGTGCGGAAGGCCCCACGCTCCATAACGTTGCGTGTATGCAGCACCGAAAACCGCCGGCCCGCGCCGCTCTCCGCCCCGCTCCCCTCCGTCCCGCCGCCGGCCGCCGATGACCGGCGTGCTGGAGGGTTTCGGTGTCATCGCGAGCATCATCGCCGTCGGCTATCTGATCGGCCGGTCGGGCCTGCTGGGTGAGCACGGGCAGCCCGTACTCACCCGGCTCTCCTTCCACGTGGCCTCGCCCGCCCTGCTGTTCACCACGATGACCAGGGCCGACCTGTCGGTCATGGTGTCGCTGCCCCTGCTGGTGACCGCGCTCTCCACCCTGGTGGTGGCGGGCGTCTTCGTCGCCGTCGGGGCCGTACGCGGCTGGAGCGTGGGCCGTACGACGATAGGCGCCCTCTGTTCCTGTTACGTCAACGCCGGAAACCTCGGCATCCCCATCGCCGTGTACGTACTGGGGGACGCCACCCTCATCGCGCCGATCCTGCTCTTCCAGCAGCTGGTCGTCTCCCCCGTGGCCCTCACCGTCATCGAGACCTCGCGCCCCGGCGAACGGGACTCCCTGGTCCGGCTGCTGACCACACCGTTCCGCAACCCGATCGTCCTGGCCTCGCTCGCCGGGGTCCTGGTCAGCGTCCTGGGATGGCACGTCCCCGGGCCCGTAATGGAACCGGTGACGCTGATCGCCGGCATCGCGGTGCCGGGTGTGCTGCTCGCCTTCGGCATCTCGCTGCGCGGCAGCGAGCTGCCCGGTCGCGGCACGGAGCGGGGACCGGTGCTGCTCTCGGTGGCGCTGAAGAGTTTCGCCCAGCCGCTCACCGCCTGGGCGCTCGCCGCCGGGGTGTTCGGCCTCGAGGGCGCACCCTTGTTCGCGGTGGTGGTGACCAGCGGTCTTCCTGCCGCCCAGAACCTCTTCACGTACGCCTCGCACTACGGGACGGGCGTGCGGCTGGCCCGGGAGTCGATCCTGCTCTCGACGGTGCTCGCGGCGCCGGTCACGGTCACCACGGCGGCCCTGCTGGGCTGAGCGGGCGGCGGTTTCGCGGCATGCTCCGGCTGGTGCTGAGAGAAAGAACACCAGCCATTTCATGTGATTCTCACTCAGTCCGCATACGGTACGCGTGTGAACCAGACGAGCCCGCCCGGCTGGCATCCAGACCCCGGGTATTCAGGAATAGGCCCCGCGCAGGAGCGCTGGTGGGACGGCACCCAGTGGACCGACCAGCTCCGCGTGGCACCCGCAGCCGTCCGTAGCCGCCGTATCCGCGTCGGCGTCGGCATCACCGTCGGCGTGGTGGTTCTCGCCGCCGTCGGCGGTGGCGCGTACGCGCTGGGGCACGGCGACGGAAAGCAGTCCGCCTCGTCGGTCGCGCGGTCGGACGGCCCGCCGTCCGGCGGCAACGGCCGCGAGGGCGCGCCGGGCGGCAGCGGCGAGAGCGGCGGCGGCTACGGCGGTGGCCAGAACGGCGGCAGCGGCGGTGACGGCGGCAGCGGCCAGAACGGCGACGGCAGCGGCGGCCAGGACCAGGCGCCCCAATCGCCGCAGATCCCGACCGAGGACGGCTACGCGACCGACATCGCCAGCGGCATCAGCCTGCCGGTGCCGGACGGCTGGACCGGCGAGTCCGGCACGGTCGGTGCGAACCTGACGACCGGCGAGTACGCCTGCCCCGGCGACGCCGACCAGCAGTGCGTGCGCGGAGGGGTGTTCTCGGCCCCTGCGGCCGCTCTGAAGAACACGGAGAAGACCGCCGAGGCGGCCGCGAAGAAGGACATCTCGGTCAATGCCGAGGAGTCCTACGGAGCGGACCTCTACGAGGGCATCACCTCCCACCAGCAGCTCAAGTCCGAGGCCGTCACCGTGGCGGGCCAGAAGGGCTACCTGGTGCGCTGGAAGGTGGTCACGAAGAAGGGCGACGACGGGTACGTCGAATCGCTCGCCTTCCCCTCCCCCAACAGCAAGGACCTGATGGTCGTCGTCCGGTCCGGGTTCGACATCAACGCCCAGGCGCCCAAGCTCTCCGTGCTGGACACCATCACCAAGGGCATCAAGGCCGCCTCGGTGAGCGGCTCGGGGACCGGGCAGACCGCGTAGGCCCTGCCCGGCGGTCCTCGTCGGGCCGGCGGTGTCAGGTGGTTCGGGCGGAGGGCGGTTTCGCCCCCGACCGATCCGCCGGGCACCGCCCGAGGCGTACCCGGCCCCCGCCACGGCCGCCGGAGGGCGTGCGGGTTACCGTGCGGACGCCCCGCCCGTCGAACCCCAGGATCACCATGAGCACCCGCCACGACACGCGTCCGCCCGCCGTCCCCGACATCCGGCTCATCGTCACGGACATGGACGGCACCCTGCTGGACGCCGACGGCAACGTACCGGTGGGCCTGTGGCCCCTGCTGGAAGAACTGGGCCGGCGCGGCATCGTCTTCAGCCCGGCCAGCGGCCGCCAGTACGCCACACTGGCCCACCTGTTCGAGGGCGCGGACGAGGGCATGGTCTACATCGCCGAGAACGGTGCCCTCGTCGTACGCGACGGTGTCGAGCTGTCGTCCGACCCGATCGACCCGGCGGTCTCCGCGCGGCTGGTCACCTGCGTCCGGCAGCTGGCCGCGGAGGGCCGGGACGTCGGCGTGGTGGTCTGCGGGAAGCGCTCGGCGTACATCGAGCGCCGCGACGAGGCGTTCCTCGCCGAGGTCGCCACGTACTACCGGGCGCACCGCGTCGTGGACGACGCGACCGCGGTCGACGACGAGATCATCAAGGTCGCCGTCCTCGACTTCGGCGGGGCCGAGAACGGCTCCGCCCGCGCTCTGGAGGCGTTCTCCGGCACCCATCAGGTGGTCGTCTCGGGCGAGCTCTGGATCGACGTCATGAACCGCACCGCCGACAAGGGCGCGGCCGTGCGCCGCCTCCAGCAGCGCCTGGGCATCGGACCGGAGCAGACCATGGTGTTCGGGGACTACCTCAACGACCTGGAGATGCTCGACACCGCGGACTGGTCGTTCGCCATGGCCAACGCCCACCCGGACATCCTCCGCCGCGCCCGCCACACGGCCCCGGCCCACACCGACGAGGGTGTCCTGCGCACCATCAAAAACGTGCTCGGGATCTGAACGTCCCACCGGGGTCGTGTGTTTGCCGGCGGACGGGGGTGACAGGCGGGGCAACGGACCACGACGCGGTTCTCGTCGGGGCCCGCCCGTGCCGCTGAGCCGGGGGCATCACCGCCCGCCATCAACCGATCGGTTGATGTCGGGCATCCACCGCGTCCCGCACCAGGTGTGGCCGTCCAGTCGATCCGGCGCACCGGTGCCGGCTGACACGCTGCTGTCATGGCAATCATCGAGGTGGAGAACCTCGTCAAGCGCTATGGCGACCACTCCGTACTGAACGGGGTCAGCTTCGCCGTCGAGCAGGGCGAGATCTTCGGCATCCTGGGGCCCAACGGGGCCGGCAAGACCACGACCGTCGAGTGCATCGAGGGGCTGCGCACCCCTGACGGCGGGGCGATCAGCGTCTGCGACATCGACCCGCAGAACGACGACGGCGAGCTGCGACAGCTGCTCGGCGTGCAGCTCCAGGAGAGCGAGCTGCCCGACAAGCTCAAGGTCGGAGAGGCGCTCGAGCTGTACAGCTCCTTCTACCGCCGGCCGGCGGACTGGCGGGAGCTGGCCGAGATCCTGAACCTCACCGGCAAACTCGGCACACAGTTCCGCCGACTGTCCGGCGGGCAGAAGCAGCGGCTGTCGATCGCGCTCGCGCTGCTCGGCACCCCCCGGGTCGCGGTGCTCGACGAGCTCACCACCGGTCTCGACCCGCAGGCGCGCCGCGACGTGTGGGGTCTCATCGAGCGCATCCGCGACCGGGGCGTGACGATCCTGCTGGTCACGCACTTCATGGAGGAGGCGGAGCGGCTCTGTGACCGGCTGGCCGTGATCGACACGGGCCGCGTCGTCGCGATCGACACTCCGGCCGGTCTGGTGTCGAGGGTCGACCAGGGGCAGCGGATCCGGTTCCGGCCGTCCGGGCCGCTGGACGAGGCCGCGCTGGCCGCACTGGCCGCGCTGCCGGAGGTCACCTCCGCCGAATGGGCCGGTCCCCAGGTCGTCGTCTCCGGCACCGCCGACTCGCTGCTCGCGGTGACCACCCTGCTCGCCGCCCGGCGGATCACCGCACTCGACCTGCGGGTCGAGCAGAACTCGCTGGAGGACGCGTTCGTCGCCCTCACCGGCCGCCCCGTCGAATCCTGAGGAGTACCACCATGTCCCCCTTGCTGCGGCTCACCGCCACCGAGACCAAACTCTTCCTCCGCGAGCCGATCGTCGTGTTCTTCGCGCTCGCGTTCGCCCCGGTCCTGCTCGTCGTGCTCGGCCTCATCCCGTCCATGCGGGAGAACAGCCCTGAGCTCGGCAACGTGCGGCCGATCACCCTGTACCTGCCGATCGTCGTCTCGATGGGCATCGCCCTGTTCGCGCTCAGCGGCCTGTCCCAGCTGTTCGCCTCCTACCGGGAGAAGGGCGTACTGCGGCGCATGCGGACCACTCCGGTCAAGCCGGGCGTGATGCTGGGCGCGCAGTTGCTGATGGCGACGGTGCTGTCCCTGGTGACGATGGTGGTCATGCTGGCCATCGGCCGGCTGGCGTTCGACGTGAACCTGCCGCGGAAGCTCCCGGCCTATCTGCTCAGCTACCTGCTGGTGGCGCTGGCCATGTTCGCGGTCGGTCTGCTGGTCGCCGCGCTCGCGCCGACCGGGCGGAGCGCGAGCGCGATGGGATCGCTGGTGTTCTTCCCGCTGGTGTTCTTCGCCGGTCTGTGGCTGCCGCGTGCGAAGATGAACGATGTCCTGCTGACGATCAGCGACTTGACGCCTCTCGGCGCCGGGGTGCAATCATTGCAGGACACCACCGCAGGGCACTGGCCGCAGCTGATCCACCTCGCCGCCATGCTGGGGTGGACGATCGTGGCCGGCGGCCTGGCCGCGCGATACTTCCGCTGGGAGTAGTTGGGTGAGCATCGAGGCCGAGCTGCGCGCGGAGTTCGATCACTGGGAGCGCACGGAGACCGCGACGTTCAAGGCGCTCCCGTATGTCCTGCTGGCGATCAGCACCGTGATCACGCTGTTGCAGCTGATCTGGCAGATGCCGATGCACGTCACCTGGGTGCTCGGGCTCTCCGCCGCCGCCGCGTTCTGGATGCTCTGCTTCCGTGCCCTCCCCTCTCGACGGCGTCAGAACCGCCGCCTGATGGGCGGGTACTACACCGGGCTGATGCTGCTGGCCGCCTGTCTGGTGGCCGTCGCACCGTGGTACGGCCTCTTCGCCTTCGTCGGCTACCCCCAGGCGTTCCAGTACCTGAGGGGTCGTCGGCGTTACGTCGGTGCCGCCGCCACCGCGATGGTCTCGGCGGCGGCGTTCATGGGGGGCGTGGCCGGCATCAACGCCGACCGCATGTGGTGGGCGTGGCTGGCCGTCGGTCTGATCTCGGCCGTGCTGGCGGGGGCGCTTTTCTACTTCGTCGAGATGGACGACCACCGCAACGCCAAACAGAAACAGGCCCTGCTCGAACTCCACGAGACCAACGTCAAGCTGGAGGCCGCGCTGGCGGAGAACGCCGGGCTCCACGCGCAGCTGATGGTCCAGGCCCGGGAGGCGGGCGTACTGGACGAACGGCAGCGGATGGCCCGGGAGATCCACGACACCCTCGCCCAGGGGCTGGCCGGCATACTGACCCAGCTCCAGGCCGCCGAACAGACCCTGGACGACCCCCGGGCGCTGGGCCGGCATCTGGCGAACGCGACGAACCTGGCCCGCGAGAGCCTCGTCGAGGCCCGCCGCACGGTCCACGCGGTGGAACCGGCGGTGCTTGCCGAGGCCCGGCTCCCCGACGCGATCGGCGAGGTGGCAAGGCGTTGGTCGGAGATCAACCATGTCGACACGGTGCTGACCACGACCGGTGACGCACGCCCGATGCACGCCGAGGTCGAGGTGACACTGCTGCGGACCGCGCAGGAGGCCCTGGCCAATGTCGCCAAGCACGCGCGGGCCGACCGGGTCGGGCTGACCCTGTCGTACATGGAGGACCTGGTGACCCTCGACGTGCGGGACGACGGCGTGGGCTTCGATCCGAACGCCAAGCGGGGCAACGGCTCCGCGAACGGCGGGTTCGGCCTCGCCGGCATGCGCCGGCGGGTGCAGCGCCTCGCGGGGCGGCTGGTCATCGAGTCGGAACCGGGTGGCGGGACCGCGATCTCCGCGGCCGTACCGGCCATCCCCGTAGGAGGTACGGATTGATCACGCTGCTGATCGTCGACGATCATCCGGTGGTACGCGACGGGTTGCGGGGCATGTTCACCGCCGATCCCCGTTTCGAGGTGCTCGGCGAGGCCGGTGACGGCGCGGAAGCGATCGCCGCGGCGGAGAAGCTGCGGCCCGACGTGATCCTCATGGATCTGCGGATGCCGAGGACCGACGGGGTCACCGCCATCAAGGAGCTGACGAAGCGCGGGGTGCCGGCGCGGGTGCTGGTGCTCACCACGTACGACACGGACAGCGACGTGGTGCCTGCCATCGAGGCCGGTGCCACCGGCTACCTGCTGAAGGACGCGCCGCGGGAAGAGCTGTTCCGCGCGGTGGAGGCGGCCTCGCAGGGACAGGCCGTGCTCTCCCCCACGATCGCGACCCGGCTCATGGGCCAGGTACGGCGGCCCGCGCCCGCGCCGCTCTCGGCGCGTGAGCTGGAAATCCTCGAACTGGTCGCCCAGGGGACGACGAACCGTGAGGCGGCGCGGAAGCTCTTCATCAGCGAGGCGACGGTCAAGACCCATCTCCTGCACCTGTACGCCAAGCTCGGCGTCAGCGACCGGGCGGCGGCCGTGGCCGCCGGGTTCTCGCACGGCTATCTGACCGCCTGACGGGCCGGAATCCGGTGCGAGGGTTCCTCCCGGACGTGTCCCGTCCGGGAGGAACCCTCGCGGTGCGTCATCGGCCGCCGGCGGCCGGGCTCGACGCGTCGACGGCTTCGGCCAGGTGGCCGTCCAGAAGGCCGATGACCCGGGGCATCTCGTCGACGAGGAAGAAGTGCCCGCCGGGGAAGACGTGGAGGTCGAACGCCCCGGTGGTGTGGGCGCGCCAGTCCTCAGCCTCGGCGACCGAGGTCTTGGGGTCGCGGTCGCCGGTCAGTGAGGTGATCGGGCAGGTGACGACAGCGTCCTCGCCCGCCCGGTAGGTCTCGATGGCACGGTAGTCGGCGCGGAGCGCCGGCATCGCGGCGGCCATCAGGTCGGGGTCGTCGAGAACGATGGACGAGGACCCGTCCAGGCGGCGGATCTCATCCGTGATCGCGTCGTCGCCGAGCAGGTGCACCCCGTCGGCCGGTCCCGGCCCGACCGCCGGGCCGCGGCGGCCGGACACGACCAGGCGGGCGGCGGGCCGTCCGGCCGCCTCGAAGCGGCGGGCCACCTCGAAGGCGACGACGGCGCCCATGCTGTGGCCGAACAGCACCAGGGGCAGCTCGGGCTGCCGGGCCAGCACCTCGTGGACACGGTCGGCCAGGACGTTCAGGTCGGCGACCGGCTCCTCGCGGCGGCGGTCCTGACGGCCCGGGTACTGGACGGCGAGGACCTCGACGCGATCGGCCGAGGCCAGGGCGAACGGGACGGGGCGGTAGAACGGGGCGGTGCCTCCCGCGTGCGGGAAGCACACCAGGCGGGCGGCGGGAGCCTCCGCCTTGCGGTAGCGGCGCAGCCACAGGTCGTCGTCGGCGGTGAGGTCGGGTCGGGTGGACATGGTTCTCCGTTCAGTGATCGCGGTCGGGGCCGATCTCGGCCTCGATGAGGGCGAGCAGTTCGTCGTCGGTGGTGTCGGACAGGGCGTCCGCGCGGAGCGCCGGGCCGGCGCCGCCACCGGTCCGGTCGCCGGACCGTCCCAGCATCGACTCCAGTCGGGCCAGGGCCCGCGCCCTGGCCGACGGGTCCTGGGCGGTGGCGAGCAGCTCTTCGAGGCTGTCGAGTGCCGCGGGGAGCGGGTCGGGGTGCAGTGCGGCGTACAGGTGGGACGCCAGGTCGGCGGGTGACGGGTGGTCGTACACCAGGCCCGTCGGCAGGGCGAGGCCGGTGGCGGACACGAGGCGGTTGCGCAGTTCGACGGCGAGGACGGAACCCAGTCCCTGTGACTTGAACGTGCGGGTGGGGTGCACGCCCCCGGGCCCGTCGTGGCCGAGGACCGCGGAGGCGTGGGCGCGTACGAGATCGAGCACGGCCCGTTCGGTGCCCGGGGCAGTGGCGGCCTGACCCGCGTCCGGGGCAGTGGCGGCCTGACCCGCGTCCGGGGCCGCGGGCGCGGGTCCGGCGGCGTCGGGACGGGCCGGGACCGGCTGTCCGGCGGCCAGCCAGTGGTGGGTACGCCGGAAGGGGTACGTAGGCAGGTCCACGGACCGCCCGGTCGCGGGCAGGACCGTCCTCCAGTCGACCGGTACTCCCCGGACGTGGGCCTCCGCCAGCGAGGCCAGGAGGCGGTCGGAGCCGCCGTCCGCACGTCTCAGAGTACCGACGGCCGGCCCGGCGTCGATGCCGCCGACCAGCAGCGGATGCGGGGACGCCTCGACGAAGGCGCCGTGGCCGGAGGCGGTGAGCACCCGGACGGCCCGGTCGAATTCGACGGTCCCGCGCAGGCTGTCGTACCAGTAGTCAGGCCCCGCGTCCGGTCCGGCGAGCCACTCCCCGGTCAGTGCGGAGACCATCGGGACCCGGGCCGGGCCCGGCTCGATGCCCTTCAGGGCGGTGAGGATCTCCTCGCGCAGTTCGTCCACGTGAGCGCTGTGCGAGGCGTAGTCGACGGGGATCGTCCGGGTGCGCACCGTCTCGCCGTACGCGTCGGCCAGCTCCCGCAGGGCGCCGGGTTCGCCTGACACCACCGTGGCCGAGGGGCCGTTCACCGCCGCGACCGACAGCCGCTCCCCGAACGGCGCGAGCCGCGCGCGGACCGTGTCCACCGGTTCGGCGACGGAGAGCATCCCGCCACGCCCGGCGAGCGCCCTCAGCGCGCGGCTGCGCAGCGCCACCACCTTCGCCGCGTCCGCCATCGAGAGGATGCCCGCCACGGTCGCGGCTGCGATCTCGCCCTGCGAGTGGCCCACCACCGCGTCCGGTGTCACGCCGGCCGCCTCCCACACCGCGGCCAGCGACACCATCACCGCCCACAGCGCCGGCTGTACCACGTCGGCGGCGTCGAAGCCGTGCCGCCCGGCCAGGACATCGTCCAACTGCCAGTCCACGTACGGCGCGAGGGCCTGTGCGCACTCTTCCAGCTTCCCCGCGAAGGCGGGTGAGACCTCCGCCAGCCCGCGGCCCATTCCCACCCACTGACCGCCCTGGCCGGGAAAGACGAACGCTGTCCGCCCCGGCCCGCCGGGGCGGACGGCGCCGGTGACGACCGCGGCGGAGGGCAGGCCGGCCGCGAGGGCCGTCAGCCCGTCCCGCAGCCGGGGGCCGAGCAGCACGGCGCGGTGTTCGAGCGCGGCGCGGGTCGTGGCGAGGGACCAGGCCACCTCCTGGTCCGACAGGTCCGGACGGGCCGCCAGATGCGCCCTCAGCCGGTCGGCCTGTGCTGCCAGGGCGTCGGGTGTACGGGCGGCGAGCAGCCAGACGGGTGCGGCACCGTCCAGTGGCGCGACGCCGTCGGCGGCGACGGCTGCCGCCGGGGCCGGCTCGGCCGGGGCGGCCTCCAGGACGACGTGGGCGTTGGTGCCGCCGATGCCGAAACCCGACACGCACGCGCGCGGCGGGTGTTCGGTGTCGGGCCAGGGTGTCGTCCCGGTCAGCAGCCGGACCTCGCCGTCCCCCCAGGGGACGGCCGGCGTGGGCTCCGTGATGTGCAGCGACTCGGGGAGCGTACGGTGCCGCAGGGCGAGGACCGTCTTGATGACGCCGGCGACGCCCGCCGCGGCGAGGGTGTGGCCGAGGTTGGACTTCACGGAGCCGACCAGCAGCGGGCGTCCGTGCGCCCGGTCGCGGCCGTAGGCGTCCAGCAGGGCACCCGCCTCGACACGGTCGCCCAGCCGGGTACCCGTACCGTGCGCCTCGACGGCGTCGATGTCCGCGGGGGCCAGCTCCGCGTCGGCGAGCGCGGCGTGGATGACCTCGCGCTGGGCCTCGCCGTTCGGAGCCGTGAGGCTGTGGCTGGCGCCGTCGGAGTTGACGGCCGAACCGCGGATCACCGCCAGCACCGGGTGGCCCAGGCGGTGTGCCCGCTCCAGCCGTTCCACGACGAGCACACCGGCTCCCTCGGACCAGGAGACGCCGTCCGCGTCGGCCGAGAAGGGCTTGCAGCGGCCGTCCGGGGCCAGACCGCCCAGCGCGGTGAACGCGAGGTGGTAGCCGGGCGTCGTCATCACCGTCACCCCGCCGGCCAGCGCCAGTTCGCACCGGCCGCTGCGCAGCCCTTCGACGGCCAGGTGCAACGCCACCAGGGAGCTGGAGGCCGAGGTGTCGACGGTGAGCACGGGACCGACCAGGCCGAGGGTGTAGGCCAGCCGCCCGCTGATGACGCTGGGGGCCGTGCCGGTGAACAGCACGCCGGCGAGGTCGGCGGGCGCCTCGTGCAGCGGGGGGCCGTAGGGCCGGGCCTCGGCTCCGAGGAAGACCCCGGTGCGCGAACCCCTCAGGCCGGCGGGGTCGATGCGGGCGTGTTCCAGCGCTTCCCAGCCCACCTCGAGGGCGAGCCGCTGCTGCGGGTCCATCGCGTCGGCCTCGCGCGGGGAGAGGTCGAAGAACGCGGCGTCGAACCGGGTCGCGCCGTCGAGGAACCCCCCGCGGTCGGTGGCGCAGCGCCCGTCACGGCGCAGCGCGTCGAGGTCCCAGCCGCGGTCGGTGGGGAACGGGCCCGCGACGGTGCGGCGTTCGACGAGTGCCTGCCACAGGTCCTCGGGCGAGTCGATGCCTCCGGGGTAGCGGCAGGCCATACCGATCACGGCCAAGGGCTCGGAGGTCATGGGCGGGCTCCGCCCGTGGAGTCCGCGGGGCCGAGGGCGGGGGCCTCGACACGCACCGTGGTGGAGACCGGCCGGCGGTCGGCCACCAGGTGCCGGAACTCGATGCCGGCACGCCCGGCACCGGCCGTCACGGCGGGACCGGCCGTCACGGCGGCACCGGCCGTCACGGCGGGGCCGGATGGACCGGCGGGGCCGGATGGACCGGCGGTATCACCCGGCCCGGTGGAACCGGCGGAGGCCGCGGTGGGCTCGGCGGGCAGCTCGGCGAGGCAGTCGCAGGCCTCGTCGGTGAAGCCGGCGAACCGGTAGGCGATCTCCATCATCCGGTTGCGGTCGGTACGGCGGAAGTCGGCGGCGAGGTGGACGCCGGCCGCGGCCGCCTCGCCGATCAGCCAGTCGAGCAGGACGGCGCCCGCCCCGAAGGAGACCACCCGGCAGGAGGTGGCCAGCAGTTTCAGGTGCCAGACCCGCTGGTGGTAGCCGACGAGCAGGACGCCGACGGCGCCGTGCGGACCGAAGCGATCGGTGAGGGCGACGGTGAGGACCTCGTGCGCCGGGTCCGCGATCAGCGACTTCAGGTCGGCGTCGGAGTAGTAGACGCCGGTGGCGTTCATCTGACTGGTGCGGAGAGTGAGCTCCTCGACGCGGGAGAGGTCGGCGTCGTCGGCCCGTTTGATCTCCATGACCAGGTCCAGCGAACGGAGGAACTCCTTGTCCGGGCCGGTGAACTCCTCGCGCTCGGCGGTCCGCCGGAAGCCCGCCTGGTACATGCTGCGGCGGCGGGCACCGTCGACGGTGACGACCGGGGGGCTGAACTCGGGGAGAGTGGTGAGCTCCGAGGCCTGTGCCGCGTCGAAGCAGCGGACCTCGGGGTGGTGGTGGGCGACCTCGGCCCGCTCGGCCGGCTGGTCGTCTATGAAGGCGATGGCCTCCATGGCGAAGTTCAGCCGGTCGGCTATCTCCTTGACCGACCGGGACTTGGGGTGCCAGCCGATCTGCGGCAGGACGAAGTACTCGGCGATCCCGAGGGCCTCCAGCCGCTGCCAGGCGTGGTCGTGATCGTTCTTGCTGGCCACGGCCTGCAGGATGCCGCGGGCGTCGAGCTCGACGACGGTACGGCGGATCTCCTCGGGCAGCACCACCTCGTGGTCCTCCAGGAGAGTGCCCCGCCACAGAGTGTTGTCCAAGTCCCAGACCAGGCACTTGACGAGGGTGGGTGGTACGTCGGACACGGAGTGCTCCTTCGGATTCCAACCGTTGTCGTGTTCGCGGTGTCGTCGGGTTCGCGGGGGTTCGACGGGTGCTTCGGGTGCGTCTGGATCGCTGAGTGCTTCGGGATCGCTGGTCTGCGGTGTTCGCGGGGTCGTGGTGTTCGCGGGGTCGTGGTGGCCCGGCTCAGTGGCGGTCGAGGGCGTGCCGGGCGAGGATCAGCTGCGAGATCTCGGTACTGCCTTCGATCAGTTCCATCGCTTTGGCGTCCCGGTAGGCGCGGGCCACCACGTGGCCGTCGGTGAAGCCGCGCGAGGCGAGCACCTGGACCGCGGTCGCGGCGCCGCGCGCCGCGTGGGTGGCTGCGACCTGCTTGGCCAGTACCGCGGTCACCGCCGCGTCCGGGGCGCCACGGTCCCACTGCTCGGCGGCGTGCCGACAGACCTGGGTGGCGATCCGCTCCGAGGTGTAGAGCTCGGCGATGTGCCGGGCCACGAGCTGGTGCTCGGCGATCGGACCGCCGCCCTGTTCACGGGTACGGGCGTCCTCGGCCGCGGCCGTGAGGCAGGCGCGCAGGATGCCCACGCAGCCCCAGGCCACCGACATCCGGCCGTAGGACAGGCCGACCGTGAAGAGCAGGGCGAGCGGCTGGCGGCCCCCGCCGAGCAAGGCGTCGGCCGGGATCCGGACGTCGTCGAGCACGATGCGGCAGTGCGTGGCGGCGCGGCAGCCCAGCGGGGCCGGTACGGGTTCGATACGGACTCCGGGGGCGTCGGCCGGCACCATCGCGGCGGCGCCGTCCGGACCGTCGCCGTAGCGGCCGACGACCATGACGAGGTCGGCGTACGCGGCCCCGGTGATCCACATCTTCTCGCCTGAGACGATCAGGTCGCCGCTGCCGTCGTCGGCCGGGCGGATGCGGGTCGTCATGCCGCTGAGGTCGGATCCCGCGCCCGGCTCGCTGAAGCCCACGCAGGCGAGCCGGCCACTGGTCAGCTGCCCGAGGTAGCGTCGGCGTTGCTCGCGGTCGCCGAACCGGCCCACGACCGCCGCGGCGATTCCCTGGACCGTCATGACGCTCCGCAGGGAGCTGCACAGGGCTCCGACGTGGGCAGCGAGTTCGCCGCTCTCCTGGGCCGTGCGACCGGGCCCGCCGAAGCGGGCGGGCGCCTCGGCGCAGAGCACCCCCATCGCGCCGAGCTTGCGCAGCAGTTCGACGGGAATCCGGCCGGCCGCGTCCCAGGCGGCCGGCCCGTCGCCGACCAGGGCGTCGATCGCGGCCGTGTCCCAGCCCGTGCTGTCCGCGCCGGTGGTGCGGCCGTTCACGGGGTCCCGGTCCCGCGCAGGCGCTGCACCATCGCGGCCATGGCGCGGATGCTGCGGAAGTTGTCCCGGCTCAGTTCGGCGCCGACGATCTCGATGTCGTACTCGTCCTCGAGGAACACCACCAGCTCCATGGCGAACATCGAGGAGATCGCGCCCGTGGCGAAGAGGTCCTGTTCGACCTCGGGTTCGGCGCCCGTACGTTCGACGAGAAAGGCGCTCAGCGCCTCCTCGACCGTGGTCGCCTCGGCTGCGTCGTTCGCGGTGGTCATCGTGTCCGTACCTTTCCTTGGTCCGTGATCTTTGGCCCGTGGTCCGTGGTCGGTCCGTGGTCGGTCCGTGGTCCGTTGCCGGCCGCCCGGGAAGCCCGGTGCTCAGCCGTACGAGTAGAAGCCCCGGCCGGTCTTACGGCCGTGGTGTCCGTCCCTGACCTTCTGGAGCATCAGCTCGCAGGGGTCGCACTCGGGGTCACCGGTGCGGTCGTGCAACACCCGCAGGGAGTCGACGAGGTTGTCGATGCCGATCAGGTCGGCCGTGCGCAACGGTCCTGTGGTGTGGCCGAGACATCCTTCGAGCAGCCCGTCCACCGTCTCGGCGGAGGCGACGCCCTCCTGCACGAGCATCGCCGCCCGGTTGATCAGCGGGTGCAGCAGCCGGTTGACGACGAAGCCCGGTGCGTCGTTGACGACCAGGGCCGTGCGGCCGAGCGCGGTGAGCAGCGAGGTGACCGCGGTCATCGTGGCGTCGCCGGTGGCCCGGCCGCGGATCACCTCGACCATGGTGATCAGGTAGGCCGGGTTCATGAAGTGCACACCGACGAGTTCGTCCCCGCGCGCGACCCACCCCGCCATCTCGTCGACGGGGATGCACGAGGTGTTGGATATCAGCAGGGTGCCGGGGGAGACCAGTGCGGAGACCTCGGTCAGCACCTTGCGCTTGACCTCGGTGACCTCGACGACGGCCTCGACGACCGCGGTCGCGCCGGCGATGTCGGCCGGCGCGGTGGTGGTGACCAGCGTGCCGTGCGGGCGGCCCGCGGGGAGGGCGTCCAGCAGCTGGGCGTGCTTAAGTTTGCGGCGGATCGCTGTCCGGGCCTCGGTCAGGGTCGGCTCGTCGACGTCGACGAGGGTGACGTCGACGCCGTGGCCGAGGGCGAGCGCGGCGATGTTGGTGCCCATGACCCCGCCGCCGACGACGGCGAGGCGGTGCTGTTCCTGACGGTCAGTCATCGTTGTTGTCCTCGGTGCTCGTGGTGGTCGCGCCGGCGGTGGCGCCGACGTGCGCGTCGAGCCAGGCTTCGACGGCTTGTGCGGTCGTCCCGGCGTGGGAGCCGATCATGGTGAAGTGGTCGCCCGGAACGGTCACCGAGGTGAGGTTGCCGGAGTAGCCCCACGGCAGGTCGACGGCGCCGTCGGCACCCTCGGGGGAACCGGGCTCCCCGCCGTGGCGGATCATCAGGGTCGGCAGTCGCGCGTCGTACGGGACGTGGTCGCGCCAGTCGTGGCCGTAGTAGTGGGCGAGCGCGGTCAGCCAGCTGTCGCCGCCGATGCCTCCCGCGTCGACGCCCCCCGGGTTGCCGAGGAGCACGGCGGCCGGCAGCGTGCCGAGGATCTCGTCCGGGGCGCCGGCCGACTGGGGGGCGAAGCTGTCCAGCAGCACCATCGCGGCGGGGCCGCGGCCCAGGTCGGCCAGGCGGGCCGCGAGGGCCTGCGCGACCAGTCCGCCGGAGGAGTAGCCGACGAGGACGAACGGGCCGGCCTCCGCCGCCGTCTCCGGGGCGGCGAGCAGGGTACGGGTGCACAGGTCGAGCAGCGCGTCCGGGTCGGCGGCCAGCGGCTCGCCCGCCGTGTAGCCGGGGATCACCGCGGAGAGGACGTGCCGGGGGCTGCGCAGACCCTGCACCAGGCGGACGAACTCCTGTGCGTCGCCGGCCCCGAACGAGGGCAGGCAGACGAGCGTCGGCGCGGCCGTGCCGGGGTGCCGGCGGGTGAGTGGGACCAGGGGCGGGATGCCTTCCAGCTCGTCCGTGCCGGCGAAGCTCGGCCGGAACCGGGCCAGCCCGGCGATCATCCGGACGGCGTCGGCCCCCCGGCCTAGGCGGTTCGCCCGCAGGTACAGGGCGGCCAGGGTCTCGGAGGCGGGCGCTTCGGAGGCGGGCGCTTCGGCGCCCCCAGTCCGCTCCGGACCGGTCCCGGTCTCCGGCCGGGCGGTCTCCGGGGCGGCGGTGAGCACGAAGCGGGGTGCGGTCCGCTCCGGCCCGCCGTCCGGTGGCGCCGGGTCTCCGGCGAGCCGCTCCCGCAGGTACGAGGCCGTCAGGGCGGGGGTGGGGTGGTCGAAGACCAGGGGGCCGGACAGCCGCAGTCCGGTGGCCGCCGCGAGGCGGTTGCGCAGCTCCAGGGCGCTCAGCGAGGTGAATCCCTGTTCCAGGAAGGTGGCGTCCGGGTCGACGGCTTCCGCGTCGGGGTGGCCGAGCGCGGCGGCCGCGTGCTCCCGGACCACCTCGAGCAGGACCGCCTCGCGTTCCCGCGTCGACCGCGCCCCGCCGAGCCGGGCGGACAGCCGGGCGGCGGCAGCCGACCGCTGTGATCCGGTGGCTTCGTCGTCCGCGAGCCCGTCCTCGGTGTCGTACGCGCCGTTCTTCTCCAGGACCCGCAGGGCGTCGGGAAGAGCGGACAGCAGGGGACTCGGCCGGTGCAGCGTGTACAGCGGCACGAACCGTTCCCAGTCGACGTCGGCGACGACGAGTTGCGTCGCGCCGTCGTCCAGCGCCTGGGCAAGTCCTTCGATGCCGTGTTCGGGAGCCATCGTGCGCAGCCCGTACGCGCTCAGCTGCTCACCGGCCTCCCCCGCGCCCATGCCCCCACCGCCCCACAGACCCCAGGCCACCGAGGTGGCCGCCAGTCCGGCCGCGCGCCGCCGCTCGGCCAGGGCGTCCAGCGCCGCGTTCGCGGCGCCGTACCCGGACAGCAGCCCACTGCCCCAGGTGGCGGCACCGGAGGAGAACAGCACGAAGGCGTCCAGCTCCAGTCCGCGCTCCGCCGCCAGCTCGTGGAGGTGGAGGGCACCGCCGACCTTCACCTCGCAGACCGTCTGCAGCCCGGCGTCGGTCAGTTCCGTGACCGGCGCCCCATGACCGGTTCCCGCGGAGTGCACGACGGCCGACAGTGCGGGGCCGGTGGCCGAGATGCGGTCCAGCAACGCTCCGACCGCGGGCCGTTCGGCGACGTCACAGGCGACGACCTCGACGGCGCTGCCCCGGGTGGCCAGCTCCGCCACCAGCGCGGGGACCCCGGCCGCGGCCGGGCCCGAGCGTCCGGCCAGCACCACACGCGGGGTGCCGCGCTCGGCCATCAACCGCGCCGTCCGGCCACCGATGAGGCCCGTACCGCCGGTGATCAGCGCGGTACCGCCGGTCCGCCACGGTCCGGCCGGGCCGGCAGTCGGGCGCGGCGCCCGCACCAAACGACGCCCGAGCGGTCCCGAGGCGCGGAGTGCCACCTGGTCCTGCGCCTGCGGACCTCCGGCGAGCAGCCCGGCCAACCGGTCCCCGGCCGCCGCGTCGAACTCGGCCGGGAGGTCGACCAGGCCGCCCCACTGCTTGGCCTGCTCCAGACCGGCCGTCTGTCCCCACGCCCACACCTGGGCCTGCGCCAGACTGGGTATCTCGCCCGGCAGCGCGGCCACGGCACCGCGGGTCAGCACCCACAGCGGCACGACCGGGCCGGCGTCGAGCATGGCCTGCAGGAGCGCGCTGGTGGCCGCCAGACCGGCCGGCACGCGAGGACGACCGGGCAGCGGGTTCTCGTCCAGCGCGAGGAGGGACACCACGCCGGCGACCTCGCCCACGCCACGCAGAACGTTGCCGAGCGTCGCGCGGTCCGCGGCCCCGGTCTCCAGCACCCTGACGTCCACGCCGCAGGCGGTCAACGCGCCGGCCACTCCACCGGCCGTCTCCGCCTCCGCCCGTCCGGTCACCAACAGCCATGTGCCGGACGGCACCACGCCCGACGGCCCGTCGAAGGGCTGCCACTCGACGCGATACCGCCAGTCGGCCACCGTCTGCCGGGGTGCCCGCTCGGGGAACACCGGCCAGTAGCGGCGATGCTGGAAGGCGTAGGTCGGCAGCTCGACACTTCCATCCCCGCTTCCGGCCGGCAGCAGGGCCGTCCAGTCCACGGGGACGCCCCGGGTGTACGCCTGGGCCAGCGAAAGCAGGAGGCGGCCGGCGCCACCGTCGTCACGGCGCAGTGTGTCGGCCACCACCGGGCCGTACGCCTCCAGGCTGTCGGTGATGGCCGGGGCCAACACGGGGTGAGGGGACACCTCGATGTAGACACCGTGGCCGGATACGGCGAGGGCGTGGACTGCACGGTCGAACTCGACGGTCTCGCGCAGGCTGTCGTACCAGTAGTCCGGTACCAGTTCGGGTCCGCGGAGCTGCGCGCCGGTGGTGGAGGAGACCATCGGAATCCGCCCCTCGCCGGGGGCTATGCCGTGGAGGACGGCGAGGATCTCCTCCTTCAGCTCGTCCACGTGCGCACTGTGCGAGGCGTAGTCCACCGGAATCATCCGCGCACGCGGCGACTCCCCACACGAATCAGCCAGCTCACGCAACGCGTCCGCATCACCGGACACCACCGTCGACGCCGGACCATTCACCGCCGCCACCGACAACCTCGTGCCGTACGACGCGATCCGCGCACGCACACCCTCCACCGGCTCAGCGATCGAGAGCATCCCACCCCGACCCGCCAACGCCGTCAGAGTCCGACTCCGCAGAGCCACCACCTTCGCCGCATCATCGAGGGACAAAATCCCCGCCACCACAGCCGCCGCGATCTCGCCCTGCGAATGACCCACCACCGCATCCGGCGACACACCCGCCGCCTCCCACACCGCGGCCAGCG
>NZ_JBSFFN010000066.1:0-21387 GCF_053596135.1 Streptomyces sp. NPDC001770 | reverse complement strand
GCCGCCCGCGCCCGCGAACTCGTCGACCAGGGCACCCCCATCGACGCCGCCTGCCGCATCATCATCCTCGAAGACCAGCTCGAAGAAGCACAACGGATCAACGCCGAACACCAGCGCACCCACCCCACCCCCAGCCAGGCCAACGCCGGCTGATACCCCGTGGGCAGCCGTGCGCCGGCGGGTACCGAACCTGCCGCAGCGGTGCCCCGGTCCTGCGCGACCGTGCCGGTCATGGTCTCCACCGGCGGGCCAATCCACGGACGGCGGATTGGATGGTGGCAAGCGTGAACCAGAGGGCGGGAGACGCGTGGCCGAGGACGCCGTGCGGCCCCAGCGGGGAGGCGCGCTGGACCCGCGTCGCCCAGCACCTGCTCGCGGTGCGCCTGAAGCAGCTGCGCGAGCGGGCCACCGCAGGGCGTCGGTCCGGGCAGGCCGGGGCCGGGTCGTGGACGGACCGGCTGCCGGAGCTCGCCGCCCGCCCTCTCGACGGTGACACCGCCGGGGCGGTGATCGCGTGAGTGCCGAGCCGGAGCTGAGCGGGGTCGACCTCGCGCGCCAGGCCCTGACCGCCGCCCGGGAAGCGGCGCAGAGGAACGGCGCCGGTCGGCCGAAGCCGAAGCGTCGCACCACCACCGTCGTACGGCGCGACGGCCGCGAGCCCCTCGGGCTGGGCAGCGCGATCAGCCGGATGCTGACCGAGCGCGGCATGACCGCCCCGGCCGCCGGCGGAACCGTCCTCGCCCACTTCGACACGATCCTCGCCACGGTCGCGCCCGAACTCGCCGGACGGGCCCGGGCCGTGGGATACGACGCGGACACCGGCCGCCTGGACGTCGTCCCCGACACCCCGGCGGCCGCCACGAAACTCCGGTGGACCGCCCCGAAGCTTGTGGCGGCCGCCTACAAGCAGGTCCCCGGGGCGAATGTCCGGACCGTGCACGTCCTGGCGCCCGCGACGGCCGCCCCTGCCGTGGCAGTCGAACCGGTCCCGCCGACGGTTCCCGCTGGACCTGCTGTGCGTCTGCCCGCGTCGGAGGGCTACCACCAGGCGCTTGCCGCCCACCGCGCCGCCCGCCCGGCAAAGACCACCACCGACGCGAAGATCCGGGCCGCAGCCGAGCGACAGATCCGCGAGCAGGCCCGTGAACCGGAGGAGGCGTTCAGTGATGGCCGCCAGGCCCTCGAGGAGCTCCGCGCCAAGGCCGCCGCCCCTCAGCGGACCGCGACCTCCAGCGACGCCGCCCGGGCCCGGGCCCTGCAGCGCCTCGCCGCCGAACGCGCCGGACTTACCACGCTCGTGCCACCTGCCCCGGCTCCCTCACGCGGGCGCCTTGACCGGACTGCCTGACCTCAGTGGCCTTCTTCAGGAACCAGCTCATCGTCGAGTTGGCTCTCGCACCTTCGGCAGTACGCGGACGGGTCACTACGGCCCTTCATGTAGAGCTGGATTCCGTAGGGCAGACATTTCGCCACAGAACTATGCTCGTAGCCGCAAGAAGCACAGATGTGCTTCCCGCTCGCCACGAAAACGCGAGGGGAATGGCAGTTCTCACAGGCCCCCCGCCGACCACCGACCTCGTGATCGTGGGGAAAACGAGGCCAAGCGCTGTTGGGTCACCGACGAAGTCGTTGCTCATGGCACTGCGACGCGGTGGACGACGGCACCCTGCCCTGCTCGGATGGCGAGCAGCCGCAACCGCTGAGACCAGTAATTTGCCCTAAATTTGCTCAACCTTTTTGATCGCCAAAGGCGCTTAATGATCTCAGTTGCACCCAAAGTGACCATTGCCTTCATCGCCTCTTCATGGAACTCTCACCTCCGGTTATGTTGATCTTGCGAGGGGTTTGTGTGAACAGGTGGGGTGGGGCGCGGGTGCGCGCGGCTGTTGCAGCTGCGTCGCTCGGCGCGTTGATTTGGACGGGGCTCCCTGTGGCCGCTGCCCAGGCGTCGGAGTCCGCGGTGACTGCCGCGCCTTCCGAGGGAAGTGCGGCGCTGCTCAAGGCTGCTATGTCGGGGAAGCAGGTCGAGGTCGAGAGCCTGCGCACGGAGCGCTCGACGACGTACGCGAACCCGGACGGGGAGACGTACACGCTGGAGCAGTCGGTCAAGCCGGTCAGGGTCGCGAAGAAGGGCGGCGGCTGGCAGGCGCCGGACGCGACGCTGGCCAAGCGGGCGGACGGCAGTCTGGCGCCGGTGGCGTCGGCCGCGCAGATGGTGTTCTCGGGCGGTGGCAAGGACCCGCTGGTGTCGATCACCCGAGCGGGGCGTTCGGTCAGCCTCACGTGGCCGGGCGGCGATCTGCCGGTACCGGTGCTTGACGGGGAACGGGCGGTCTACCGTGACGTCCTGCCGGAGGTCGACCTGGTGCTCACCGCGACGGTGGAGGGCTTCCGCGAGGTGCTTCAGGTCAACACCCCTGAGGCTGCTGCGGATCCCGCGCTGGAGAAGCTCGCATTCCCCGTCGAAGCGCACGGACTGCGGCTGACCGAGTCCGCGGGTAAAAAGAGATGAAGAGTCCGCAAATCTACAAGCGCTGCAATGTCTACGTCCGGAGCGATGATGGAAAGTTCATCCGTTCCATCCTCTCGGGCATTGTAGATTTCGGATCCGAAGGCAGCGATTCTTCGACCACATACCTGAGGTTTCCGGAATTCGAACTCTATGTGGCACACAATGACTATGAAGGGACTGGCGGTGCCGGTTTTCTGGATTGGCCATTGGTTTTGGAGCTGGAGAATCTCCACGCCAGCCCAGGTCGATTCGTAAGAATCGTTCAGCAGATCATCGATCAACTCTTCGGTCATGGCGTCGAGACTGTACCTGATTGCGATTTCGAAGATGAGGTAAGAATGAGGGAGTGCTGACCCTTATCCTCGAACTTCAGGACGGCTCGCCGGTTCCCCGGCGGGCCGTTCAGCTTCGGCTACATCTCCGGCGGAGACAGCTCGCCGGCGGCGAACGGCCGGACGCTCAGGAGCCCGATTCCGGGGTCGGGCCCTCCGGGCGGGAGCAGTCCGACGTCCTGGCCGACGCCGTCGGCCCACCGCCCGCCCGGGCCGGGGCGGCCCTGCAGCTGGCGGACGACCGGCTCGGTGCCGAGGTACCCACCCGGCGGGGTGCCTGTCCGTACGCCCGCAGGATCCGCCGGAGCGCGCTCGGGGTCTTCGCGGTGAGCTCCACCTCGATGGCGCCGATGCCGTCGCCGGGGAGGACCAGGACCAGGTCCGGCCAGTGGACCGCGCGGGGGCCGGCGGGCACGGGGAGCAGGGGCCTGCTCTGGGCACCGAGGGGCACCTGGGGCACGCCGTGGTCCGCCAGGAGCTCCGCCGCACGGCCGGGTGTGGCTTCGGCGGTGCGCACTTCCCGCTCGGTGAGCACGATGTGGCCCTGCGCCTCCTGGCGGAGCCCGACATCGGCGAGGGCCAGGCGGTGCAGCAGTCGCTCGCCCGACGGGTGCGACCTCGACGGAGGCCGCGGCGGGCACCGGCGAGCCCGTTCACTCGGTGGACAGAAGGCCCTTCGACGGTTGAGCAGCACGACGGGCCGGTGCACTGTGGACGTATGGCCGCGCCCGTCACCGTGCACCAGCTCAGCGCCGACGGCGGCCGCCGGGTGTCCGTACGGGCCGCCGGCAGGACCCAGATCAGCCGCAAGCAGGCCGGGAGCGCCGCGTGGTCCCTGACCGATGTTGACCGGCTGTCCGCCCACTACGGCATCCCCGTCCCCGACCTTCTGGCCGGAGTCGACCGCGCCGTCCACTGCCTGCCCGTACGGCGCCGAGCACCCGCACCCGGCGCCGCCCAGCTCACGATCAGCCCGTAAGCGCGAGGTTGTCTCCGTTCCAGCTGTCCCGTCTCGCGCCGAATGAAATCTCGGCTACTCCCGCGCCGGCGGGAGGCGCGCGATCGGCGGCTCGGAGCGTTGACGGCGCCGGGACGCCCGTGCAGCGCGTGCGGCGGCCGCAGTGGTGACGAGCGCGGCGGACAGGCTCCCGTGGCGCCGAACTCGCGGTGCACTTCGGGGGTGAACAACTCCGGGTCCTCGTCTACGGCGACGGCGCCCTCCCTCCCTTGAACCAGCAGGGGATCACTTCGCGCACGGCGCGGGCCGGGGCGGCGATGCTCGGGAGGCATGCGGGCGCTGAGCGACTCCATGTAGAGGGTGGCCATGGCTGCCCGAGAGCCTGGCGTGAGGGTCGGTCACCCGTTCCGGTGAGCACGGGCGAAAGTACCCCCGGAAGGGGCAGGAACCGCCCATCATCGGGTCGTGACCACACCGCCCCGTTCCGAGTGCCCGGCCCGCCCCCCGCACGCCGGCCTCTGGGAGCTGTCGGCTTCGCCCTCGCTGGTCTGCTCGGCGCGTACAGCCTGTTCTGGGCGGTTGTCTGTTTCCCGTACCTCCGTGACCTGGCCGCCACGCACGACGCGGTCGTCCCGCCGGTCCTCGCGGTCACGGTGATGCTCGGTCCCGCCCTGTTCTGGGCATTCATCGGGCTGAGGCTGGGCCTGAGCCGTACAGGCTGGGCAGCGGGACTCACCCTGACCGCATCCCTGATCGCGCTGAGCTACGCCTCGCTCACCGCTCAGTCCACCGGACACGGGGGCGCCTATTGGCTGTTCCTCACGCTCCTCGTCGCCTGCAGCCTCGTTGCTTTCTGCCTCATCCCGAACATCCTCGTCCAGATCATTGTCGGCCGCCGCTGAAAAGGCGGTCACGCCGTCCGCGGCATGCCGCCGTACGCCAGGACCGGCCCCGCCCGATGGGCCACACCGACTGCGGGAGGTGACCGGACATGAGCGTTGCCCACAGCCACGTCGGCCCCTGGACGCTTACCGACGTCCTGGCCCTGCCCGAAGACCCCGCTCAGCGCGTCGAGCTGGTCGGCGGGCAGCTCATGATGAGTCCCGCCCCCGGCTTGCCGCACCAGCGCGCTTCGCACCGCCTGCACAACCTCCTGGAACAGGCCGCCACCACGGCTGCCGCCGACGTCGAGGTGTTCGAGGCGATCAACATCATCGTTCCGGACGGGCTGCTCATTCCCGACCTGGTTCTCGTCGACGCGGCCGCGGCCGAGCGGGCGACGGCGGCGGTGCCCGCCCATGACGTGCTCCTGGTCGTTGAGATCGCCTCCCCTTCCACCCGGGTCACCGACCGGAAACTCAAGCCGTCGCTGTACGCGGCCGCCGGAATCCGGCACTACTGGCGCATCGAGCTCGACCCCGCCCCACGCGTCCTCGCGGGCGCCCTGCACGCCGGGACGTACGACGAGACCGAACACCTCGCCGGCGCCACCACCCACATCGACGCACCCTTCCCCGTCTCCTTCGACCCGGCAGTCCTCGGTCGTGGACGGTAAGAACAAGCCGGAGGAAGCAGGAGCCGGCGAACGTGATGCTGCTGGGTCAGAGGGCGCCAGACCTGAGAGCACCGAGCGTCACGGCCCACGAGGCGGCGGAGAGCAAGAGAACGGGGCTGTCGGGGCACTTCGAGTCGCGGACCGCGACGTGCGCATCCAGGGGGGGCCGCCTCTACGCACTCGTTGTTGGGGCCGCTGAAGCTGCTCTTGCGCCAAGCGCTGGGGCTGGCGGGCGGTGGGGCGTGCACCGGGTGCGCTCCTGTCGTACTGCTCCTCACCTCCTGGGGCGCGGACGGGAAACCGCCGCACCCCAGGGGCGTGTCGTCAGGCTGATCCGCTGCCGTCGGCGTCCGAGTCCGGCCCCGGCCCCGCATCCGGGTCGGGTCCCGCTTCCGGGTCCGGTGTGGTCTCGCTGTCCGCAGCGTCGGCGGGGGAGCGGTCGTCGAGGGTGATAGTGACCTGCCGGCCGTGCGGGGTGAGCCCGGCCAGGCGCGCCTCGATCCGTTCGTACACGGTCTCGGCGAGCTCTTGGTCGCCGTCGCCTTCCTGCGCGGTGTGCCGGAGCTCGTGAAGGCTGATGAGCAGGGCGATGAGCGAGCGCCCGGACAGGGCGACCCGGATCCGCTCGTCTCCCTCGGCGGCGACCTGCGGCGGGACCCGGAAGTGGCGGTGCCCTCCGGCCTGGGCGGTGATGAACTCCCAGATGTCCCGGTTGCACAGCAGGTCGACGGAAGAGACCCGGGCGGCTTCCTTGAGCAGCGCGGTGTGCTCCTTGCTCACCACAGCCGCCTCGGGCTCCTCGGCCGGCCGGGGGCGCAGCTCGTCCAGTTCGGTGTGCAGGGCGGTGGTGCTCTCGCGCAGGGCCGTGGTGCTCTCGTCCAGTCCGGTGCGCAGGCCTGCGGTGCTCTCGCGCAGAGCGGCGAGTTCGTCGCGGGTTTCTTCGCGGTCGGCGGCGGCCTGGTCGCGGAGTCCGGTGACCAGGCCGCGGAGCTCGGTGACGGCTTCGTCCAGCTGCGCGCCGATGGCGTCCTGGAGGGCGGCCTGCTCCTTGCTCTTCTCGTCCGGATCCGTCGGGGAGTTCAGGAGCGGGGCCAGTTCCTCGGCGAGGACCTCGCGGACCAGCTGCTGGATCGTCTCCGCAGTCAAAGCCGCGGCGCCGGGCGAAGCGTCTTGCCCGTCTTCGGGAGCCGGATCGGCAGCGGGTGAAGCGTCCGGCGCGGCGGCGTCTTCCGGCTCCTCGGCCGGGGTGGGCTCCGGCGGGGCGTCCGGGGTGCTGGCAGGTGGCGCGGCTACCGCGTCGTCGGTCGCCTCCATCGAGGAGGCGGGGCCGGCGGTCCGTTGCTCGGGTACGGCGTTCAGCAGGGCCCGGGCGTGCTCGGTGCCGTCGGGCGACGGGGTGACGACGGTGCTGTACCGGGCGGCGGGTCCGACGGTCGGTGCGGACGTCACCGTCTCGGCGAGAGCGGCAAGGGTGCTCTGTACGCCCACCAGGACCGTATGGAGCTTCTCCAGCTCCTGGGCGGTCGTTTCCTGCCGGTTCTCCGACGGCCGGAGCAGAAGGAGATCCTTCGTGTCCTTCAGCGCTCTGGTCATGGCGGTGAGTTCCCGGACCATGCCCTGGTGGGCTGTCGCGTTGGCGGTCTTCACGTCGTCGAGCCCTCGGTCGAGGGATTCGCTCAAGGTGGTGCCGGTGTGGAGCATCGCCTGGTGAAGCATGGTCAGGCCGCTGGAGGCGTCCTCGCCCTCGGGCCCCTTCTTACGGTAGTTCACGCCACCTCACTATGAGTAAACGTACTGTCACAGCGGTACTTTCCTCCCGGAGCGGCGCCCGTGCGGCCCGTTCTCGAAGCTCATGGGCGATTTGGCTTGATCCGGAAGGTGGCGGCCGGATCACCCGCACTGCCCGCGTCAGGAACCTTCCTGGTAGCTCCCTTTATCGCTGAGACGCGTCAACTCGCAGGCACATAGGGCTAATTCACCCGATCGACTTTTAGTGGAGCGCCATCGCCCGATCTATCGAGGTGTGGCCTTGGTCACTCCCGCAGCAACTCAAAGACATCAATCTGTTGCGCAGAGTTGTCAAAGGTGCTGGTCAGGTGAGTGGGGCGCCGCGCGCTCAGTGACCGTGAGGGGTCGGTTGAATGCTCAACGTGAAAAACATGGGGGCGCGCATGCGTGTTCGGGGCGTTCGGACGGTTGAGTGGTTCACTCCGGATCACCCCTGCTCCGGCGCAACCCCCTCAACGAAGAGGATCAATACTCGAAGAAGTCGGCGACGACGACAGCCAGGTTCCGCAGGACGGCTGTCTCCCGCTGCCCCTGGATTTCGAGGCGCTCTACCTGAGCAACCAGGTGGCGTTCCACGACCTGGCCCTGTCGGTCCTGGGGACGAACGACGCGGCGGAACGCGCGGTACACCGAGGATTCCTGGAGATCCTGAGGCTCTGGGACAAGCTGACGGCGGAGAGCGAGGACCTCCAGCAGGAGGTCTGGGCGATCATGCGGCGCACCGTCATATCCGAGGAACTGCTCTCCCTGCGCGAGCGGATGGCCGCCCTGGACAGCGGCACCGGCCTCTACGAGGCGCTCGGCAACCTTCCCCCGCGCCAGTTCGACGTCATGGTGCTGCGCTACATCGGCGGGCACAGCACCAAGCGCATCGGCTGGTACATGGGCCTCACGGCGAGCACCGTCGACCACCACTGCCGCCAGGCCCGCAAGCGGCTGTCCCCGAAGTATTACCGGATCCTGCAGGACACACAGGAGGGCACATCGTGAGCACCTGGGAAGAACGACTGGCCGGAGCCTCCATATGCGAGCCCCGCCGCACCTTCGACGTCGCCGAAGGGCTGCGCCGCGTGGCCCTGGAGGCCGGCTACCTCCCGACCGCGGCGCCCGCGCGGCCCGAAGTCGCCCGGGCCCGCCGGCGCCTCGGGGTGGTCGCCGGGTGGAGCGTGACGGGCACCGGGGCCGCCGCGCACATGAAGAAGCTCACCGACATCCTGGACGCGCCCGACCCCGCCTTCACGAACTGGGCCGACGGCGACCTCGACCTCGACGGGCTGTTCGTCTTCGCCTGCTCCCTCTACCTCGCGCGGCACCCCGAGAGCGCCCGCTTCTGGTGGCAGGCCGCAGCCAGCGCCGGACACGCCGCGGCCGCCTACTGCCTCTACCTCCAGCACCTGATGGCCGGAGACACCGGCCTGGCCGACCACTGGCGGCAGCAGATCAACGCGAACCTGAACCACCCCCACGGGTCGGATCTCCACGTCGACGAACAGAGCATCCTCGTCGAAGTCCTGGGATGGTTCGCCGGCTACTCGGCCCGCAACCGTCCCCGGCGCCCCGTTCCCGTCGGCGGCCTGCAGAAGGAGTTCGAGCGCCTGGCCGAGTCCCACGACGACGACAGGCTGCTGTGCCGCCCCGACCGCCACCTCGCCGAACGACTCCAAGAACTCACCAGCAGCTGCACCAACCCCGCCGAAGGGAGCCCTCCGGGCCCACCGCCCGGGCCCGGAGGGCTCCCTTCGGCGTTTCCGCACAAGGAAGGACACCTAACCGTGGACACCCCCACCCCTGCCCCTGATCACCCGCACCCCCGCACCCGTCGTCCGCGGCACCTCGCCGCGCTCCGGCACTTCGTGCACGGCCTGAGCTACGGCACCGGCCTGACCCTCGCAGGCCTGCTCGGCTACTGGATCCAGCACCTGCTGTGACAGGACACGCTCCTGGCAGCGGTTCCGCCCGCGATCTCGGCGGGCGTCGTGCACCCCGCGCACATCCTGGAGCCCGCGCATGCGAAGGGCGGTCTCTGCGCCGCGTTCCCGTCCCGTGTCCGGCCCCGCGCATCTGACGATCGGAGCGCAGAACGCCTGGGACGGCTCGTTCTCTGCCCGATCGAGTGAACGGTCCGGATTATGCAGCCGAACCGCGGCGAGTCCAGCCAAGATGCGCCGGTGAACATCATTTTCAAGGGTGGAGCGACAGCGGTCTGCGCGGCTCTGCTCCTGTCCGTCGGCGGCTGCGCGGTCGAGTCGCCCAGCAAGCATTCTGAGCGCCTGCAGAAGGCGTCCGGGCTCAAGGTCTTCCAGATCGACACGAATAAGGAGCTCTGGAAGAAGACGTCGAATCAGAGGGCTTACACCAGCGAGGACCTTCGGATCACGGCCAAGGTCAAGGCTCTCGACAACGGTCTTGAGAGGGTCGAGCTGTCCGGGGTGGGTCTGGCCAACTACCTGCGCCAGCTCGACCACGACGCTCACGGTGGCGATGGTGATTACCCGTGGTCACGGCGCCGGGACGCCGAGTCGATTCGCATGTACGACGAGATCTCCGCTGTGCTCGACCGGATCACTGAGCGTCCCGACCCGAAGGCCCCGCCGCTTCGCGTGGTGGTTGACACGGCCTTCTTCGACGCCAAGTCCCGTCCATGAACTGCAACAGGATCACCTGAGCCTCGAACCTCGGAGGGGTTTTGATCGAGACGCTGCTGGAGCAGTGGAAGGCCGGTCAGGAGCAGAAGCGGGCCATCGAGGCCGAACGCTGGGAGCAGGAGAAGCGCTGGCGTGAGGAGGATCGCGCGGCCCGCCTGGAGAAGGAAGCCGAGCAGGACCGGATGAAGGCCGAGAAGGAGAAGGCCGACCAGGCGGCCCGCGCCGCCGAGGGGCAGACCCGTGCTGAGGACGATCGGGCCCGCGAGGAGGAAAAGCAGAAGAACTCCGAGTTGTACTCGAAGCTGCTCGACCGTCACGTTGAGATCGCGAAACGGGCAGCCACGGTGTCCTTCCTGCAGGTGCAGTGCCATGAGGACACCTGGAGTTATATCGCCCGGCACGCGTTCGGCGTGTGGCAGCCGCAGTGGACGACCAGTACCGCTGGTGAGCCCGGCGGGCCCCTTCCTTCCGACGGTGAGTTCACCAAGGACCCGAACCTTCCCGCCGGCCGCATCGACAAGCAGCGCAACGGAATGCAGGTCGTCGCGGTATCGGGCGACAACCTCGCCACGATCCTGGACGCGCTGTTCCAGCATGCCTACACGGGCGTCCTCGTAGGGTTCAGGTCCGGCACTGAAGGATGGCGCACCAGCACTCCGCTGTACCGCCGCCTCGAAGAGATCGTGCTGGAGCTCGAGAAGACGGATGGGTATACGCCTGGCATGAAGTTCCACATCGACGTCAGAGTCAAAGACACGGTGAATGCCGAAGAGTAGGGTGCGGCCCTCCGTTCACGCCGTGCCCGTGTAATCCAGGAACGCGGCGACGGTGGGGATACCGCGGTGGCGGCCGAGTTTCTGGCGCAGGTCGTCCAGGGTGCTGCTGCCGCGTGCGGAGGTGACGCCGCCCATGCGCGCGACGGCAGTGTGGGCGGTCTCGACGGCGGCATCGACATCACCGAGGTCGAGGTGAGCCTCTGCGAGGCGCGCGAGGTAGATGGCGTGACCGCGCGGGAAGGCGTCGCCGTTGTACGCCTCCCACTCCACGTCCTGGGCGGCCGTGGAGGCGTCCTCGAAGTGCCGGAGCGCTTGTCGCGGGTCGCCGAGGTTGAGGGCGGAGCTGCCGAGGAGCTGGTGCGCTTCGCCGAGGTTGAACCAGTAGACGCACGTCGGATCGTCGCTGATCGGGCCCGCGTGGGCGTAGGCGTCGAGTGCGGCGTTGGCTGAACGGGCTGCAGCCCGGGCATCGCCGGCGCGGGCGTGGGCCCGGCAGGCGCGGGCGTGGAGCATGGCCGTCATGCGGGCGGACCCGATCCGAGGAGCCGTGCGGAGCGCGGCTTCGATGAGGTCGACGCCGCCGCGCGGGTTCCCGGTGGAGTACTGCTGGATCGCCCAGAACGCCATCGTGTTCGCGGAGACGACGGGATCGTCCGCGCTCGCCGCCGCGCGCAGGGCGGTGGCGAAGTGGCGTTCGGCGGCGGCGATGTAGCCGCTGTCGTACGCGGTCCATCCGGCGGAGCGGGAGGCGTCGGCGGCGGCGCCGAAGAGGCGGCGGCCGACCTGCTCGGTGTAGGAGGCGCCCTTGAGGGTGCTGGTGATGAGGCGGAGCTCGGCGCGCGCGGCGTCGTACACCTCCCGCGATCCCAGCGTGTCGTCGAGGTGGCGCAGGTCGTCCAGGCGGCGCTCGAAGCGCTCGGGCACGGCGACGTCGATGCGGCGGCCTCCGGCGGAGGAGGCGGGGACGGGGGCCGCGTCGGCCCACTGAGTGAGAGTGGTGGTGAGGGTGACGGATGTGGTGATCAGGAACTTCCTGCGGTCCACCGGACCTCCTGCGATCTCCAGTGCGTGCACGGTCGCCGTGGTGGTCCACGGAGCGGTGAGAACGGCGTGGTCGTCGGGCACCGCGAGTAAAAGCCATCCCGGCCAGCCGTGTGCGAGGACGGCGTCGGGAGGGATCTTCTCCAGCGCCGCCATGGCGTACTGGGTGCGCAGGGTGGGGGCGTGCTCGCCGCTCAGCCAGCGCGACACTTTCTCTTTGCGGTATCCCATCTGCCCGTACCCCATGCGCTTGTGCTGCTCGGCGACCCGGAACAGGTACCCCTCGTGGGTCATCGCCCGTCGGGACAGCAGGTAGCCGAGCGGGTGCTGTTCGGCGGCGGTCTCCACGGTCACAGCGGTTCCCTTCGCGCGGGCACACGGGTCACCCACCAGTGTTCCGGCTGCGAACGGTGCCGGGAAGGGGCCCCGGCCTGGCCGCAACCGGCCGCAACCGACGGCAACCGGCCGCAACGCCACAGCTCTGGAACTCGTCCGGCGAACGGGGTGTTCTTGTCCGGCGGCCCGACCGGGCCGCGTCCGACGAGGCGTCAGGAGATGGGCATGACGACGACGTTCGCCGCACCGGCAGCCACCAGGGACACGAACGGCCCGGGCCGGGAGCTGCTGGGGCAGGTGGCCCGGCTGGTTGACCTGGACGAGCAGCTGGTGGAGCAGATGCGGGCGGAGGCGCTGGGGGCGCCGACGCGGGGCAGGGTCGCGTACGGGGAGTACCAGTCCGGCGGGTGGTGGACCGCCTCGCTGATGAACCACTCCGGCGATCCGCTCGATGTCGTGATCGGTGACGGGAGGCCCCGCCCGACGACCCTCCTGGACCGGATGCCGGCCACCGCCCGGTTCCTGGCCTCCCTGGGGCTGGACTTCATGTACGTACGCCTCGCCCGGCTGGAGGCGCACTCCTACCTGTGGGAGCACCGTGACTACGCGGAGCTGAGCGGGCGCGGGCGGCACCGCCTGCACGTCCCGCTCGTCACGAACCCGTCGGCGGTGCTGGTCACGGCAGGGGCCCGGGTGCACATGGCGGCCGGCTCCGTGTGGCGGCTGACCCCGTCGCAGGCCCACGGGGTGCGCAACATGACGGGCCCGGACCGCCTGCACCTGATCGCGGACGTCTACACCGACGACGCCTACGAGGCCCTGGCGGACCACCCGCACCTGCTCCCGCAGGACGCCCTCGCGCTCCCCGCGATGACGGCGACCGACCGGGCCCGGCTGCTGGAGCGGGCCGGGGACCTGGCCGCGCTCGGCTTCGTCCCGGCGGCCGAGCAGGTCCTGCTGCGCGCCTACTACGCCTACGCGCTCCCGGAGGGCGGGGCGTACGACCTGATCACCGAACTGCACACCCGGCGCGGCGCGACGGCGGATGCCGCCCGCTGGAAGAACGCGAAGAACCACCTGCTTGCCCGCTGACCCCCGACCATCGTTTCTCTTCGCAGGAAGGACTCACTCCGCATGACCATGACCACGATCACGCCCCCGGTGCCGTTGACGTCGCTGGAAGAGCTGGCCCGGGCGCACCGGCCGCACCAGCTCACCGTGCTGGCCGACCTGGTGCAGCTGCTCTCCGGGACCCCGGCGGTCACGCAGCTGCTGGTGCGCGGCTCCCTGGCCACCGGCACCGCGGACCGCTTATCCGATGTCGACCTGGTCGTCGCCGTCCACGACGACCAGCTCCCGGTCCTGATGAGAAGTCTGGACACGCTGATGTCGGCGGAGTTCGGGGCGTTGCTGCCGGGCTGGCGGGACACGATCGTCGGCGACCTCGGCGGAGCCGGGTTCGTCTACCTGCTGCCGTACGAGGGGCACCTGCTCCAGCTCGACCTCTACCTCTGCCCGGACAGTGCGGTGGACGCGCTGCGGCGCCGGATCGGGCCGCGCCTGCTCTGGCAGGGAAACCGCACGGACACGCCCGTGGCGGCCGGTCCGGCCGCCGTGAAGGAGACGGTGGCGGAGCTGGCCCGTACGGCGGCGGCGCCGGCGGACTGCTCGACGTTGTTGGTGCAGGCGATGGTGCTGCACGCGATGCTCCGCAAGCGGGTGCTGCGCGGGCAGGACTACATCGCCTACGGGCTCCTGCACCAGCTGCACGCCACGTGCCGGGACCTGATCCGGACCGCCTTGGTGCCCCACTCCCGTCACCATGGCTGGTACCACCTGCCCGACGAGGTGGGCCGCACCACGGCCGGACGGAAGTGCCTGGCGGAGCTGACGGCCGCGCTGGCCGGACCGCCGGTGCCCACCGTCGCCGTCGCCGACGAGGCGCTGGAGCGGATCGTGCGCCTGGCCGCACTGATCGCCCCGCAGGCCGTCGACGGCCTGGCCGACGAGCTCGCGGCATACCGCGCCTACCAGGCCGGGGAGGGACGGGCATGAGCGCCGGAGTTCGTACGGCGGTGCTGTTCGCCGGGGTCGTCGCCCGCCCCGGCGAGGAGGAGCTCGCCCAGGTGGCCGGGGACCTGCTGGGGGCGGCGGGGTTCGGGCTGCGCCACGGCGGCTACAACGGGCTGATGGAGGCCGCCGCCCGCGGTGCGGCCCGCCACGGCGTGCCGGTCACCGCCGTCACCCTCGACGGCCAGGACTGGGGCCCCTTCAACCCGTACGTGACCGACGTCGTGTACGCGCAGACGGTCGGGGACCGGCTCCACGCCTACCTCGACGACGCGGACCTCGTCGTCGTCATGGGCGGCGGGGTCGGCACCCTGCACGAAGTCACCGCCGCCCTCTACTACGCGACGACGATCCGCCCCGTCCCCGTCCGGCTCCTCGGCCCGGCCGCCTGCCGCCTCGGCGCGTTCCTCCGCACCGAGCGGTGGCTGGTGGAAGGGCCGACCCGGCCGCTCGGCTTCCTCACCGGCCTGCCCGATACGGCCGCCCTCGAACAGGACCTCGCCACCCTGACCGCCGGGAGCACCCGATGACCACCACCCTCCCCCCGGCCCTCGCGGGCCGGATCGCCACGGCCTTCCGGCCCGGCCCGTACGAACTGGCCGACGGCCGCACCCTCGACCGGTACTTCGACCCCTACCTGCTCACCGCCGATCCCCAGCTACTGGCGGAGACGGCTGCCGCGCTCGCGCAGCTGCTGCCGCCGGGCACCCAGGTCGTCGCCGGGCCCGCACTCGCGGGCATCTCGCTCGCCACCGCCGTGTCCCTCCACACCGGCCTGCCCGCCGCCTACGTCCGCCCCGCCCCGAAAACCCACGGCACCTGGCGGCAGATCGAAGGCACCGACCTCGACGGCCGCCGCACCGTCCTGATCGACGACACCGCCCGCAGCGGCACCAGCCTCCTGCGCACCGCCCGCCTGCTGCGGATCGCGGGCGCCAAGGTCGCTACCGCCCTGTGCGTCCTCGACCGCGATGCCGGCGCCACCGCCCTCCTCACCGAGCACCGGCTGACCCTGACCGCGCTCCTCACCGACCCGGGAAGCACCTCGTGACCCGGCAGGCGGCGCTCTTCGACCTCGACGGCGTCCTCCTCGACAGCGGACCGTCCGTACGCGCCACCCTCGCCGCGGTCGCCACGTGCGCGACCGGCCGCCGCACCACCGTCGCCGACCTCCCGCCCACCGCGCTGCACCGCCCCCGCACCGAGGTCCTGGCCCTCCTCGGGGTCACCGATCCGGACGACGCGTGTGCCCGCTGGTGGGACGGCGCCCTCGCCAGCCGACTGCCCGCCGTGTTCCCCGGCGTGCTGACGGGGCTGCTGGCCCTGCACGCCGCGGGGGTGGCGGTCGGCGTGGTGACCCTCCAGGACCGCGACCGGCTGTCCTGGTACCTGCCGCCCGCGCTCGCCGATCTGCTGGACGTGGTGATCACCCGGCAGGACGCGCCCGCGAAACCCGCACCCGACGGACTGCACGCCGCCCTTCAGCGGGTTGGTGCCCGGCCCGAGGACGCTGTCTTCGTCGGGGACAGCCCCGGCGACATGACCGCCGCCCGCGCCGCCGGAGTCGTCGCGCTGGGCGCCGGCTGGGGCTGGCACCCAGCGATGCACCTGCACGCCGCGGGCGCCGATCAGCTCCTGCCGGACCCCACCCGCATCGGCCCGCCCCTCCTGCACCATATTCCCCAAACCACCGCGAACTGACCCGTCCGCGCCACTACAGTGGAAGGGCACCCCACCCGGGTGCCCTTCCCGGCTTTCACCACCGAGGGACACGGAAATGCGCGTGATGCGGCGACAGGCTCCAAGCGCCGATCGGGACCACTGAGGAAACTCACCGGTTCGGGTCGGCGCTCACCCCCGAGCCCCCGCCGCCCACCTCCTCCCTGTGAGTCACCTCGTGTCTACGCCTCCTCCCGTCGGCCGTCTGCGCTGGACCGACGTACCGCCCTCGCTGCGGGACCACCTCGAAACCGCCCTCGGTGCCCCAGTGATGGCTGCGGTCACCCCTGCGGGCGGCTTCGGCCACCAGCTGGCCGCCGCCCTCACCCTCACGGACGGACGCCGGTTCTTCGTCAAGGCCGCCCCCGCCGACGACCCGCTCACCGCGGCCAACCTCCACGAAGGCGCCGTCCTCGCCGCCCTGCCACCCGGCGCCCCCGCCCCCGCAGTGGTCGGTGTTCACCACGACGCCGGGTGGACCGCCGTCGTCATCGCCCACCTCGACGGCCCCCACCCCGACCTCTCCCCGGCTTCCCCCGACCCCGGACAGATCTGGGCCCTGCTGGACAAGCTCACCTCCACCCCCGCCCCGGCGTCCTACGCCCAGACGGTGAGCACCACGCCCTCCACCTCGGCGACCCTGCACGGCTGGGACGAACTGGCCGCCCAACCACCGGGAGACCTCGCCCCTGCCGCGCGCGACCTCCTGCCACACCTCGCCGAACATGAGGCTGCCTGGCCCGCCCTCGCCCACGGCGACCGCATCGTCCACGGCGACCTCAGGGCCGACAACATGGCCCGCGACCACCACCTAGGCGTGACCTTCGTCGACTGGGCCCACGCCACCACCGGCCCCGCCTGCATCGACGCAACCTCCCTCGCCCCGCAACTCGTCCTCGCCGGACACGAGCCTGCCGACATCGCCCGCCTGCTCCACGAGCACCCCGCCACCGCCGAACAGCCCGACACCACCACGGCCTTCCTCGCCGCCCTCACCGGCCACTGGCACCGCAACGCACGCCTCCCCGCCCCTCCCGGCGCACCCGGCCTTCGCGCCTACCAGCACCGCGCCGCGGCCGCCGGCCTTGCGCTCCTCGGCTACCGCCTGAGGTGAACCCCGCAAGGTCTGCCGGCCTCGCGGCCCGGTGAAGCGCGAAATCGACCCGTGAGTGATCCCGGGTACGGGTACGTACCCGTACCCATGAGGGTGGGAAGGAGCACGATGATGTCTGATGCCAATGTCCGTATCCCGGAGGAAGCGAAGGACCGGCTGGCCGCGATCGCAGCGGCGGAGGGGTTGTCGCTGCGCGCATATCTGGCACGCCTCGCGGAGACGCTGCTGACGCCGACGGAGCGCGCCGAGCGGGCGGAGCGGGCCCGGGTGGCGTTGAAGGCGTGGAGCGGGTACGCCCCGACCGCGTCCGAGCAGGACGACCTGGACCTCGAGCTCGACCGGCGTCTGGCGCGGGCGGCCGGCCGGTGAGTGATGCCATGCACATCGTCCTGGACGACACGGCGATGTCTGCGGCCGGACAGGGCAACGGACTCGCGTCCCGGCTGATCCACCGCGCGCACGCCGAGCCGGGCTGGTTCCTCTACGTCCCGGCGTGCGCGCTCGTCGAGGCCGACCGGGCCCGTCCCGGAACCGCCGAACATCTTGCCTCGCTGCCCGGGATCACGGTCCTGGACCTGGACCTCGCCGCCGTGCTCGCCGTCGCCCGGCAGGAGAGCTGGGCGGCCGCGCACTGCCAGTACGCGGCGCAGCCGACGCCGGACCGCCCGGACGGGGCGATCATCGCGACCACGGCACCGGACCGGTGGGCCGGTCCGCGTCCTACCTGATCATCACTGTTCGTACAGCGCGACGGTCCCGCAAGTGATCTTGCTCGCGCAAAGGGCCGTTTGTAAGAGTGGCCCTCCCGCGCCTGCCAAGGTGCCCTGCCACGGGATGGCAGGGCTGCCGGATTGCGGTTCAGGTGCCGCGCTGGTCGTGGATGTCGCGGCGGAGCTGTTCGGTGTGCCGGGTGAGGTCTTCGACACGGTCGGCGAGGTCTGCGGCCGCGGGCCGCAGATGGGGCCGGGTGGCGGTCAGGGGGCCCAGGAGCCGGGCGGGGTCGTTGTCGGCGAGGGCCAGGTTCAGCTCACCGACCGCGTCTTGGGCGCCGGCGGGCAGGTCGGTGAGGGCGGTGATCTGTGCGGCGAGGCGCCGGAGGGCGGCGGCGTTGTCACGGGCCCAGGCGGTGACGGTGCGGTCGGCGGCGCGGGTGTCGCGGGTGGCCTGGACCCGTTGCTCGCCGGTGCTTCCTGGGGTTCCGGGGCGCAGGCGCAGGTAGCGGCGTTCGGCGGCCTGGCGGCTGGCGACGCCGAGGGGCCCGGCGAGGTCGGCCCAGCTCGCGCCCTGCCCGCGGGCGGTTTCGATCAGCCCGCTTTCCCAGCCGGCGAGCTGTTCGCGGACCTCGCGCAGCATCAGCAGTGCGGCCAGGGCAGGGTGCGGGCCGGCGTCGGACGGCGGGGCCGCGTTCGTCGGTGTGAGGCCGGGGGGCTGTTGAGCGACCTTCATGGACTGGTTGATGGCTTCCAGAGCCGCCGCGGCGGCGGTGAGGGAAGCGGGTGTGGTGGGTGGGGTGGCTTGGTTCACGGGACTCTCTTCCGTCCTGTCATCCTCCAGATGACTTCCTGCTTGTCATCGTTTCGATGACATGTTACAACGGTGGCACGTTGAAGCGCATTGGCAGTTTCTGCCTGAACCAACTGGAGGTGTTTCGCGATGTTGATGCGCACCGACCCGTTCCGCGAGATGGACCGGATCGTCCAGCAGCTGTCGGGTACGTCGGGCACGTGGTCGAAGCCGTCGGTCATGCCGATGGACGCCTACCGCGAGGGCGACGTGTACGTCATCGCCTTCGACCTTCCCGGGGTCACGACCGACGCGCTCGACATCGACGTCGAGCGGAACATGCTGACCGTGAAGGCGGAGCGCCGCCCGGTCGCGCAGGCCGACTCGGTGAAGGTGGAGCTGTCCGAGCGGCCGCTGGGCGTTTTCTCGCGCCAGATCGTCCTGGCCGACACCCTGGACACCGAGCGGATCGAGGCCGACTACGACGCGGGTGTCCTGACCCTGCGGATCCCGATTGCCGAGCGAGCCAAGCCCCGCAAGGTCACCATCGGCGGGGAGTCCGGCCGCAAGCAGATCTCCGGCTGAGTCCTCCAGCAGCACCCGGCAGCGGAGGGCGGGAAGATCCCATTCCCCCCGGCGCCCCGTCCTCCGCACCCCCGTTGACCCCTTCACCCCGTTCCCGGAGGTGACGTGATGTCGATGCTCAGGGAATCCTTTCTGGCCCATGTCCAGCAACACGGCGAGTACGAGACCCCGAAGAGGCCGATCGCGTCGCACGCGTCGTCCTGGCCCTGCTGGGCGCGCACCTGGTCGGCACCGTGCGCGCCGAGCTCGCCGCCCGGCTCCCCGAGACCTACGCCCTGATCCTCCTCAACCCGCTGCAGGCGGCGGAGCCGCTCTCGCCCGAGCGGTTCGTCCGCGCGACCGCAGCCTGGATCGAGGGTGCCACGGAGAAGACCGCCCTGTGGGACATCGGCGCGGTCCTGTCCACCGCGGCCGCCGCCGCGGGCGACGTCCTCACCCGCGAGGTCCTTCTCCAGCTCCCGCCCGGCTACGACCTCCTGTTCGGACACCCCCAGCCCACCTGACCACCACCGGCCCGCCGCCCGCGCGCGGCGGCATCCTTCGCAGAAAGGCAACCGCAGCCATGTACGACCAGCCCCGAGCGAACCGGCCCCAGACGGCCATGACGTTCGACCAGATGCTGGAACGCGTGCGCTACGAAGGCGCCTACCCCACCCGCGAACGCGCCGCGGAATCCGTCGACAACGTCCTGGCCGCCCTCGGCCGGCAGCTCACCGGAGACGAACGCGTCGACCTCGCCCGGTGCCTGCCCGTCGAGGCCGCGCTCACCCTGACCGCCCAGATCCCCGACACCGAACCCCTCACCGGCTGGGGCTTCGTCAAGGACCTGGCCACCCGCACCGGCGCCACCCCGGCCACCACCCGCTGGGACACCGGCACCGTACTCGCCGTCATCACCCACCTCGCCGGCCCCGACCTCATCACCCGGATCCTGCACCGACTCCCCGACGGCTACGCCCTCCTCTTCGGCCGGGCAGAACTGCGCCGGCCCCAGCCGACCGCCGCCTGACCGCACCGTCCGACAGACCCCCTACGTGGCCAAGCTCGCCCTGGAGGGACTCGACGACGAGGGAGCGCTGCGGTTCGGCGCCCTGCTCTTCCTCGTCGACGAACGGGAAGGGGCCCGGTTCTGGTGGGGGTTCGCCGCCGGGGCCGAGAACACGGCTGCAGCGCACTGCCTGCACCTCTACCACCGGGCCCGCGGGGAGCTCCGCGACGCCGAACACTGGGCTCTGCAAGCGGGGGCCGGACAGCGCCCGGTCGTCCCGCAGCCCCCGGGCCGCCGCGAACCGGTACAGCGTGACGCTCTGCGCGCCGCGGTCGGCCGGCTCACGGTCGACGGCGCCGAGGAGTCCGGCCACAGCAGGGTTCCCCAACCCGCCCAGGACCTCGCCGACCGGATCGAAGAACTCGCCGACGCCCTGTAGAAACGGCACGCCGGGCCCCCTCGCGCGAGAAGGGGCCCGGCGACGTCCCTGCCCTCGAGGGCAGGCCATACCCCCAGGGTTCAGACGTGGAGGGCCCCACCGGCCTTGGGTTCTAACGGTCCTCGCAACACCCACGATCTGTGGGTGTTGCGAGGACCGTGCCCGTTGAGCGGGTTGATCTTGCGGGGTTGAAAGAGGCTCGCGCACGCGTCGGGAGCGTTACCTGGGCAGGAGGGCGCTGACGGTTTTGCCGCCGTGCTGGCGGGGGGTGGCCTTGGTGGTGCGGGCGAGGCGGTTGACCATGGGCCAGCCGAAGCCTCCGGTGCCGCCGTGCAGGTCGGGGGTGCGCATACGTGGCAGAAGCGCGCTGTGGTCGTGCACGGCGACCTCGATGCCGTCCGGGTGTGCGGTCAGGTCCAGGGTGCAGGTGCCGCCGCCATGGCGCAGGGCGTTGGTGACGAGTTCGGAGACGACCAGGACCACGGTGCCGGCAGCTTCGGTCGCGCATGCCGGTACGAGTGCGCCGAGGAAGGTGCGGGCGCCGTCGCGTGCGTCGGCGATGGAGGACGCGGAGAGGGCGGGGGTGAGGTTCACGCTCATTGTGTCCATCTGGCCACCACTGGTTCCCGCGTCGGTAGGGGCCCGGCTCTCTCTGCCCCGTGCCTGGCTCATGCCCGGACCATGGCTCTTCAACCGGCGGTGACAGGTCCGCGCCCGGCCACATCCCTCACTGTTCGAGACCGAATACCTCATCATCGAACGGGCGAAAATCTGTCATGGCGGGAGTAGACATTGGATGGTGGTGTGGTTATGGTTTCTGTCGTAGCCCAGAGAGACAGCAGGACCCGGCAGACACGAACTGCCGGGAGCAGTCCATGTAGTTGCCGTGCGCAGGACGGTGCGGTGGTGGAGTCGCGAAGCCAGAGCAGGTGCAGGACGGCGACGTGGCTGACGACCGGACCGGGTGGCCCGCAGTGATCAGGGGCCGCCGCGAGCAGTACCGCGGTTCACGCGAGGGCAGTACCC
>NZ_JBSFFN010000065.1:0-22116 GCF_053596135.1 Streptomyces sp. NPDC001770 | reverse complement strand
TTTGTGAGTGTTTTACAGCCGTGTGAAGTACCGACCCCCCGGGGGGCCGGCGGCCCCTGCGCGGCCCGGGGGCGGGCCCGCCCCCGGGCCGCGCTCGTCTCAGACCTCCATGGACTCCGCCAGCGCCACCGCTTCGGCGAGGCTGTCCACCACCGGCACCCCCGCCTCCTCCAGGCTGGCCCGGTCGTGCGAGCCCCCGGTGTAGAGCACCGCCCGCGCGCCGACGTGCGCGGCGGCCACGGCGTCGTCCACCGCGTCCCCGATGATCACCGCGTGCTCGGGGGCGACCGTGCCGAGCGCGGCGAAGTGCCGCTCCATGTGGAGCGCCTTGCTGCCGCCGGAGGGCCCGGTGCGTCCGTCGACCCGTACGAAGTGCGGCTCGATGCCGTACCCGCGCACGGTGGGTATCAGCTGCTCGTGGCCGTGCATGCTCAGCAGGGACTGGCTGCGGCCGTCCCGTCGCCAGCCCGCGAGCAGCTCCGCGGCGCCGTCGGTGAGGCGGCAGGCGGCGCGGAGCTCGGCGTACGCGTCGTGGAAGAGAACGTCCATCCGCTCCCACTCGGCGTCGTCCGGTATCCGGCCGAGCAGCCGCTCGTAGAAGAGCGGTACGGGCACGCAGTACGTCGCGCGGTACTGGTCCAGCGTGATCGGCGCGAGCCCCACCTCGGCGAAGGCCGTGTTGGTCGCCCCGAGGACCGCGTGGATGTCGTCCAGCAGGGTGCCGTTCCAGTCCCAGACCAGGTGGGTGCGCTTCGCGCCGTGCTTCGCCATGGGAAAGACCGTACTCGGCAGGTCCGACAACCGGCGAGGGTCACCCCCGGCCAGCCCTTGCCGGGCGCCTGCCCGTCCCCCTCAGCCGAGCAGCTGCGGGATCTCCTGCACACCGAACCAGAGCAGTTCGTGGTCCTCCGCGCCGTCCACGGTGAACTGCGCGTCGTCGTCGCCGAGGTCGGCGGCGCCCAGGGCCGCGGCGGCGGCCGTCACGTCCTTCTCGGCGTCGTCGGCGTCCACGTGCACGGCCGCCGCCTTGTCGAGCGGCACGACGGAGCCGAGGCGGACCTCGCCGACCGAGGCGGCGTCCGGCCCCTGGCCGGGGTCGCCCAGGGCGTCGCCGTCCGGTACGTCGAACGCGACGACGACCCGGCGGCGCGGCTCCCCGGGCAGGGCGGCGATCAGTCTGAGCGAGGCGGAGGCGGCCCGGTTGAGCGCCGCGTACTCCAGCTCCTCGATGTCGTCGGAGACGTACCATTCGCGCAGCCCGGGGGTGACGGCGTAGGCGGTCAGCGGTCCGGGGCCCAGCTCGCCCGCCTCGTGCGCCGCGGCGAGACCGGAGAGGGTCAGGGGGACGTACACGCGCATGGCTTGGCCGCTTTCGTAGTCGACAGACCCCCTCAGGATACGTCGGCGGTCCCCCTTCGGGGCGGGCGGGCGCCCACCGGCGCACGGCCCGGGGACGCGGCCGTGCGCCCGCTCCACGGCCCCGGGTGCCCGCCCCCTCACCCGGATAGGTGATCCGCGCCGTGCGCCCCGGACGGCCCCGCCGGCCCTTGCGGCCCCCGCGCGACTCCCCGTAGAAGATGCGCAACGCAATGCTGCCGCACGGCACGACCGGGCGGCCTCACACGGGGGCGACACCATGAGCACGGACCGGACCAGGATCTCGAGCGCGGATCGGCGCACCCGTACGGAACAGCGCGGGGCCACCCGCCCGGGAGGCGGCAGGCCCGCCGGCCGCCGCGATCCGCGCCGCCCCGGGACCGTCCCGGCGCAGCGGAGCCCGCTCGCCGCGCGGGGCCCCGTACGCCCCCACCAGTGGTTCGCCGAACGGCTGCTCGCCGTGCTGAGCGGGCGCCGCCCGGTGCACTGGATGCTCGGCCACACCGTGGGCGAGGCGTACGACCAGCTCGCCGAACTCGCCCCGCTGCGCGCCGCCTGGGGCAGCAGCCCCGTACTGCGCGGGTGCTACGGCGCACAGCCCGCCACCGGCGTGGTCGAGGCGTTCGCGTCCATCTCGGGCGGCGGCCGGGTGCACGCCATGGCGTTCCGGCTGGAGCAGGGCGCCGATCTGCGCTGGCGCTGCGCCGCGGTGGAGCTGGGCGGCGAACGCCTCCCGGCCTGAACCCGCCGCCCGGCCACCAACGGCTGCCCCAGCGGTACGGAAAACCGGCGGGGCCGCGGGTACGGAAAACCGGCGGGGCCGGGATCTCCGTGGAGGTCCCGGCCCCGCCGGTCGTACTTCTCGCGGGTACTACTTCTTGCGGCGACGTCCGCCGCCGCCCGCGCTCTTCTGCGCCTTGCGGCGCTCGGCGCGGGTCAGGCCGTCGCCCTCGGGGGCGCTGTCGGCGAACTCGCCCTCCACGACGCCGCCTTCGCCGTCCACCGTCGGGGCGGAGAAGTGCAGGCGGTCGGGGCGCTGCGGGGCTTCGAGGCCCTTGGCGCGGATCTCGGGCCGGGAGGCCGCCGCGACACCGGCACCCTCCTTGGCGAGCGAGGGCTGGTCGGCGTCCTCCTTGACGGGGACCTCCTCGACCTGCTGCTCGACCTGGACCTCGAGGTTGAAGAGGTAACCGACCGACTCCTCCTTGATGCCCTCCATCATGGCGTTGAACATGTCGAACCCTTCGCGCTGGTACTCGACCAGCGGGTCCTTCTGCGCCATGGCACGGAGGCCGATGCCCTCCTGGAGGTAGTCCATCTCGTAGAGGTGCTCGCGCCACTTGCGGTCGAGGACCGAGAGGACCACGCGGCGCTCCAGCTCACGCATGATGTCGGAGCCGAGGGAGTTCTCCCGCTCCTCGTACTGCGCGTGGATGTCGTCCTTGACGGACTCGGCGATGAAGTCCGCCGTGACACCCGCGAGGTCGCCCGCGGCTTCCTCCAGCTCCTCCACGGTGACCTTCACCGGGTAGAGCTGCTTGAAGGCGCCCCACAGCCGGTCGAGGTCCCACTCCTCCGCGAAGCCCTCGGCGGTCTCCTGGCGGATGTAGTCGTCGATCGTGTCGTCCATGAAGTGACGGATCTGGTCCTGGAGGTCCTCGCCCTCCAGGACGCGACGACGCTCGCCGTAGATGACCTCGCGCTGGCGGTTGAGCACCTCGTCGTACTTGAGGACGTTCTTACGCGTCTCGAAGTTCTGCTGCTCGACCTGGGACTGGGCGGAGGCGATGGCGCGGGTGACCATCTTGTTCTCGATCGGCACGTCGTCGGGGACGTTCGCCATCGACATCACGCGCTCGACCATCTGCGCCTTGAACAGGCGCATCAGGTCGTCGCCCAGCGAGAGGTAGAAGCGGGACTCGCCCGGGTCGCCCTGACGGCCGGAACGACCGCGCAGCTGGTTGTCGATGCGGCGCGACTCGTGGCGCTCGGTGCCGAGGACGTACAGCCCGCCGAGGTCCTTGACCTCCTCGAACTCCGCCTTCACGGCCAGTTCGGCCTTCTCCAGCGCGGCGGGGAGTGCGGCCGCCCACTCCTCGACGTGCTCGACCGGGTCGAGGCCGCGCTGGCGCAGCTCCGCCTCGGCGAGGTCGTCGGGGTTGCCGCCGAGCTTGATGTCGGTGCCTCGGCCGGCCATGTTCGTCGCGACGGTGACGGCGCCCTTGCGGCCGGCCTGGGCGACGATGGTCGCCTCACGGTCGTGCTGCTTGGCGTTGAGCACCTCGTGCTGGACACCGCGCTTGGAGAGCTGCTGCGAGAGGTACTCGGACTTCTCGACCGAGGTGGTGCCGACCAGGATCGGCTGCCCCTTCTCGTGCTTCTCCGCGATGTCGTCGACGACGGCGGCGAACTTGGCGACCTCGGTGCGGTAGATCAGGTCGGACTGGTCGAGGCGGACCATCGGCCGGTTCGTCGGGATCGGCACGACGCCCAGCTTGTAGATCTGGTGGAACTCGGCGGCCTCGGTCATCGCCGTACCGGTCATGCCGGAGAGCTTGCCGTAGAGACGGAAGAAGTTCTGCAGGGTGATCGTGGCGAGGGTCTGGTTCTCGTCCTTGATGTCCACCCCTTCCTTCGCCTCGATCGCCTGGTGCATGCCCTCGTTGTAGCGGCGGCCGGCGAGGATACGGCCGGTGTGCTCGTCGACGATCATGACTTCGCCGTCGATGACGACGTAGTCCTTGTCCTTCTTGAAGAGTTCCTTCGCCTTGATGGCGTTGTTGAGGTACCCGACGAGAGGCGTGTTGACCGACTCGTAGAGGTTGTCGATCCCGAGCCAGTCCTCGACCTTGGCGACGCCGGACTCGTGGATGGCCACGGTCCGCTTCTTCTCGTCGACCTCGTAGTCGCCGGTCTCCTCGATGCCCTTGAGCTGGTTGCCCGCCTCGCCCTTGGTCAGCCGGGTGACCAGCTTGGCGAAGTCCCCGTACCACTTGGTGGCCTGGTCGGCCGGGCCGGAGATGATCAGCGGGGTACGCGCCTCGTCGACGAGGATCGAGTCGACCTCGTCGACCACGGCGAAGTTGTGGCCGCGCTGGACGAGTTCGTCCTGCGACCACGCCATGTTGTCGCGGAGGTAGTCGAAGCCGAACTCGTTGTTCGTGCCGTACGTGATGTCGCAGGCGTACTGCTCGCGGCGCTGCGCCGGGGTCATGTTGGCGACGATGCAGCCGACGGTCAGGCCGAGGAACTTGTGGACCCGGCCCATCATCTCGGAGTCGCGCTCGGCGAGGTAGTCGTTGACCGTGATCAGGTGGACGCCCTTGCCGGAGATCGCGTTGAGGTACGCGGGCAGGGTGCCGACGAGGGTCTTGCCCTCACCGGTCTTCATCTCGGCGACGTACCCGAGGTGCAGGGCGGCGCCGCCCATCATCTGGACGTCGTAGTGGCGCTGGCCGAGGACGCGCTTGGCGGCCTCACGGACGGTGGCGAACGCCTCGGGGAGCAGGTCGTCCAGGCTCTCGCCGTCCGCGTACCGTGTCTTGTACTCGTCGGTGAGCGCCCGCAGCTCGGCGTCGGAGAGGTTGACGAAGTCCTCTTCGATGGAGCTGACCTGGTCCGCGATGCGGTGCAGTTTGCGCAGGATCTTGCCTTCGCCTGCACGCATGAGCTTGTTGAAGACGGACACTGAGGCTGGTCTCCTTGCCGGTCGGGCCTGGCACTGGGTCGTTTGACGGACTCTGGCGCGGGCACGGCAGGTGGGCCCCACCGCAACGGCCATCGTAAGCGAGGACACCGCCGCGCCGGGAGGGCTGCCCCTGGGTGGACCTCACCGCGCCTTCCAGGACAACGGCCGAAGAGCCTGGAAGGTGCCGGGAAGCCCGGAAAGTGCTCACGGCCGGGCCCCGCGGTCACCAGAATGCGCCCATGGAGCCGATCACCCTCACCTCCCGACGCCTGCTGCTCCGTCCATTCACCCCCGGGGACACGGACGCGGTGCACCTCGCCTGCCAGGACCCGGAGATCCTCCGCTGGACGGAGATCCCGTCGCCGTACCTGCGCTCCGACGCGGAACTCTTCACGAGCACCCTCGCCCCGGCGGGCTGGCGGGACGACTCCGGCTACCACTTCGCGCTGGTCGAGCGGTACGGCACGCTGGCGGGCGCCCTCGGACTCGTCCGGCGGCCGGGCCCGTGCACGTACGAGGTCGGCTACTGGCTGGCCCGGGAGCACCGCGGCCAGGGGTACGGGACGGAGGCGGTGGTCCGCTCGGCGCACTGGGCGTTCTCGGTGCTGGGGGCGGTCCGGCTGGAGTGGTGGGCCGAGGCGGGCAACGTGGCCTCCCGGGCGGTCGCCCTGCGCGCCGGTTTCCGGCTGGACGACGGGCGGCGGCCCGGGGCGGCCGGCGGGGCAGCCGGGGAGCCCCCCGGCGGCACGGCGGCAGCGGCCGGCGGGGTCCCCGCCACCGGGGCCGCAGCCGCTGCCGGGGACAAGCGCCGGGACCTCTGGAGCGCCTCGCTCCTCCCGGCCGACCTGGGGCTGCCGGCGTCCGGCCCCGGCCGGATTCCCGCCCGCCTCGGCCTCCGGGTCACCGGCTCCGGGCTGCCGGAGGCGGGGGCGCGTCCGCCGGGGTCCGCCGCGTACCTGCCCCCGCCGGGCTGAAGCGGGGCACGGCCCGCCTGCCCGGCCCGCCCCGATCGGAGGGCCCTCGGCCGTACCCCCGACAGCTGTCGGTGGTGCCCTTTAAGGTGCCTCCATGACGTCCGAGCCGCCCGTGCAGCCTCCCGTGGTCGAACTCTCCGCCGATCAGGCCCGCCGGATCGCGCTGCGCGCCCAGGGGTTCCTGGGCGCGCCGGACCGGCGTGCCGGGGTGCCCGGGGTGCTGCGCCATCTCGGGGCCGTCCAGCTCGACACCATCTCGGTACTGGCCAGGTCCCACGAGCTGGTTCCGTACGCCAGGCTGGGCGGTATCGGCCGCAAGGCGGTGGAGGAGGCGTACTGGTCCGGGGGCCGCGCCTTCGAGTACTGGTCGCACGCCGCGTGCGTGCTGCCCGTCGAGGAGTGGCCGCACTTCGCGTTCCGCCGCCGCGCCTACCGCGGCCGCCCGCAGTGGCACCACGAGCTGCCCGCCGGCACGTACGACACCGTGATCGCGCAGCTGCGCGCCGAGGGTCCGCTCACCGCGACCCAGCTCGGCGGTGCGAAGAACGGCGGCGAGTGGTGGGACTGGTCCGCGACGAAGGTCGCGGTCGAGCGCGCCCTGATGTACGGCGAGGTGGTCTGCACCGAACGCCGGGGCTGGAAGCGTGTCTACGACCTCGCCGAGCGGGCGATCCCCGACCGCTTCCTCCACGACGACCTGGGCGACGAGGAGTGCCGGCGCCGGCTCGTCGCGCTCGCCGGCCGCTCGCTGGGTGTCGGCACCCGCTCCGACCTCGCGGACTACCACCGGCTGAAGGCCGAGGACTTCGACGCCGTGGTGGCCGGCTCCGGGCTCGTACCGGTTTCGGTGGAGGGCTGGGGGAAGCCCGCCTGGGCCGATCCGGAGGCGCTGGCCACCGAACCGCGCGGGCGCCACCGTACGACACTGCTGTCGCCGTTCGACTCCCTGATCTGGGAACGCGCGCGCACCGAGCGGATCTTCGGGTTCACCCACCGCCTGGAGGCGTACACCCCGAAGCCCAAGCGGGTGCACGGCTACTTCGCCATGCCCCTGCTGGCCGGCGGACGGCTCCAGGGACGCGTCGACCCGGCGCGCGAGGGCACCACGCTGGTCGCTCGTCAGGTGTCCCTGGCGAGCCCCAAGGCGGTGGCGCCGATGGCCGAGGCGCTCGTGGAGGCGGCCTCCTGGGTCGGCTGCACCGACGTACGGCTCGAACGGGTGGACACCCCGGAGCTGCGGGAGCCGCTGACCGGGGCGCTCGCAGCAGCCCTGAAGGGGCTCGCCCGATCTCTCACCTGATCTCCAGGATCTTCTCCCGCATGGCATAGACCACGGCTTCCATCCGCGAGTGGAGCTGGAGTTTCTCCAGAATGTTGCGGACGTGGTTCTTGACGGTGTTCTCGGAAATGAACAACTGCTTGGCGATGTCGCGGTTGTTCTTGCCGGTGGCCACGAGTTTCAGGACTTCGAGCTCACGGTCGGTGAGCCGGGGCGCGGGGAGAAGTCGCCGGTCGTCGGTGCGCTGGATCATCGATTTGAACTCGGTGAGGAGTTTCGACGCCATCGACGGGCTGATCTGGGACTGCCCGTCGGCGACGGCCCGGATCGCCGTGGACACCTCGTCGGTGGAAATCTCCTTGAGCAGATATCCGGTGGCACCGGCTTTGATCGCGTCGTAGAGGTCGGCCTCCTCGTCGCTGATCGTCAACATGATGATCTTCGCGCTGGGGGCCACCTCCTTGATGGCGGTACACGCCTCGATGCCGCCGCGCTTGGGCATCCGAACGTCCATCAGCACGATGTCGGGCAGCAGGTCCGCCGCCTTGTCGACGGCCTCCGCACCGTCTCCCGCCTCGCCGACGACCTGGATGTCCTCCTCCTGCTGGAGAACGATCTCCAGTCCCCTGCGGAAGAGCGCGTGGTCGTCGACCACCAGGACCCGGATGGGCTCCTTGCGGGGCGAGGTGTCCTCGTCCGCGCCGGCTCGGGTTCGGGCAGCTTCTCCGGAAACATTCGTGTCGCGCACGGGCCCGAAGGTGTCCGCCATCGTTCCTCCCCCTGAAGGCCACGGCCTGAAATCACACACGGTCGCCAACGGCACTGCACCGCATACCGATTGGCTCGGGGGGCCATGCTTTCATGCCCGGCCGCCGGAACGGAGGTCCCGTGGTCGCACGCCGGTGCCCCCGGGGGCGCGCACGCTCTCCAGGGGCACCGCGAAAACGGTTCGTCAGCCGCCGAGCGCACCGCCCGCGCCACCGGCCTCGTCGGCGGCGAGGGGGTCGGTCCTCAGATGGATGACACCGTAGTCGTAGGCGTGCCGCCGGTAGACGACGCTGGGTTCCTTGGTCTCCGCATCGACGAACAAGTAGAAGTCGTGGCCGACCAGTTCCATCTCGTAGAGCGCCTGGTCGAGCATCATCGGAGCCGCCACGTGCGTCTTCTCGCGCATCACCAGCGGGCCTTCGCCCTGTACCTCCAGCGAACCGAACTTCGTGGTGGGTACCTCCTGGTCCGCCTGCTCGTTGACCAGTTCGCCGTCCTCGTCGAACGCTGCCGTGCCCGGCACCACGTCGCCGACCTCGGCGGCCGACAGACGGCCGTTGCCGCGGCGGCTGTAGCGCTTGTCGTGCTGCTTGCGCAGCCGCGCCTCCAGCTTGCCCGTGGCCAGGTCCAGCGCCGCGTACGCGTCGCCCGCAGCCGCTTCCGCCCGGATCACCGGACCGCGCGAGCGGAGCGTGATCTCCACCCGGTCGGAACGGTCGGCCTGACGGGGGTTCGGCTCCTTGGACACCTCCACGTCGAGGCTGATCACCTTGCCGTCGAACTTCTGGATCTTGTCCAGCTTCAGCTTCTCGGCCACGTGCTTGCGGAACCGCTCGGGCACCTCGGTCTTGCGGCCCTTGACGACGATGTCCACGCAGAACTCCGTTCCCGGATCGCTCCGCAACGGTGGCGGAGCGCCTCCCTTTTGCACCAGGCTCCAGTGGCATTCCGGAGCCTCGGACTAGGTGACCTTCCACCTCCTCCTGCCCACCGGCGGGTTCACCATCCCACCGATCTTCCGACAGCTGAACTCCGGCTGTCGGCCTGCCCGAAACCTGGTGGTGCATTCGTCGAGGCCTGGGGTTCACCATTCCTCACCACCGAACATAGCGTGCCGACCGCCTTCTCGGCACCCGCTACTCACGCGTACCTCCGTTCAGGTCGCTTTGCCCTTCCACGACCTGCGGAGATGAAACATTTCTGTCAGTTCCGGTTTATTCCGAAGGCAGACGGAGATGCTGCGACCACAGCTGCCCAGGGAGGCGGGAACGCGCCCGTCCGGGGCCGTACCGGACCCACCGCGCGGGCCGCCTCGGCCAGCGTCGCGCCCGTCGTCAGCAGGTCGTCCACCAGCACCACCCGGCCGGTCGCGAGGAGCCGTTCCGAGCCGGGGACGGCCTCCAGCGCACCCGCCAGGTTGGCCCACCGCTCGGCCGCCCGGAGCCCCGCCTGGTCGGCGACCCGGCGCCGCTGCCGCAGTAAGGGGAGGACGCGCGCCGGGGTGCCCGACCGCCGCAGCGCGGCGGTCGCCGCGCGGGCGAGGCGCCGTACCGGGTCGTGCCCGCGCGCGGCGGTGGCACGGCGGGCGGAGGGGACGGGCACGAGCAGCAGGGGCCCGTCCTGCCCGGACCACCCCGGCCCGGCCCGTACGGCGGCCGCGAGGGCGTCGCCGAGCGGCCCCGCGAGCGCCAGGGCGCCGCGCTCCTTGTGAGCCAGCAGAAGGGCGCGCACGGCGTTCTCGTACGGGGCGACGGCGTGCACCACCGGGAGTCCGGGCGGCTCGGGCGAGGGCCGCACCCGGCACGGCTCCCGGCCGCTCAGCGCGTCGCCGCAGGCGGCGCACAGCTCCGTACGCGGCCTGCCGCAGCCCCCGCAGGCCACCGGCAGGACCAGTCCGGCGAACTCCCGCCACCATTCCCGCACAGCACCACCCTGCCCGCCGCCGCACGGCCCCGCCACCCCTGTGGACAACGCCGCCGGACACCTGCCGGGGCCGGCCTCGGCCGGAGGGAGACCCACGGCATCGGGGGCTCAGCCCGAGGAGACCCGCGGAGCCGGGGGCCTCAGCCCGGGTAGACCAGCGAGGTGCCCTTCTTCAGCACGGTCTGCCAGTTGTCGCCGGGCGACAGCTTCACGATGCCGTCGCTCATGGTGTCCGCCATCAGCGGCAGGAGTTCGTCGTCGGCCGCGGCGATCGACTCGACCTGGTTGACACCGGGCAGTACCTCGGAGGACGAGGTGGATCCGTCCGCCTGCACGTAACGCACCTGCTGGACCCCGCCCTCCTCCTTGCCGACCACGACCAGCCGGCCGCGTCCGGACCAGGAGACCGCGGTGACGTCGGTGAGCTGCGGCGCGGCCTGGCGCAGGTCCTGCACGGACACCTGCTGCGTGGCACCGGAGCCGACCCTCTCGACCCGGCCGATCTTCAGCGTCCGGTGGCCCTTCTCCCCCACGAGCAGCGCGATCCGCACCCCGTCGGCGGACATCCGGAGCGCTTCGATCCGCTCGCCGCCGAGGCCCGGTACGGCGACCTCCTGCGGGGCGCCCTCGCCGCCGGCCAGCCTGAGCAGCCGGGGTTCGTCCGGGTCGCGGTCGGCGACCCAGAGATCGCCCCGGCCGTCCCAGCTCGGTGCCGACAGGCGGTTGTCGGCGGACGCCGCGTGGCTGACGACCGGGGCGTCGGCGGGCAGTTCGCCCTCCTCGACGATGGACGCCACGTACAGCCGCGCCCGGTCGGTCGTCACCCCGGCCGCCTTCTGCTCGTCGCGGGAGACGCCGACCGCGTTCATCGGCCGGGTGCCCTCGCCGAGCGGACCGGTCACGGGTACGGGGTCGCCGCTGCCCTTGGTCGAACCGGGAATCCGCTGCACCTTCCCCTCGTCGACGAAGTACTGGCCGACGGGGGCTCCGGAGCCGTGGTCGGGGGTGAACCCGGCCGTCTCCTCGGCGCCCAGCGAGCAGAGCACCTTCCGCCCGTTCTCCAGCTCGACCTGCTCGACCCGGGCGGAGGTCAGATCCCGCAGGGTGAAGAGCACCTGGGCCGCCATCCTCCGGCAGGCGCTCCGGGTGGCGTGGGCGGCCTCCTTGTTGAGCGGCACCTTGAGGACGTTCTGGTCGTCGGGCGCCAGCGAGGTGACGCCCTTCTGCAGCGTCGTACCGGTGGGGAAGCTGGAATCGACGACGGGCCGCAGCCAGTCGGTCGGCCCGTCGAGGAGGGTCCGGATGGTCTGCGTGGTGGCGTCCATCCGCGTCACCGGGTCGGTCCGGTTGCGTACGTAGACGGGGTCGGCGACCAGCGCGGCGGGACCGCCCGCCGAGCCGGCCGCGAAGTAGTAGGTGTTGACCGAACGGTAGAGCCGCTTGAAGTCGGACTGGCCGAGCACGAGCCCGTCCGGCACCGAGCTGATCCGCCACTCCTGCTTGCCGTCGGCGCTCTTCTCCCGCACCAGGTGCAGGCTCTGCACGTAGTCGGCGGGCGCGATCGGCTGGTACGAGCTCTGCGCGTCGACCTCCGCAACCTTCTGGCCGCTGAGGGTGTACGTGGTGTCCGTCGCGTCGTCCTCCGGGCCCTGCGGGGCGGGGGCGTTGCGGTTCGGGGCCTTGGCGAGCACGGTGGTGCCGGCGGCGGGGCGCCAGGTGCGGGCCGCGTCCTGCGTCAGATAGGTGCGGGTCGTCCGGAACGAGGGGTCGTCACTCGTCATCGACTCCAGGAAGCCGTCGACCACCTCGCCCGGCTCCGCCCCGTCGCGGGGCGGAACGGCGTAGACCTGCACCTGGGCGTCGCCCGCCTGGGAGGCGTCGACGGACTTGACGTCCCCGACGACGGGCATCGACCCGCAGCCGGCCAGCAGCAGGATGCCGAGGCCGAGCACCGCGGTCGCCCGCCCGGCTCTGCGGCGGCGGCCGTCCCTACGGCGGTCAGAACCCACGTCGGGTGTCCTCCTGGTCCGGGAGCCTGTCCGGGGTCTGTTCCCGGGCCTGCTCGGGGATCTGTTCCCGGGCCTGCCCGGGGATCTGCGCTGAGGGGGCGGCGGGAGCGGCGCCCGGGCGGGCCACCACCCGGGCGCCACTGCCGGGCAGCGCCGCGGGGTGGACCGATGCGGGGGCCTGCCGCGAGGCACCGGGCCGGGCGGACGCGGGCAGCGTGCCCCGGTCGGAGGAGCTGGGCTGGTGGGGCACGGCCATCACCCGGTGCCGGCCGTCGGCGTGTGCGTCCCCCGCGTCGGTGGTGCGCTCGCGGTCCGCGACGTTGCGCCGGGAGTCCTCGGGCTCCAGGGGTATCGGGGAACCGCGCAGCGGCTCGTCCGCCGTACGGGGAAGGGTGAGCCGGAACTGCGAGCCGCCACCGGGCTCGCCCCACGCCTGGAGCCAGCCGCCGTGCAGCCGGGCGTCCTCCACGGCGATGGACAGCCCGAGCCCGGTGCCCCCGGTCGTACGGGCGCGGGCCGGGTCGGCGCGCCAGAACCGGTTGAAGACGCGCGTCGCCTCGCCGGGCTTCAGACCGACGCCGTAGTCGCGCACCGCGACGGCGACGGCGCCCTGGGCCGCGCCCATCCGCACCACGACGTCGCGGCCCTCGCCGTGCTCGACGGCGTTGACGACGAGGTTGCGCAGGACGCGCTCGACCCGCCGGGGGTCGGCCTCCGCCACGACCGGCAGTTCGTCGCCGACCACCCGGATGCGGGTGCCCTTCCGCTCCGCCAGGGGTTCGGCGCCGCCGATCACCCTGCGGACGACGGACCGCAGGTCGATCGGCTCGGCGTCCAGCGCCGCCGCTCCCGCGTCGAACCGGCTGATCTCCAGCAGGTCGGAGAGGAGGGACTCGAACCGGTCGAGCTGATCGCCGAGCAGTTCGGCGGCGCGGCCGGTTATCGGGTCGAAGTCCACCCGCGCCTCGTGGATGACGTCGGCCGCCATCCGCACGGTGGTGAGCGGCGTCCGCAGCTCGTGCGAGACGTCGGAGACGAAACGGCGCTGCATCCGGGACAGCTCCTCCAGCTGCTGGATCTTCAGCTGGAGGTTCTGGGCCATCTTGTTGAAGGCCTCGCCGAGCCGCGCGATGTCGTCCTCGCCGGTGACCTTCATCCGCTCCTGGAGCCGCCCCGCCGAAAGCCGCTCGGCGATGCCGGCCGCCATCCGCACGGGGGTGACGACCTGGCGCACCACGAACCAGGCGATGGCGCAGAGGAGGGCCACGACGAAGAGACCTGCGGTGGCGAGCGTCGTCTTGACCAGCGACAGGGACTTCTCCTCCTGCGTGAGCGGGAAGAGGTAGTACAGCTCGTAGGGGTTGTGGTCGATGTCGTAGAGCCGCTTGCCCACGACGAGCCCGGGCTGGGACTTGCCGTAGGAGTACCGGATCAGTGAGTACGTCTGGAACGCGCCCGGGCCCTTGTCGACCGACTCGCGCAGGCGGTCCGGGACGCTGGACGCCTCCACGCTCCCCGAACCGCGCGGCGCCCGGCTGGCGGTGCCCCGGCTCACGGAGTCCGGACTGAGCGCCACCACGTTGAAGGCGTTGGCGCCGCCGCTGGCGAGCTGGTCGACGAGGTCGGTACGCCAGGAGGTGTTGGCCGACATGCCGTCGGAGCCCTCCTCGCGGCCCGGCGTCAGGGGCTCGTTCGCCTTCGCCTGGGCCGCGGCGAACCCGCCGGCTGCCTGGGTCTGGGCCGCTCTGCCCTTGGCGTCGAGCAGACCGTTGCGCACCTGTCCGATGACGACGAAACCGAGCAGCAGCACGACTCCGAGCGACATCAGCAGGGTGCCGGCGACGACCCGCAGCTGGAGATTGCGGCGCCACACCCGCACGGCGGGCAGCAGCGGACGCCGCACCCAGCGCAGCAGAAGGCGCGGGAAAGGTCCTCCGGGCGTCCGGTCGGTGAACAACCGGCCGCCCCGGAGGAGAGCGGAACGCCCCGGTCCGGCAGCCCGCTCCTCGGGGGCTCCGGGCTCCCCGGGGCCAGGAGCAGCGCTGCCTCGGGTCATGTCAGCTGGGTCCGGCCTTGTAGCCGACGCCGCGCACGGTGACGACGATCTCGGGCCGCTCCGGGTCCTTCTCGACCTTGGAACGGAGCCGCTGGACGTGCACGTTCACCAGACGGGTGTCCGCCGCGTGCCGGTAGCCCCACACCTGCTCCAGCAGGACCTCACGGGTGAAGACCTGCCACGGCTTGCGGGCGAGCGCGACCAGCAGGTCGAACTCCAGCGGGGTCAGCGCGATGGACTGGCCCTCCCGCTTCACCGAGTGCCCGGCCACGTCGATGACCAGGTCACCGATGGTCAGCTGCTCGGGCGCCGGCTCCTCCGACCTCCGCAGGCGTGCCCTGATCCTGGCTACCAGCTCCTTGGGCTTGAACGGCTTCACGATGTAGTCGTCGGCCCCGGACTCCAGACCCACCACCACATCGACGGTGTCACTCTTCGCGGTGAGCATCACGATCGGCACGCCGGACTCGGCCCTGATGAGCCTGCAGACCTCGATGCCGTCCCGTCCGGGCAGCATGAGGTCGAGCAGCACCAGGTCCGGCTTCGCCTCCCGAAAGGCAGCAAGTGCCTTGTCGCCGTCCGCTACGAACGACGGTTCAAAACCTTCTCCACGCAACACGATGCCGAGCATCTCGGCCAGTGCGGTGTCGTCGTCGACGACAAGGACGCGTCCCTTCATAATCGACATCATCCCATTAGCTAATCGTTATCTGCGATGACCTGGCACACAGCTCGGCCAGTCCGGCCCTCGTGACCGGTGAAATGACGCCCTCCTCCGTGACGATCGCCGTGATCAGTTCGGGCGGTGTGACATCGAACGCCGGGTTGTACACCGGGGTTCCCAGCGGTGCCACGACCAGTCCGCCCCCCTCTCCCCCACGCGACGCGGACCGCGGCGATGTGAGCTCCGTCACCTCGCGGCCGGAACGCCGCTCGACGACGATCGACGCACCGTCCGGGGTGGACCGATCCACCGTCGTGGTCGGTGCCACCACGACGAACGGCACGTGGTGGTATCGCGCGAGCACCGCGAGCGGGTAGCTCCCCACCTTGTTCGCCACGGAGCCGTCCGCCGCGATGCGGTCCGCGCCGATCAGTACCGCGTCCACCTGCCCCGCCGCGAAGAGCGACCCCGCCGCGTTGTCCGTGAGCAGCTGGTACGCCATTCCGTGCCGGGCGGCCTCGTAGGCGGTGAGCCGGGAGCCCTGGAGCAGCGGACGCGTCTCGTCCACCCACAGCCGGCGCAGCCTGCCCTGCCGGTGTGCCGCGAGCGCGACGGCGAACGCCGTCCCCTCTCCGCCGGAGACCAGCGCCCCCGTGTTGCAGTGGGTCAGCAGCCGGTGGCCTCCGGCCGGCAGCAGCTCGTCCAGGAGGGACAGGCCGTACCGGGCCATGCGGCCGGAGGCCTCGGCGTCCTGGCGGTGCAGGGCCCGCGCCTCGGCGAGCGCGGCGGCGGCGGCCCGTTCGGGGGCCGCCCCGTCCGCGAGGGCCGCCGCGTGGGCGCGGACCGCGCGCCGGACCCCGTACGCGAGGTTCACCGCGGTGGGCCGCGCCGTGGCCAGCAGCTCCGCGGCCTCGTCCACGTCGTACCCGCGGACCGCCGCGAGGGCGACGCCGTAGGCCCCGGCGATACCCAGCAGCGGTGCCCCGCGCACCGCCAGCGTCTGGATCGCCCGCACCAGCGCGGGTGCGTCGGTGCAGACCAGCTCGACCTCCTCGGCGGGAAGCCGGGTCTGGTCGAGCAGTACCAGGACGGGCCCTTCGGGCGGCTCGTCCCAGCGGAGTACGGGAAGCGCGGAGGGCTCGATGCCCACCGGCGATTGCGCGTCCTGATCAGCCATCCGCCCAGTCTGCCCGCTGGGAGGCCCACATATGAAGGTGCCAACCAGAAGCACCTCGAACGCACTTCTGCCCCGCGTGGCACGATGGCTGCCAACCTGCCGCCCCGATGCGCGGTCAGGACGGTGAAGGAGCCAGAATGAACGACTCTCCGGGCTGGGCCCCGCCCGGATCCGCGCCCTCCGACGAGCAGGGCGCAGGCGTACCCCGCCCCTCCGGACCCGTCGACTCCGAACCACCCACCGGGCCCCGGCCCACGAGCGGGGACTCCGCGGACGGGGACACCGCGGACGGGGACTCCGCGAGCAGGAACGGCGCCGGGGACTCCGTGCTCGGAAACGGTGCGCCCGTAAACCCCGCAGGCGGTAGCTCCGCGGACGGGCACGCCCCGAACGGCAACCCGGCCGACGGGAACGGCACGGCGGGCCAGTGGTCCGCCGCCCAGCCGCCGCCCGGCCAGTGGTCCGCCCCGGCAGCACCGGGGCCGGGGGCTCCCCCGCCGGCACCGGGCTGGGGCGGCAACCAGAACCCCGGCGGCTACCCGGGCTGGGGTCACCCCACGCCCCAGCCGCACCCGGGCTGGGGCGGAGCTCAGAACTGGGGTCACGCTCCGGTGGCACCCAAGCCGGGTGTCGTCCCGCTCCGTCCGCTGAGCGTCGGTGAAATGCTTGACGGTTCCGTCTCGGCCATGCGCGCCCACTGGCGTACCGCGCTGGGCCTCAGCCTGGTGGTCGCCGTCTTCGTGCAGATCGTCTCCGTCCTGGTCGAGCGCTTTCTTCTCCCCGAGCCGGTCACGATCGACCCGGACGCTTCCGAAGCCGAGGCCGTCCGCCAGTCCTTCGACGCGCTGCGGTCCATGCTCGTCACGAGCGCGCCGAGCGCGGTCCTCAGCATGGCCGCCTTCCTCTTCACCGCCTCGGTGCTCGGCGTCGTGGTCAGCCGCTCGGTGCTGGGCCGCACCGCCACCGCGGCCGAGGTCCGGGCGGAGGTCCGCCCCCGGATCCGGGGCGTGGTGGGGCTGGCGCTGCTGCTCGCGGTGACGATCGTGGCGATCATGGCGGTGGGCGTGGCCCCGGGACTGCTCGTCGGTTCCACGGAGGGCGCCGCTCTCCTCGGGCTCGGATGCCTCGTCGCGTTCGGAGTGTCCGTCTGGCTGATGATCGTCTCCTGCCTCGCGGCCCCCTCCCTGGTGCTGGAGCGTCAGTCGGTGGCCCAGGCCCTCCGCCGGTCCGCGAAGCTGGTCCGAGGGGCCTGGTGGCGGATCTTCGGCATCCTGGCCCTCACCTCCCTCTGCGTCGCCGTCGCGTCCACGGTCATCGCCATCCCCTTCCTCCTGATCGGGATCACCGTCGACGGAGGCGCGTCCAGTTCCCTCTTCAGCAACGACCCGGCCCCGACCGGCTGGCCCTTCCTCCTCGTGTCCAGCATCGGGAACGTGCTCGTCTCGATGCTGACGTACCCGTTCGTCTCCGGCGTGATCTCGCTGCTCTACGTCGACCAGCGCATCCGCCGCGAAGCTCTCGACCTGGAACTCGGCCGTGCCGCCGGGCTCCCCGGATACACGACCACCGGAGGCTGATGGCATGACGGGTGCGGGGGGCACCACCACATCGGGGCCGCAGGTGTGGGCCGGTCCGAGGTTCGGAGACATACCCGTGGACACGCCACGGGTTCCGGCACGGGAGGCGGCGGAGACCGAACTGTCCAAGGGGATGTACCACGAGGGCGACCCCGGCCTGCTGCAACGAGCCCTCGACTCCTTCTGGGACTGGATCGGCGGGCTCTTCGACTCGGCCGCCGGCATCGCGCCCGGTGGGCCGCTGGGCGTCCTCGCGCTGGTCCTCCTGGCCTTCGGCCTGGCCGTCGCCCTCTGGTGGCGGCTGGGTACACCGAAACGGGCGGCCGGCTCGGCCAAGCCCCTCTTCCGGGAGAGCGGGCCGCGCGGCGCCGCCGAGCACCGCAGCGCTGCCGAGAGGCACGCGGCCGCTCTCCGCTGGACCGAGGCGGTCCAGGAACGCACCCGCGCGATCGTCCGCTCCCTGGAGGAACGCGCACTGCTCGATCCCCGCCCAGGCCGCACGGCCGACGAAGCCGCGGAAGAGGCCGGACGCCGACTGCCGGACCACGCGTCCAGGCTGCGCGCCGCGGCCCGCACCTTCGACGCCCTCACGTACGGCGGCCGCACGGCGGACGAGACCGCGTATCTGACGGTCCGCACCCTCGACAGCGACCTCGAAGCGACGCGGCCCGCCACCGCCATCACGACGGGAGCCGCCGGATGACCGGATCCACGCGGACCGCCGCCCCCGGCCCCGCCGGTACGCGCGCCACTCCGGGCTCCGCGGGCACGAGTGCCGCCCCCGGCTCTGCCGGTGAGCGTCCGGCCCCGGGCTCCACGTCCATGGCGGCGACCCCCGCACAGGTGTGGAAGCGGGTCCGTGGCTTCCTGCTGGCCCTGCTTGTCCTGGTCATCGGCGGTATCACCATCGCGGCTCTGCAACCCGGCAGCCATCACGGGACGCTCGACCCCCGCTCGGCCGACCCGGAGGGCAGCAGAGCCCTGGCGGAACTCCTCGGACAGCGCGGTGTCACCACTGACGTGGTCACCACACTCGACGGCGCCGTCTCCGCGGCCGGCCCCGACAGCACGCTCCTGGTCGCCGCCCCGGACCTGCTCACCGAGTTCCAGCAGCAGCGCCTGTCCGATGCCACCTCCGGCTCCGGGGGCCGCACCGTCCTGATCGCTCCGGGACAGCCGTCCGTCCCCGTCCTCGCCCCGGGGGTGGACGTCGGACCCACCGTCAGGGTGACCGCACGCGCCGCGGCCTGTTCGTTCCCCGCGGCCCGCCGGGCGGGCGCGGCCGACCTGGGCGGGGTCACCTACACGACGGAGGAGCCCGGAGCCTTCGGCTGCTACCCGGCCCATGGCCTCACCCCGCTCCTCGTCGTCCCGCGGCAGAACGGTGAGACCGTTCTGCTCGGCGCCCCCGACATCCTGGTCAACCAGCACCTCGCCCACGAGGGCAACGCCTCGCTGGCCCTGCAACTCCTCGGCTCCCGTACTCATCTCGTCTGGTACCTCCCTTCTCTCTCCGACCCCTCCGCCACCGAGGGCGGCCAGGGCATGAACGATGACCGTGCTGCCGACCAAGACCACCGGGCCGGTGGTGGCTCCGGGCAGGACCACCGCACCGGTAGTGGTTCCGGCCAGGACCACGAAACCGACGCCGACTCCCCCGGGGACGACCAGCCCGACTTCTTCGATCTGATCCCCTCCGGCTGGTTGTGGGGGACGCTCCAACTCGCCGTCGCCGCAGTGCTCGCGGCTCTCTGGCGCGGACGCAGGTTCGGTCCGCTGGTGACCGAGAACCTGCCGGTCGCCGTCCACGCCTCCGAAGCGACGGAGGGTCATGCCCGCCTCTACCGGAAGGCCGGCGCACGCGACCGTGCCGCCACCCTGCTCCGCGAAGCGGCACGTATCCGCCTCGCCCCACTCGTCGGTGTCTCCCCCCGCGACGCGCAATCCCCGGACGTACTCGTCCCCGCACTCTCCGCCCGGATCCCCGCCGACGGCGACCTCGATGCCCTGCTCTTCGGCCCGACTCCGGCCGACGACACCGCACTGGTACGCCTGGCCGACCAACTCGACGCCCTCGAAAGAGAGGTACGCACGTCATGAGCGCCCCGACCCCGGCGATTCCAGGGACCTCCGCGGATCCCAGGAACTCCGACGAAGCCCGCGCGTCACTCGAAGCCCTGCGCTCCGAGATCGCCAAGGCCGTCGTCGGTCAGGACCCGGCCGTCACCGGACTCGTCGTCGCCCTGCTCTGCCGGGGGCACGTCCTGCTGGAGGGCGTCCCCGGTGTGGCCAAGACCCTGCTCGTCCGCGCCCTGGCCGCCTCCCTCGAACTCGACACCAAGCGCGTCCAGTTCACCCCCGACCTGATGCCCAGTGACGTCACCGGGTCCCTCGTCTACGACGCACGCACCGCCGAGTTCTCCTTCCAGGCAGGTCCGGTCTTCACCAACCTGCTGATCGCCGACGAGATCAACCGCACGCCCCCCAAGACCCAGTCCTCGCTCCTGGAGGCCATGGAGGAGCGACAGGTCAGCGTCGACGGAACTCCTCGCCCCCTCCCCGATCCCTTTCTCGTCGTCGCCACCCAGAACCCGGTGGAGTACGAGGGCACGTACCCCCTCCCCGAGGCCCAACTGGACCGTTTCCTGCTGAAGCTGACGGTGCCTCTTCCCTCCCGGGAGGAAGAGATCAACGTCCTCTCCCGTCACGTCGCGGGCTTCAACCCACGTGACCTGAAGGCGGCGGGCATATCCCCCGTCGCAGGACCGGCCGACCTGGAGGCCGCCCGCGCCGCTGTCGCCACGACCTCGGTCTCCCCCGAGGTCGCCGGTTATGTCGTCGATATCTGCCGTGCCACCCGCGAATCCCCCTCGCTCGCCCTCGGTGTCTCCCCCCGCGGCGCCACCGCGCTGCTCTCCGCCGCCCGTGCGTGGGCCTGGCTCACCGGCAGGGACTACGTCATCCCCGACGATGTGAAGGCCCTCGCTCTGCCCGCACTCCGTCATCGCATCCATCTGCGGCCCGAGGCCGAGATGGAGGGCGTCACCCCGGACGCCGTCATCACGTCGGTCCTCGCCCTCGTGCCTGTCCCCCGATGAGGCGGTGACCATGGCCCTCACCGGAAGAGCCGCTCTCCTTGCAGCTACGGGATCACTCCCTGTAGGCATCCTGGCCCCCAGCTGGGCCGGGATACTCGCGGTGAATGTCCCCCTCTCGCTAGCCATTCTGTGCGACTACGCCCTGGCAGCACCAGTGCGCAGCCTGCGTTTCACTCGATCCGGTGATACATCTGTTCGACTTGGTGACGGCGCCTCGGTGCAACTCACCGTGACCAACAGCTCCCGTCGTCGCTTGCGTGCCGAGCTCCGCGACGCCTGGTCTCCGAGCAGCGGAGCCAGGGCCGCGGAGACCGGCGAGCCCCGCCACACGTTCTCCGTCGCCGCCGGCGAGACACGGCGGCTCACCACGCTGCTCCGGCCGACCCGGCGGGGGGATCGTGTCCCCGATCGGGTGACTGTCCGGTCGTCGGGCCCACTGGGCCTCGTGGCGCGCCAGGGCTACCACCGGGTTCCGTGGAACGTCCGGGTGTTCCCGCCGTTCACCAGCCGCAAGCACCTGCCTTCCCGTCTCGCGCGCCTCCGCGAGCTCGACGGGCGCACGAGTGCGCTGAGCCGTGGCGAGGGAACCGAGTTCGACAGCCTCCGCCCGTACGTGCCGGGTGACGACACCCGGTCCATCGACTGGCGGGCCACGGCGCGGCAGACGGCGGTGGCCGTCCGCACCTGGCGCCCCGAGCGGGACCGGCACATCCTGATCGTCCTGGACACCGGACGTACCTCGGCCGGCCGGGTCGGTGACATGCCTAAGCTCGACGCCGCGATGGACGCCGCCCTCCTCCTCACCGCACTGGCCGGCCGGGCGGGAGACCAGGTGAACCTGCTCGCCCACGACCGGCGGGTGCGCGCCCAGGTCCGTGGCCGGACGGCCACCGGAGAGGTGCTGGCGAGGGTGGTGGACGCCATGGCGACGCTGGAACCCGAGCTGGTCGAGACGGACACCCGCGGCATGAGCACCGCCGCGCTGGCCGCAGCTCCGCAGCGCTCGCTGATCGTGCTGCTGACCACGCTGGACGGCGCCCCCGCCGAGGAGGGCCTGCTGACCGTCCTCCCGCAACTCACCAGGCGCCACACCGTGATCGTGGCGGCCGTGGCCGACCCCCGCACCGATGAGATGTCCCGCAGGAGGGGCTCGGCGGAGGCGATCTACGAGGCCGCCGCGGCCACTCGCGCCCAGGCTGAGCGCCTGCGTGTCGCGGAACGGCTCCGCCACCACGGAGCCGTCGTGGTCGACGCGCTCCCGGAGAGCCTGGCTCCGGCACTGGCCGATGCCTACCTGTCGCTCAAGGCGGCCGGCCGGCTCTGAACGCACTCCGCCCTGTTCTCGGTCTTCCACCCCGGCAGGCGCCGACGGGCGGAAAGCAGAGAGCAGGGCGGAGATCCAAGAGCGAGAGCTTGTATTCACGAAATGGGCCCGGAACGCAGAAAACCCCCGTGCCACAAGGCACGGGGGTCTCCCGGAAAAATTGTTCGGCGGCGTCCTACTCTCCCACAGGGTCCCCCCTGCA
>NZ_JBSFFN010000064.1:0-23760 GCF_053596135.1 Streptomyces sp. NPDC001770 | reverse complement strand
TCGCTGGGCTCATAACCCAGAGGTCGCAGGTTCAAATCCTGTCCCCGCTACTGAAGGCCCGGGCCCGGCACGCACAGCGTGCCGGGCCCGAGTCGTTTTCTCGGGTGTGCGCCCGCTCGTCGCCCGCTCGGCCCTGCGTCCGGTCGCGTACGCGCTCCGGCGGCATAACGATCTGCCGGACCGGGCATGAACTGGTCCATCCAGGAAATGCCTCGCACGCCTGCGCGGTCCGTGTCGCCCGGCCGAACGCGTGGACGGGCGCCCGGACGGCCGGGGCAACCGGTCAGCCGCTTCCATGCGCGGCGTGCAGGGGCTCGCGGCGCGGCGCGGAACTCATTGCCTCGCCGGTCCTGACCACCCGGCGTGCGCCGGGTGGCGGGGGGCGCTCACAGGGGAGTCGTGCGCTCCCCCCTATGGACGACGAGGAGTCGCCGCGCGGCGCGGTTCGGGCCAGCCTGGGCGGGGCGCGGTAGGTTCCGCAGCCGTGGCGGGACAGGGCAGGAGAAGCGCAGAGGTGGGGAAACCGCTGTACGAGCATGGCTGGATGGCCGGGGGTGTGGGCGCCCGGCGTTTCGTACGGATGCTGCCTGCCCTGCTCATCGTCGGCGGACTCGTCTTCGACATCGCGTCACCGCCCCGCTTCACGGCGGTGCCCCTCTTCGTCGCCGCCCCTCTCATCGCCGCGCCGTTCGCCTCCCGGGCGGGGACCATCCGGGTCGGTGTCGCCTCGCTCGCCGCCGTCATCGTGATGCGGGTGTACGTGGGCACCATCGGGCAGATCGTCCCGATCATCGAGACGCTCACCGTGTTCACCACGGCCGTGCTGGCGCTCGTCATCAACGGAGTCGTACGGCGCGGCAACGAGCAGCTCGCCTCCGCCCGGATCATCGCGGAGACCGCCATGCGCGCGGTGCTGCCCGTCCCGGCCGAACGGGTCGGCGGGCTCCATGTCGCCGCGCGGTACGAGGCGGCGCAGGCGGACGAGTACGTCGGCGGCGACCTCTTCGCCGTCGCGGACACCCCGTACGGCGTACGCCTCGTGCTCGGTGACGTACGCGGCAAGGGGCTCGACGCGGTCGAGGCGGTGGCGGTGATCATCGGCGCCTTCCGGGAGGCCGCCGAGCAGGAGGAGACGCTGGAGGGCGTGGCGCAGCGGCTGGAGCGGGCGCTGGCCAGGGACGCCGCCCGGCGCGGGGGGCTGGACCCGGTGGAGGGGTTCGTCACCGCGGTGCTCGCCGAGATCCCGCAGGGCTCCGCGACCTTGCGGATCGTCAACCGGGGTCACCCCGAACCGCTGCTGCTCCATGCCGGAGGAGCGCTGGACGTGCTGCGGCCGAGCATGCCCGCGCTTCCCCTCGGCATGGCGCTGGGCGCCTGGCCGGACCAGGTGGACGAGTGGGAGCTTCCGCCGGGCGCGACCCTGCTGGCCTACACGGACGGGCTCTCCGAGGCGCGTGACCGGGCGGGCGTCTTCTACGACCCGGCGGAGCGGCTGCGCGGGCGGATCTTCCCTGGTCCGGACGAGCTGTTGACGGCACTCACCGACGACGTCCGGCTGCACACCGGGGGCCGCTCGACGGACGACCTGGCGCTGCTCGCGGTCGCCCGGCCGGCGGAGGACCAGCCGGAGCGCCGGACCACCGTGCCGATCGTGGGCCGAGGGGGCGGCTGACGTGGTGGTGCGGGCCATCGTCCCGAGGCACTCCCGGGCTGCTCCGGGCCCACTGGGCGGGTGCGGCGACGGTCCGTAGCAGGCCGGTGCCGCTCGATAACATATGACACACCGTCAGAAAAGCAGGAGCGCACCGACAGTCCGCAAGTCGCCCCGATGAGTGGTGATATGCGGTGGTAAATCCCGCCCCGAAGTGGGAATGATCAAGGGGAACGGCTTGGAATCGGAGCCGTCTGTCTATTAACGTTCGATAACGCAGCGCGGTCGTCCCAGCCGTCGTCAGAGACGGCGCCGTGCGCGAGCGCCGAATTCCGCGAGGGAACCGGGGAACCACCTTCTTGGGGTGAATCGGGCACCTGTGTCTCGTCAGAGACGTCAGGCGCCCGTAGGAGACCTTCCTGCTCCGAACCCGTCAGCTAACCCGGTAGGCGAGAAGGAAGGAAAGGAGTGCGCCCCCGTGGCGTCCAACCAGCCTGCCCCAGAAGCCCCGTCACCCTTTGCCACCCTCGACGGTTTCGGTTCCCCCGGCGACTCCGACAAGGCGTGGGAGGAATGGAACCCCACCGAGGATTCCCTCCGCCCCGTACGCGGCCGGCACCGCGTGGCGAAGCAGCGTGGTCTCGCGCGTAGTTCCACCGTCCTCGGGGTCGGCGTCATCGCGGCCGTCGGTGCGGGCGGCATGGCCACCGCGCAGAGCAAGCCGCCGGTCTCCATCTCCCTTCCCGATTCGCTCGCGGACAACCTTCCCGACGTCAAGTCCGTGCCCGGGCTGGGCGCTCTGTTCACCGCGGCCGAGTCCGACGACACCCCCGCCCCGGTGGCGGCGGCCGCGCCGTTCACCACGGCCGGGCTCACCACGGCCGAGACCGAGCAGGGTGCCACCGACGCGGGCGAGGCCCTGCGCGCCCGTATCCTCCAGCAGGCGGAGCAGCAGCAGTCCGCCGCCGACGCGGACGCGAAGGCGGCCGAGGAGGCGGCGGCCGCCACCAAGGCCGCCACCGAGGCGAAGAAGCAGCAGGACGAAGCGGAGGCGAAGGCCGCCGCCGAGAAGAAGGCGGCCGAGGAAGCCGCGGCGAAGAAGGCCGAGGCCGAGAGACTCGCCAAGCTCGCCGCCGCCTACTCGCTCCCCACCTCCGCGTACACGATCACCTCAACCTTCGGCGAGGCCGGCACGATGTGGGCCTCCGGGCAGCACACCGGCCTCGACTTCGCCGCGCCGACCGGCACCCCGGTCAAGGCCGTGCACGGCGGAACGGTCAAGTCCGCAGGCTGGTCGGGCTCGTACGGGTACCGCACGGTCCTGGAGCTCGAGGACGGTACGGAGATCTGGTACTGCCACCAGTCCTCCATGGACGTGGTCGTCGGCCAGCAGGTCAGCACGGGCGACACCATCGGCCGCGTCGGAGCCACCGGCAACGTCACCGGCCCGCACCTCCACCTCGAAGTCCACACCCCGGACGGCACCGGCATCGACCCGATGGCCTGGCTGACCGGCAAGGGCCTCGCGGTCTGACGCTCGGCGTACCGCTCACCCCCGATCGCCGGCAGCCCTGACGCTCTACCCCCCCAGGACGTCAGGGCTGCCGGTCTCTTCCCCCTCCCCGGACCACGGGCTCCGGACGGGCTGCGGACAGGCTCCGGACGGGCTGCGGACGGGCTCCGGACCGAGGCCCCCGTCGGTGGCCGGCCACGATCGGAGCCCCGGACCGGAATACGTCCGTCCGTCCGCTCCGTTGAACCCCTCATGACTTCTTCTCTCCGCAAGCTCGGAACGTCCGGCCTCGAGGTCTTCCCCCTCGCCCTCGGCGGCAACGTCTTCGGCTGGACCGCCGACGAGGCCCAGTCCTTCGCGGTCCTCGACGCCTACACCGCGGCCGGCGGCAACTTCGTCGACACCGCGGACGCGTACTCGGCCTGGGTCCCCGGCAACCAGGGCGGTGAGTCGGAGACCCTCATCGGCAAGTGGCTCAAGGCCCGCGGCAACCGCGCCGACGTCGTCGTCGCCACCAAGGTCGGTGCCCACCCCGCGTACCGGGGGCTCGCCACCGGCACGGTCAAGAGTGCGGTGGAGGAGTCCCTGAGGCGGCTCGACACCGACTACATCGACCTCTACTACACCCACTACGACGACGAGAGCGTCCCGGTGGAGGAGATCGTCACCGCCCTCGACCAGCTGGTGAAGGAGGGCAAGGTCCGCGAGATCGGCGCCTCCAACATCAGCCCCGAGCGCCTGCGCGCCTCGCTCGCGTTCTCCGAGCGCGAGGGGCTGGCCCGGTACGTCGCCCTCCAGCCGCACTACAACCTGGTCTCCCGCGACACCTACGAGGGCCCCGCGCAGGACCTCGCCGCCGAGACCGGTCTCGGCGCGGTCCCGTACTTCGCGCTGGCCTCCGGTTTCCTCACCGGCAAGTACCGGCCCGGTACGCAGGTGGAGAGCGCCCGCGCCGAGAAGGCCGGAGCCCACCTGGAGTCCGAGCGGGGGCAGAAGGTGCTGAGCGCGCTCGACGCCGTCGCCGAGGCGCACGGGGCCGAGATCGCCACCGTCGCGCTGGCCTGGCTCGCGTCCCGCCCCACGGTCGTGGCGCCGATCGCCTCGGCCCGTACGCCCGAACAGCTCCCCGCACTCCTCGCGGTCGCCGACCTCACGCTGACCGGCCAGGAGCTGGACCGGCTCACCGAAGCCTCCGCCTGAGCGCGGCCTACTGCGGCGGGTGCAGATAGGGGTTGTGCCCGCCGTACTGCCGGTGCGGCGGCGGCTGTTGCGGGGCGGGGGCCGGTGCGGGCGCCGGGCCCGGGGTTGCCCGCCGCCCGGGGGCGTACGAGGACGCCGGACCGGTTCCGTACGGCGCCGGGGGCGCGTAGCCCCGGGCCGGGTGGGCGCCGCGCGCCGCGTGGGCACCGCCGTGTCCGGCGTGCGCTCCGGGGCCGTACGGGACGGGTGCCGGGCGGCGGACGGCCGGGCGGAACACGCTGCGGGCCGCCTGGCCCAGTGCGGGGGCCGCGACGTCCCGGCGCTCCCACAGGTGGTGCAGCAACTCCTGCTCGCGCGCCGCGAAGTCGGCGCCCACCGCACCGCGCCGGGCGTCCCGCCGCAGCGCGGCCAGCGAGGTCGCGAACGACTCGTACTCCGCGACGGCACGGGCCGCCGCCCGGCCCCGGGCCCGGTCGGAAGCGCCGTGCCAGTGCCGTGCCAGGTCACGGGCCATGCCCCGGGCGCGCATCGAGCCCAGCGCGAGCGGCTCGGCCGGGGTGAGCCAGCCGGCCACCGCGTACGCCGGGAACTCGGCGGCGAGGGTCCGCAGTTCCCGCCTGCGCGACCAGATCGCCAGCCAGGTCAGCAGCCCGAACACCGGCATCATGAAGACGCCGTAGACCAGGTAGAAGCCGTACGGCCGCCAGGTCGCCGAACCGTTCCACAGGGCGTGCATGCCCATCGCGCACACCAGTCCCAGCAGTGGCAGCGCGATCCGGCGGACCCTGCGGCGGCGCCCGGCGGCGGCGAGACCGAATCCGATGCCCGTGAGCGCCGTGAACACCGGGTGCGCGAAGGGCGACAGGACGATCCGTACGAAGAAGGTGCCGACGGTCACCGAGGCGATGCCCACCGTCCCCAGCTGCCGGTCCTCGCCGAAGGCGCTGCCGAGATAGAGGATGTTCTCGCTGAACGCGAACCCGGTCGCGGTGAAGCCCGCCGCCACGATCCCGTCGACGACCCCGCCGAACTCCCGCCTGCGGAACAGGAAGAGCATCAGCACGGCGGCGCCCTTGGCGCTCTCCTCGACGATCGGCGCGACGACCGTGGCGCCCAGGGTGTCGGCGCCGGAGGGGTCCGCCGAGAGGTTCGCTATCCAGTAGGTCGCGAAGGAGTTCGCGACGATCGCGACCAGCGCCGCCGCGCACGAACCCCAGGCGAAGGCGAACAGCGGATTCCGCAAGGGCGCCGGTTCGACCCGGTCCAGCCAGCGGAACGCCGCCATCAGGAGCGGCACCGGCAGCACCGCGAGCCCGAGACCGACGAGGAACCCCTCGGTGCCCGTCTCCCTGCGCACCAGAGCCAGGATGAGCAGCCCGCAGATGGCCAGCGTCACGATCACCGCACCCGCGCGGAACGCCTTGCTGCGCCACACCATCCCGACGCGGCGCGGGCGGTAACGCCAGTGGGCTCGCTCCGGGACGGCCCCCAGGATCTCGCCGATCCGCTGCTCCTCGAGCACGGGGACGGCGGGCTGGGACTGCTGGTGCTGCTCTGACCCGGCGGACATGTCCCGACCCTAACGAGCGGGACCGACAAACGACCAGGAGGTTCCCGCCCGGCTCCCGTCGAGGGGCCGGGCGGGCTCCAGGACCTCTCAGACCCTGGCGAACAGCAGGTCGTGGACGACGTGGCCCTTGTCCAGGCCCTGCCCCTCGAACCGGGTCAGCGGCCGGAACGCGGGACGCGGGGCATAGCCGCCGTCGGGCCGGGTGTTCTCGAACCGGGGGTGCGCGGTGAGCACCTCCAGCATCTGCTCCGCGTACGGCTCCCAGTCGGTCGCGCAGTGGATCACCGCGCCCGGCTTCATCCGCCCCGACACCAGGTCCAGGAAGTCGGGCTGGATCAGCCGCCGCTTGTGGTGGCGGACCTTGGGCCACGGGTCGGGGAAGTACACCCGCAGCCCGTCGAGGGACTCCGGCTTCAGCATCTCGCGGAGCAGGATGATCGCGTCGCCGTTGGCGACCCGCACGTTGGCCGAGCCGGCCTGCTCGGCGAGGCGCAGGAGGTTGCCCTGGCCCGGGGTGTGCACGTCGACGGCGAGGATGCCCGTGGCCGGGTCGTCCGCCGCCATCTGGGCGGTGGCCTCGCCCATGCCGAAACCGATCTCCAGCACGACCGGCAGGCCGCCGAACATCTGGTCGAGGTCCAGCACGCTCAGGCCGTCGATGTCGAAGCCCCACTGCGGCCAGAGGCGCTCCAGCGCGTCCTGCTGGCCCACCGTGACGCGGCTGCGGCGCGGCTGGAAGCTGCGGATGCGGCGCTCGTGGTGCGAGCCGGCAGGGTCGGCGGCGGGGCCGCCGGGGAAGCGCGGCTCCTGGCGCAACCGACGCTGCCGGTCGAAGGAGGCGGCCCGGCGGGCCGCGGCGTCGGCCTCCGCTTCGGAGGCGTCCACGTCGGAGGCCGTCATGCCGGCCGGGACCTCGGCGGTGCTCGCGGCTGCGTTCACATCCGGGTCGACATCCGGGTTCACATCCGCGTTCACGGCTGCGTTGATGGCGGGGGCCTCGGCGGTCTCGTCGCGCGCGCCGGGCTCCGTACTGGGGTTCAGGGGCTGCTCAGACACAATGCCCCGATTCTACGGCGGGCGGCCTCCACCCCGCCCCCTGCGCCAGAGCCAGCACCCGCCGGGCGATCTCCCGCCCCACCGGCAGCGCCGTGGCGAGCGCGGCGTCCGCGGGAGTGTGGAGCACGTGCACGGTGTGCGGGGCCTCACGGATCAGGAAGTCCTCGACCGGAGTGCCGTCGCCGTGCAGCGCCTGGGCCCGCACTCCGGTGCGCGCCGGGCCCAGGTCCTCCTCGGTCACGTCGGGCAGCAGCCGCCGCAGCGCGGCCGCCACCGCCGCCCCCGTCGAGCCCGCCCGGCCGGTCTGCCAAGGGCGCCCGGTCTGCCAGGGACGCCCGGTGCGCCCGTCCGGAGCGGTCCGCCCGATCACGTCCGTCCGCTCCGCCGACCGCACCGCACCGGCCCCGACGAGGGGCGCCCCGTCCCGGGCGTACCTCTCGGGCCGGCGCGCGGTCCGCCAGGAGGCGGGCCGGGTCAGCGCGGAGAGCAGCCCGCCGGGATGGGCCGGCGGCACCGGCCGCCCGTGCGCCGTCGCGCCGGCCGGCCCCACGTGGACCGTGCCGTCGACGGACCGGACGATGCCGACGGCCGGCTGCGCCCCGGGGAACGGGTGCCCCGGGTACGGCACCGGATGGACCACTCCGCGTACCAGCTCCGGTCTGCGCAGCTCGTAGTACGTGTCCCGGACCGGTACGACGCGTACGCCGGGTTCGTCTCCCGCGAGCCGCGCCACCCGGTCGCTCCCCAAGCCCGCGGCGTTGACCAGGACCCGGGCGCGGACCACCGTCCCGTCCGCCGTGCGGGCCGCGACGCCCCAGGGCCGCCGGTCCACGGCGGTCACCCGCGCCGCGCACCGGACGACCGATCCGGCGGCGGCGACCTCGCCCGCGAGCGCCGCGAGGACCCCCGCCGCGTCGCAGACCCCGGTGGTGGAGACCCGGATCGCCGCCTGCCCGCGCACCCCGGGCTCGTACTCCGCGATCTGCGCCGGGCCCAGCTCGCGCACCGGCAGCCCGTGCTCCCGGCCACGCTGCGCCAGGGTGTGCAGCCGGGGGAGCTCGGAGCGGTCGGTCGCCACGATCAGCTTCCCGGCGACGGTGTGGGCGATGCCGTGCCGGGCGCAGAACTCGGTCATCTCGCTGCCGCCGCGCGCGGCGAACCGGGCCGTGAGGGAGCTCCGGCGGTGGTGGACACCGCTGTGGATCAGCCCGCCGCCCGGTCCCGCGAGGTGCTCGGCGGGGTCGTACGCCTCCTCCAGCACCGTGACCCGGGTGCCCGGCGCCGCGCGCGTGAGCGCGTACGCCGTCGACAGGCCGACGATCCCGCCGCCGATCACCAGCACGTCGCAGTCGTAGTCCGCGTGCGTCCTCATCACGCCACCTCCCACCCCGATAGTGCACTGACCCGCTGACAACCGGATCAAACCCCGGACGGGACGGGGACGTGGCGCGGGTTGTGACGGGCGGGCTCCCGACGGGCCCCGCACCGAGCCGTCAGACGGGGGCCACCAGCAGCGGCCGGGCCCGCTCGCGCAGCTCGGCGACGCGCGGCTCGTCGCCGTACGGTTCGAGGCGGTGCAGCAGGTCGCGCACGTACTCGGTGGTCCGGGCGGAGGAGATCCGCCCGGCGACCTCGACCGCACGGGTCCCGGCGGCGCAGGCGGCGTCGAGGTTGCCCGACTCCAGCTCGGCGACGGCCGAGACCACGAGCCGCAGCCCGTGCGAGCGGACGAACTCCTCGGTGGGCTTCGACAGCGCGAGCTCCGTGAACCTGCGCACCTGGCGGGGCGCCTTGAGGTCCCGGTAGCACTCGGCCGCGTCGGCGGCGAACCGGTCGTACGAGTAGAAGCCGAGCCACGAGGGATCGGCGTCCCCCGGCCGCGACCGCTCCAGCCAGCTCTCCGCCCCCCGCAGCGCCGCCCCGGCCGCCGGGGCGTCCCCCGCCTTCGCGTGGGCGCGCGCCTCGACCAGCCGGAAGAAGCTCATCGTCCGGGCCGTCGCCAGACCCCGGTTGCGCTCGACCGCCGCCTGCGCGAGGTCGACCCCCTCGTCGGCGAAGCCCCGGTACGTCGCCTGGAGCGACATCGACGCCAGGACGTACCCGCCGAGCGGGACGTCGGCGGCGGCCCGGGCGAGCCGCAGGGCCTGGATGTAGTACCGCTGGGCGGCCTCCTGCTGGCCGGTGTCGAAGGCCATCCATCCGGCCAGCCGGGTCAGTTCGGCGGAGGCGCCGAACAGCGCACGGCCCACCTCGTCGCTGTACGAACCGAGCAGCAGCGGCGCCGCGTCCACCCGTAAGCACTCCGGGACCATCGAAGAACGCCAGTCCCCGCCGCCGTACTTGGAGTCCCAGCGGCGTGCGTCCTGGGCCGCCTCGCGCAGTTTGGCGACATCGCTGTGGCCGACCCGCAGCGGCGAAGCGTCCGCCACGGACTCGGGCCCCGGCTGCACCGGGACCGCCCCGTGCCCGCCGGGCAGCAGCGGGCCGCCGGGCGCCGGAGCCGCCGCGGGCGCCGGGCGGCCCGCCGCGGGGCCGCCGAGGAGCGCGGTCCGCGCCACCGCGGAGTCCCGGGCGACCGAGGGGTCGGCAGGGGTTATCAGCCAGCGCGACGCGGGCGTCGCGTAGGCGCTCACCGAGAAGGATCCCGCCAGCGACTGCCAGATGCCGTTGCCGCCGCGGCGGCCGGCGAGGTCCAGGCGGTACAGCTCCGTGGCGGAGCGCACCGCCTCACCCACGTCGCGCGGGAAGGCGAGACCGACCTCGGGCGCCGGGTCGGCGTCGGCGAGACCGATCTCGTGCAGCGGGACCGGCCGGCCCAGCTTGGCTCCGATCGCGGCCGCGATGAGATGCGGCGCCGCGCCCTGCGGCACCATGCCCTTGGCGACCCACCGGGCGACCGAGGTCTTGTCGTAGCGAAGTGTCAGCCCGCGCTGTGCTCCGAGGTCGTTGACCCGCCGGGCGAGCCCGGCGTTGCTGATTCCCGCGAGGGCGAGAACCGTGCCGAGCTTCTCGTTCGGCCCGCGTTGCTCCCTGGACATGCGCCACCCCTCGACACACAGACAGCCGCCGCGTCACCGGGGGCGGCGCGCGGCATTCGTACCGGGATCTCCTCGCGGCGGACTCCCATGAGGCCGGGCGCACACGCATGTGGCCGTACCCCGAGGAATATGCCGCCGTGCTGGGACCATCGGTAAACCCAGCGTAGTTCTCCGCATCCCTACCGTTAAGGGGCATGGGTTCGGATGGCGGGATTGTGGCCCGCGCCGCGGATCGTCCAGGGGCTGCCCGGGTGGCCGGAGGGGGCGGGGGAGGGGGCCGGATGTGCCCCGGCCGTGTGGCCGTGCGCCCGGCCGTGCGCTCTCGCCGGACCGGTGTCGAAGCGCTTCCATGGACCGTGCGTGGGTCGGCCCGCCGCACTGGACTCGGCGGGCTGGGGGACACTGCCGCCCCATTCCCCGCGGGCGGCGGACCGGCCCGGGAGGTGCGCGCCATCTCCCGGGCCGAGCGCCGGACGGGCCCTCGGGGGCCGGCCGCCGGGCGCGGGGGACGCGTGGACCCTCTGGGGCGTGCGCCCGGGGCGCGCGCCCGATCGGCGCGCGGAGCGGCGGGACGGGGATGCCGGCTCGGGGCGGTACTGCCGGTCGGTCGTGGCCGGACCGACGCCGGACCGACGAAGAATGGCTGATTATCGACGGTCGTTGATCCGTTGGAATCGACCGCGAGAGCGCTCCTCCGGTGGCTTGAATGCGCCTGAGGGCGTGGAGGCGGAACCGCTCCGATGACCCGGGGGAGGGCATCCGCGGGGCTCGGGCGCGGGGCTCGGGCGGGGGCGCGTGGTGGCGGGTGCGGTGGGTGCGGTGGGTGAGGCGAGGGGGCGCGCCTTCGGTGGTGAGCGCCACCGGAGGGCGCGCGTGGTGGTTGCGCTTCCCGGTGCCGGTGGGTGCGTCGCCGGGTTCCTGTGGTTGCGCGGCCGGGCTCCGGTGGTTGCGCTGCGGGGCTCCGGCGGTTGCGCGGCCGGGTTCCTGTGGTTGCACGGCCGGGTTCCTGTGGTTGTGCTGCGGGGCTCCGGTGGTTGCGCGGCTGGGTTCCTGTGGTTGCGCGGCCGGGCTCCCAACAAACGGAAGGTATCGTTCCGTTGGGCGGGGCGACCTGGTCGGCGGCCAACGGCTCATGCCAGGGGCGCATGCTCTTCCGGCGTGCGCCGCGCGTACCCCCTCCCGGCCGTCGCAGTCGTGGCAGCATGTCCCGCAGCGGCGTTCCAGCGGACCATGCGCGCCGTCAGTCCACAGCCTGTGGAGGCGGCGATGCGTTGGTTGGTGGGGTGGAGCAGTATCGCCGCGAGCTTCGGCACGGTGGGCGGGGTCAGCGCGGCGGGCGAGGGGCGCACGGTCCATCCGGTGGGCTCCCAACTCCTGTGGGGAGATCCCGATCCGCTGTGGGCGGTCGGCGACTGGCGCCCCGACGAGATCCGGCTCATCGACGCCGCGACCACGGTCGGCGCACCCACCACCCGGCTCGCGGTGCTCGGCTGCTGCGGGGCGACCGACGAGCAACTGCGCGTCGGACTCCTCTCCGCGCGCGGCGGCGCCCTGCGTCATCTCACCGCCTGGCCCGGCAGTTACACGGTCGTCGTGCAGATAGGACGGCGCATCACCGTCGCCGGGGACCTGGCAGGCGCCCGGCCCGTCTTCCACACCCCCTGGGCCGGCGGCACCGCGTACGCCACCGCCGCACTGCCGCTCGCCGACCTCATCGAGGCCCAGCTCGACATCGGCCACCTGGCCGCCCTGCTGGCCTGCCCGGAGACCCCGGAGGCCCTCGGAGACGGCACCCCGTACGCCGGTGTGAAGCGCATCCCGCCCGGCCACGCCCTCATCCTCCGCGAGGGCTCCCGCGAGATCACCGGGTACGAACCCGTCGCCTCCCTCGCCGTCGCCGCTCCGCAGGCCGACCCCGTGCACGCGGTGGAGGGCGTACGGGACGCCCTCGTCGAAGCCGTACGCGCCCGGCTCACCGCCCCCCGCCACGCCCCGGAGGCCGGGCCGCAGGACCCCGGGCCCGTACCCGGCATGGGGCCCGCAGACCGTCGCGCCGCCCGGGGCCGGGGGCCGGTCCCCGGCATCGGGGCCGACCTCTCCGGCGGCAGCGCCTCCGCGACCCTCGCCCTCCTCGCCGCCGGACTGCCGGGCCTCCCCGGTACGGTCCTCGGCCACGGCACCGGCGCGGGGGAGCGGCTTCTCGCCGTCACCTTCAACGACCTCACCACCCGCGGCGACGAGGACGAACTCGCCCGCGCCCGCGCCATCGCCGCCAATCCGCGCCTGCACCACGTAGTGGTCCCCGCGGGCGAGGAAGCCCTCCCCTACGCGGACCTCTCGGTGGAGAACGCGGTGATCACCGACGAACCGGCGCCCTCCCTCGTCGTCGCCGAACGCCACCGCCGCCGTCTCGCCGCCGGCAGCGCGGACCACCTGGTCGGGTACGGCGCCCGGCAGGTGCTCGACGCCCATCCGGCCCGCCTGGCCGACCTCCTCATGGACCGCCGCCGCCGCGATCTGCTGAGACCCGTCGCGGCGCTCACCCGGGCCGAAGGCGCCTCCGCGCACTCCTTGTTCGTACCGCTCGCGGTCTACCGGGCCGCCCGCCGACTGGCCCGCACCTCCTACCGCACCGGCCTGGAGACGGCGGCCGGACTGCTCCCCGAGGCGAACCGGTACCCCGCCGGCCTCGACGGCCCCGGCAGCGGCGGTACCCCCGCCGACGCCTCACTGGCCGCCCTCACCTGGTCACGGCCCGGACCTGCCGCGCGCTGGCTCACCGGGGAGGCGCTCGCCCAGGTGTCGGTCCGGCTCCAGGAGGCGGCGATCCGCCCCGCCACCGCGCAGCGCCCGGGCCAGGCCAGAGCGGGCGCGGCCCTCGCCCGCGCCGCAGCCGGCCACCGCATCCTGGAGCAGGCCGCCGACATCCGCAGCCAGCGGCTGCACGCGCCCTTCCTCGACAACCAGGTGGTCCGGGCGGCCCGCGCCCTGCCCGAGTCGCTCCGGGTCCAGCCGGGCGCGCGCGCCGCGATCCTGCGCCGGGTCCTGTCGGGCGCGGGCATCCATGAACTGCCCACCGGCTGGGGCGCCCCGTCGCTGGCGCGGTCGACGGAGGCGAACCGCACCGGACTCCGCCTGGCTCTCCCCGAGTTGATGAACCTGTTCGACGCCCCGCTGCTCGCCGACGCCGGACTGATCGAGGCCCGCGTGGTCCGCAAGGCACTGCGCGCGGCCGCCGACGGGGAACCGCTGCCGCTCGACGGGCTCGCGGACCTCGCCTCCACGGAACTCTGGCTCCGCCGCCTGATGGGCCGCCGGGGCACCTGCTGGACCGGTACGGCGGCACCGCGCAGCCGGGCCGTCGCGGGAGGCGTCCTGCCGGTCGGGCGCCGCTCGCTCCAGGCATGAGGGCTGCCGACACGGCTTACGGGCCCCGCTCGTGCGACGGCCCCCCCGGCGGTGCCGTGTGCGCGGGTGCCCGTGAGTACTGCCCGGTGGCGGTGTTCCGCTGGCCGCGGGTGAACCGTGAACCTGCCCGGTCGGCTGCCCGTGGGTGAACCGTGAATCGGCCCGGTCGGCTACCCGCAGCTGAACCGGGAATCGGCCCAGTCGGCCATCGCCACCCCGCCGAACGGCCGCGCGGACTCGACGACCAGGCGCACCGCCGCCAGCCCGTCCAGCGGAACGCTCACCGGTACGGCGGGGTAGCCCGCCCGTACGGTCCCGGAGGTCCACAACACCGCGCCCGCGCCGTCCCCGCCGTCTACGACCGCTTTTGCGCCTTCGCCGCCTTCGCCACTGAGGACGGAGAAACGCACCGCGCCCAGGCCGAGGGCCAGATCGTCGATGCCTGCCATCGCCTCGTAGCGGGTGCAGCGCCCGTCCAGCAGGACGACCACCGACGAATGGCCGCCCACCGTCACACCGTGCGCGTACGGGGTGGAGGCGATCGACAGGTCCCGGCGCTGCCAGATCGGGCTGCTCCCGCGCAGCTTCACCGTGGGCCCTGACCCGTCCCCCAGGAGGTCGTAGCGCAGCTCGCTGAACCGGTAGACCTCGGGCGCGGGTGCCTTCGGCGTGGTGGGTACCCCGGTCGGAGAGGGGGCGGGTTCCGGGGCAGGGGGCTCCTCGGCGGGCGGGGTGGGCGCAGGCGTACGCGGAGCGGGCGCGGCTGCGGCGGAGGGCTTCGGGGCGGGCCGGGACAGCGAGGGAGCAGGCTTGGCGGCCGTCGGGGACGGCTCCGGCGCGGCCGGGGGTGAGGGCGCGGGGGGCTTCGGCGTCGGGTCGGGCGAGTCGGGCGAGGGCGCGACGGACGGGATGGAGGCCACCGCCACCGGAGGCTTGGCCACCGGCTCCGGCTGGTCGTCGCCGACCAGGGCCCACACCAGTCCGGCCGCCGCCGCGATGGCCACCGTGGCCGCGACGCCCACCTTGACGGGCGCGCCGAGCCCCTCCGCGGCAGCGCCTCCGGCCGCCGAACCACCACCGGCACCGCCCGCCGCTGTACCGCCCGCCGAGGCCGCGCCGGTGGCCGCGCCCGTGGCCGTGCCTCCGGCCGACGTGCCGGTTCCGGTCGCGGCGGCTGCCGCCCCGGCCCCGGCGAGACCCAGCGTGCCGCCCGCCGCGACGCCCGCCGCCTTGAGCGAGTACGCGGCGGCGAACCAACCGATGACGGCGACCGGGAGCAGCGCGGGAATCCCCGCGTTGACCTGCTGCAACTCACCAGCGGCCACACGGCATCTGGCGCACTCGTCAAGGTGCTTGCGGAGCCCGCGCTCCGCCCGCATCCGCAGGCCGCCCCGCGCGTACGCGCCGAGCCGGTCGGCGTACCGCGCGCAGTCACCGCCCGCCACCAGGGCCTGGCTGACGTGCGCTTGGAGGTAGGCCTGCTTCAGCCCCTCCCGGGCCCTGCCCGCGAGCACCGCCGTGGCGTTGGCGGACAGCCCGAAGAGCGGGGCGATCTCGCTCGGCGATTCCTCCTCCACGGTCGTGTGCCAGAGCACGGCCTGCCAGCGCTCCGGCAGGCTGCGGAACGCCTGCAGGGCCATGGACTGCTCGGCCTCGTGCATCGCCCGGACGTCGGCGCCCAGGTCGAGGGTGTCGTCGTCGGACAGCTCGGAGGTACGCGCAGCCCCGGCGGCGAACACCGCGAAGTCGTCCACCAGATGCTCGCGCTTCGCGCTCTTCGTCCAGGCGGCGGCGACATGCCGGACCGCGGTCATCAGATAGGCGCGGACTGCTTCTTCGGGCCCCTTTCCGCCACGTACGGCCTGAAGGGTCCGGGTGAAGACCTCGGCCGTCAGGTCGTCCGCGGTGTGCGCGTCGCGGCAGCAGGTGCGCGCGTAGCGTCGGACGGCGCCGGAGTGCCGCCGGAACAACTCCTCGTACGCCCGGTCGTCACCGGACCGCATACCCCTGATCAGCTCGGCGTCCGACACGGCGAGCCCGGTCGCGGCTCCCCGCCCGGTGCGCTGCGGAGGTACGGACCAGGGGCCGGGCAGCACGGTGCCGCCACCGCTCCCCGCCGGAGCCTCCCCACCGCGCTCCGGCGGAGCCGGTGCTCCCGGTGCTCCCGATACGCCTGACGAACCGGCGCTGGGCGAAACGGTGCTGGGCGAACTGGCGTTGGGCGAACCGGCGCCTGCCGAACCGGCGCCTGCCGAACCGGCGCCTGCCGAACCGGCGCCTGCCGAACCCGTCCCCACCGAGCCGCTGCCGGACACCCTCCCGGTTCCCTGCGGGGGGACCTGGGCCTGGCGTGGTGGGGGGACCGCCCCTTCCTCGGCGCCGCCCTCGGTCGAGACGCCGTCGAGCGGCTCTTCCCGCGTGCCGTCACCGCTCATCGCGGAAGCCCCCGTACCTGCCGTGAACCCAATTCCGGGCAACACTGCCACACGGCCCTTGCGCTGCGCGCTGGTTCAGCCCCACCTTCCACTCGTCCGGGGTGTCCGACCGAATGGGAGCGCGAGAGGTCATCCGAATGGGAGCGCGAGAGGTCATCCGAACGGGACGGGTCCGCCCCCGCCGGCCGGAGCGTCCGCGGGGCGTCGCCCGCGCCCGTCAACTCATCGGCTCACCGGCTCGCTTCCGCCCCTTCCCGCCCTCGCCCCCGCCCTGGCCCTCACGCGGGCCGCGAACGCAGTCCTTCCAACAGGATGTCGAGCAGCCGTGCCGAGGCAGCGGACTGCTGGGCCGGGTCCGGCAGGGAGGGCGCGGAGGTGGCGATCACCAACAGCACATCGGCCACCGTCACATCGGCACGCAGCTCGCCGGAGTCCCGGGCGCGCTCCAGGAGTCGTCCGACGACATCGAGCAACTCGCCCGTGCCCGACGCCTCGTCGCCCGCCGGCCCGTCCGTACGCTGCGGGGGCGCCGGGCGGAGCTCCGTCGCAGCGGCGACCTGCCGCTGCTGCGGAACCCGCGTCCCGTCACCGCCGTCCCCGGCGGCGCGAAGGGCGTCCTCGCCGTTCGAGGAGGCATCGACGCGCAGCACCTGCGGCGGCAGCAGCCTGCCCGCCCCGGACGCCACCGACGTCCGGAGGAAACGGGAGAGCGCGGACCAGGCCTCGTCCTCCTGGCCGAGCGCGGCTCGTGCCTGCTCCGTCAGCCGAGCCGTCTCGGCTTCGGCTATTCGCCGTACCAGGACGTCCTTGCTGGGGAACCGGCGGTAGACGGTCCCCACCCCGACCCGCGCGCGGCGGGCCACATCCTCCATCGGGGCGCCGTACCCCAGTTCACCGAAGACCTCCCGCGCCGCGCGCAGGACGTGCTCCAGATTCCGCTGCGCGTCCACGCGGAGCGGTGCCGAACGAGCCGGCGTCCCTACGGCGGAACCCGTCACGGAACCGGATGTCGAGCCGGCCACCGCGCCGGTCACCGAGACGCCTGCCGAACCAGTCACCGAACCGGTGACCGAGCCATTCACCGAACCGATCGACGCGACGACTCCGCCGGTCGTACCCGGGCCGGAGCCCGGTCCAACGGTCGGGCGGGACGACTCGACGACGGCGAGCCCTCCCGGTGTGCTGAGCCGTGCGACGGCCTCGGTCGAGGCCGGGACGGCAACCTGCCCATGCGAATCCTGAATGTGCATGACTTCCCCCGGTTATGACGTCTCCCCCCGGAGACTTCCCCACCATGTGGACCGGAGAAGAGGAGTGTCGAACTTCCCCATCCCCCACCCCGATCGGCTACGAACATAGTTGAGCGGGGGGCAATTCAGAAGGGGCAGTTCCGCACGGAGCGCCCCTCGATCGGAGCAAGGACCCGATCGTTCCCGTTTCCGCCCTTGCGCGCGCCCCCTCCTTCCCCGCCTGACCTGCGGGGCTGCCCCGTCGAACCTGACGGGTGGTGAGCCCGCACGCCGGAGCTTGGCGGTCACACAATTTGCAGGGCCTGTGGACAAACCCGCGACTCCGTTGCGTCATGGGGTGGTGATGGCTCCAGAATCCCGGGGAACGGCCCCCGGCAGCAGGCCAGGTGTGCGCATTCTCGTCGTCGGCGGAGGCTACGTCGGGATGTATACGGCGCTGCGCCTCCAGAGGAAGCTGAAACGCGGGCTGAGAAGCGGCGAGGTCGAGATCCTGGTCGTCACGCCCGACCCCTATATGACGTACCAGCCCTTCCTTCCCGAAGCGGCCGCAGGCTCCATCTCGCCCCGGCACGTCGTCGTCCCGCTCCGCCGCGTCCTGGGCCTGTGCCGCATCGTCATCGGCGAGGTGCACCGCATCGACCACGCGGAGCGGACAGCCAGCGTGAGCACCCTCGCCACCGGCAAGCACGGCGACGGTGCGGTCGAGATGCCGTACGACGAGCTGGTCCTCGCCCCCGGCTCCGTGGCGCGGACGCTCCCGGTTCCCGGACTCGCCGAGTCCGGCATCGGTTTCAGGACGGTGGAGGAGGCCATCGGGCTGCGCAACCACGTCCTCGAACAGATGGACATCGCCTCGGCCACCCGCGACCCGGCCCTCCGCGACGCGGCTCTCACCTTCGTTTTCGTCGGCGGGGGGTACGCCGGGGTGGAAGCACTCGCCGAACTCGAGGACATGGCCCGCTACGCCGCGCGGTACTACCACAACATCCGGCCGGACGACCTGAGATGGATTCTCGTCGAGGCGGCCGGGCGCATCCTCCCGGAGGTCGGTGAGGCGATGAGCGCTTACGCCGTGCGGGAGTTGCGCGGACGGAATGTCGACGTACGTCTCGGCACCCGTCTGGAGTCCTGCGAGGGCCGGGTCGCGGTCCTGAGCGACGGCTCCCGCCTCCCCACCCGCACGCTCGTCTGGACGGCCGGGGTGAAACCGGCGCCGCTCGTCGCCACCACCGGCTTTCCGGTCACCGAGCGGGGCAGGCTGCGCTGTACCGCCGACCTCAGGATCGCCGGTACCCGGCACGCCTGGGCCGCGGGCGACGCGGCGGCGGTGCCCGATCTGACGGCGCCGGATCCGGGTGCCGTGACCGCGCCCAACGCCCAGCACGCCGTCCGCCAGGCGAAGGTCCTGGCGGGCAACGTCGTCGCCGCTCTGGAGGGGCGCCCGCTCACCGACTACCGGCACGCGTACGCCGGATCGGTGGCCTCGCTCGGTCTGCACCAGGGAGTCGCCCACGTCTTCGGGCGCAGGCTCAAGGGCTACCCCGCCTGGTTCATGCACCGGGCGTACCACCTCAGCCGGGTACCGACCTTCAACCGGAAGGCGCGCGTCCTTGCCGAATGGATCCTGTCCGGGCTGTTCGCCCGCGAGATCGTCTCCCTCGGGTCGCTGGAACATCCCCGTGCGGAGTTCGAGCTGGCGGCCGGGGGCGCGGGCCCCCACCGCACCCCGCCTCCCCGCCGGCCCTCCGGTACCGGCGACGAGCCCCACGAACCCCACGAGCCGCCGGGCTGACCGCCGCCCCCGCATACGGGTCCACCGCCGTCCCTCCTTCCGGGGAGGCACGAGATCCCGTCGTACCGATGCCTGACCGGCGCCCTACCGCGTCGGTACGAGCACGAGCCCGCCACCCTGTTCGGCCCCGGAACGCCCGAAGCAGGCGCATGCGTCTCCCCGTCCGGAAGCACCGGGCGGACGGACGTGCCGCGGACCCGTACCGACGGCCGAATGACGACTGTCAGTACGCTCCGTCACACTGGACGTGTGACCATAGGTACGTCCACATCTGCACAGAGTGACCCGGTCGGCTGCGACCAGAGGTGAACGCCGACCCGACCCGCGGCGGACACCGACACGGCCACCGGTGAACCGCGACGCCGCATCGACAGCACGACCAGGCCCCGCCGTGATTTCCCCCGGGCCGCGTCCCCGCCCCTGACCCCGGCCGGGGACGCGGAACCGGATGCGGCGGACGTGAAAGCACCGGCGCACCACCGCACCGCCGCCGCACGGCCGACGACGTGGCGGACGCGGAGCAGAGACGCAGCAGAAGCAGCCAGCCCGAGCGGACCAGACCGACACACGAGGCCAGAGATACGTGAACTTCACGCGCTGGAGCGCCCGTTTTCCCGGAACGCAGCGTCGCGCCGCGGCCCGGGACGACCGCGGTTCCGTCCCCGCCGCCCGGGCCGAGTACGCGCGGTCACAGGGCGCCGCGCCGGAGGACGCCGCCGTCCCGCAGGCCCCCGACGAGCCGTCGCCTCCCGGCCTGCCGCCGGGCGACCTCGACGCCACGTCCGGCAGCCCGTCCGGCAGCACCCCCGCCGGCGTGTCCGCAGGTGCGCCCGGCCCCGTCGTGCCGGTCCTCGACGACCTGCCCGCCCGCGAGATCCTCGGCCGGCTCCCCGCGCCCGTTGCGCTGTTCCAGGGCCCCGACCACCGCGTGGCATACGTCAACGCCGCCTACGAGACGGCCTTCGGGCCCCGCTCCTGCGGCGCGCCCGCGGCCGAGGCCATGCCCGAGCTGGCCGAACTCAGCGTGCTGCCCCTGATGGACCAGGTGCTGCGCAGCGGCACCCCGCGTACGGTCAAGTCGCGCCGGACCCTCGGCGGCGGCTCGTACACCGTGACCTGCACCCCCGTCGCCCCCTGGGGCACCGACGGCGCCGAGGCCCCGGACGGCGGGACGCGCGGCGGAGTGCTGGTGCACGCCGCCGACGTCACCGACCACGCCGAGGCGGCCGAACGTCTCCGCACCAGCGAACGACGCCACCGCGAGATGGCCGTCACCCTCCAGCGCTCGCTGCTCCCGCAGGAGCTGGAGCAGCCGGACGACCTCCGGATCGCCGCCACCTACCAGCCCGGCGGCACGGACGCGGCAGTCGGCGGCGACTGGTACGACGTCATCACCCTCGGTGCCGGCCGTACCGCCCTCGTCATCGGCGACGTGATGGGCCGCGGGGTCCGCGCCGCCGCCGTCATGGGCCAGCTGCGCACGGCGGTGCGCGCGTACGCCCGCCTCGACCTGCCCCCGCACGAGGTGCTCCAGCTGCTCGACGGGCTGGCCGCCGAGATCGACGCCACCCAGATCGCCACCTGCGTGTACGCGGTGCACGACCCCAACGAGGGCCACCTCGTCTTCGCCTCCGCCGGGCACCTGCCGATCCTCGTGTCGGACGAGGACGGGACCGTGCGCGTGGCCGAGGACCCGACCGGGCCTCCGCTCGGTACGGGCGGCTGGATCCACACCTCCGGCACGATCGCGCTGCCGCCCGGCTCGACCGCCGTCCTCTACACGGACGGCCTGGTGGAGCGCCGCAGCGAGGACATCGACGAGGGGGTGGCCGCGCTCGGCCGGGCGCTCTCCGGTGCGAAGGGGACACCGCAGGTCGTCTGCGACCGGCTGATCCGCTCCCTCGGAGTGACGGCCGAGCACGACGACGACGTGGCGGTCCTGGTGGTCCAGCACCCCGCCCGCAAGGGGGCGGACGCGGAGCTGTTCCACAACGCCTCGCTCGATCTGCTCGGGGGCGTGGAGGCGGCGCCGCGCGCCCGCGCCTTCGCCACCGGGGTGCTGACCTCCTGGCGCTTCCCGGACGAGCTGCGCGACCGCGGAGTGCTCGCCGCGAGCGAGCTGGTCGCCAACTCGCTCCAGCACGGCACCCCGCCGACGCGCCTGGGACTGCGGCGCACCGACCGGCGGCTGATCATCGAGGTGACGGACGGGGACGACCACCTGCCGCGCCGCCGGAGAGCGGAGCCCGGGGACGAGTCGGGGCGCGGCATCGCGATCGTCGCGGCGGTCGCCTCGTCCTGGGGGAGCCGCCGCACCCCCGGTGGGGGCAAGGCCGTCTGGTGCGAGTTCGCGCTGCCCCGCTGACGGGCGCGGACCCGCTTCTCTCAGACGGCCGGCGCGGCAGCAGGCACGGGAGCCGCGCTCTCCGGCACGGACACCGCGACCACCCGTGAGTGCACGGCGAGCGAGGGCTGGTCCTGCACGGGGGTGAGCCGTCGGCCCAGCCGCAGCGCCAGCACCGTGATTCCCAGCGACACCACGACGAACGTCACGATGTACGGGGCGTGCATCGAGGCCCCCATCGGACCGCCGACCGCGGGTCCGACCGCCAGCGCGAGCTGCTTGCACAGGGCGAACGCGGAGTTGTACTGCCCGACCATCGACTCCGGCGCCAGGTCGGCGACCAGCGGGGCGACGGTCGGCGACAGCATCGACTCGCCGAGCCCGAAGAGGGCGTACGTGGAGATCATCGCGGCCGTCGCCATCGTCTGGCTGCCGTGGCCGAGGCCCGCGTAGCCCGCCACGACCCAGGCGAAGGCCCAGATCAGGCCGACCCCGGCGATCACCCGGCTGCGCTTGCGCCGCTCCACCAGCCGCAGTACGACGAACTGCGCGACGACGATGGCGGCGGTGTTCGCGGCCAGCGCCAGCCCCAGTGCGGACGGCTCGATTCCGGCGGCCTCGGTGCCGTACGCCGCGAGCCCCGACTCGAACTGGCCGTAGCAGGCGAAGAACACCACGAAGCCCAGGACGCAGAGCTGGACCATGGCCCGGTGCGACACCAGAGCCCGCAGCCCACCCGGTCCGGCCGCGGCAGTACGGACCCCGTCGACGGAAAGGGACACGGCGGGGACGTGCGGCAGCCGCACGGTGCTCACGACGGCGCCGAGCACCAGGAACATCACGGCCTCGACGACGAACAGCAGGGTGAACGTCCCCGGCCGGTCCGTGTCGACGATCTGTCCACCGACCAGCCCGCCGATGCCCATGCCCAGGTTCTGCAGGAAGAACTGCATGGCGAAGGCGCGGGTACGGGTCGTGCTGGTGGACGAGCGGACGAGCAGCGTGGCCAGCGCCGGCTGCATCACCGCGGCCCCCGCGCCGAGCACGGCGGCCGACGCCACCGCCGCCGTCACCCCGCCCGCGAAACCGAGCGACGCGACGCCCGCAGACGCCACGACCGAGGCACCCATGAGCACCGGAAGCGGACCGCGCCGGTCGATGACCCGCCCGGTGAACGGCAGGACGACCAGCGCTGCCATGGCGAAGACCGCCAGTACGACCCCCGCCGTACCGGCGCCGAGACCCCGTACCTGCGCCACGTAGACGTACAGATACGGAACGGTGAACCCGGTGCCGAACGCGCTCAGCGCGCTTCCCAGCTGGATCCGCCGCAGCGCTGCGCCCATCTCCCTGGTCACACTCACCTACCCCATGATCACGGGGCGACACAGTGCGCCCCCGAACTACACAGACCCGAAGACTTTAACACTAAAGTTAGAACTTCAACAATGAACATCGAAGGACTTCGAAGGGTGTGGACTTGCGTGCGACACTGTCCGCCATGTCCGAAACCACCGAGCTGGATCCCGACGAGCCGAGCCTCGACGAGCAGATCGCCGCTTACCAGCGCGAATTCAGCGACCTGGACCCGCAGGTCGAGCAGGTCGTCTCGGCCCTGGGCCGACTCAACCGCCGGATGAACGTCGCGTACGGCAGACAGCTCGCGGCGCTGGGCATCAGCAACGCCGAGTGGGAGGTCCTCAAGACCCTCGTACTCGTCGGCAGCCCCTACCGCCTCGGCCCCGGCGAACTCGCGAAGCGCCTCGGGCTCACTCCCGCCGCCATGACCCACCGCATCGACCGCATGGCGGCCGAGGGCCTCGTCACCCGCGACCGGGACGAGAACAACCGGGTCCGCGTCATCGTGGAGGTCACCGACGAGGGCCGCGCGAAGTGGCTGGAGGCGATGCGCATGGCGACCGTCTTCGAGGAGGACGTCCTCCAGGACCTCTCCGGCGACGAACGCGGAGTCCTCAGCGATCTCCTGATCCGATTGCTGCGCCGGGTGGAGGAAGCCCAGCCGGACGCGGACGGCCGGCTCACCGACCTCTCCTGAGCCGCCCCGGCGCTGTTGCCGCCGAGCCCGCACGGACCAGCCGACCAGGGTTGACACCGCGCACCCCGATCCGTAAAGTTCTCCGAGTTGTCAAGGAGCCGGAAGGTTCCGGGACAGCCGATCCCGCCGCTGACAGCGGCAACCAAACTCTGCACGAACTCCCGCTCGGGATAATTTCGGCATGCCGGAATTCATTTCGAAGGCCCGATTATGAGCCGCCGGGAAGAACCGCTAGAGTTTGGAGCGTCGGAAGGGCCCGAAACGGCCCGGAGGACAAGCCCGCTGACTGGGAATCAGGCCCGAAAGGATCTGATAGAGTCGGACTCGCCGGAAAGGGAAACGCGAAAGCGAGGAACTGGAAAGCGAAAATCGCTCGACCCGCTTCGACCGGGAATCGGACACGAAAGAGTCTGATAGAGTCGGAAACGCAAGAACGAAGGGAAGCGC
>NZ_JBSFFN010000063.1:0-26874 GCF_053596135.1 Streptomyces sp. NPDC001770 | reverse complement strand
CTGTTGTTAAGAGTTGTGCTCTTCTGATCTGGGGCGGGCCCGGCCGGGCCGCCGCCCCCTTTCACGCATCCACTACTACTACTTGAGGTCGAACTCCCCGTCACGGGCGCCGAGTACGAAAGCCCGCCACTCCGCCTCCGTATAGCGCAGCACCGTCTCCGGGTCCAGCGAGGAACGCATCGCGACCGCACCCTCCGGCAGATGCGCGATCTCGACCCGCTCCTCGTCGTTCTCGGTGCCGGGGGCGCTCAGCCACACGGCGTCCGTGATGTCGAGCGCGTAGAGCTCGTCCTTCTCCTGCTGGGTGCCCATTGCGGCGCCCCTTTCGATCGAACGGTGACGTTGGGGTCCATGGTCCACTGAACGGCCGTGCCCCGGTGCGGAACAGGACGGATTCCGGGCCTTTCGACGGAAACGGGCCCGACTCCTTGCGCGGGGTGCTAAGCCGGGCCCGACACCTTCGGCCCGAGTGCCTCAGTCCATCCTGCGAGCCGTGCCCAGCAGCCCGGTCTCCGCGTCCGTCGCGCTCGTCATCACCCAGTGGTGCTCACGGCCCGACACCCAGAGGGTGACGCCGTCCGCCAGGGTGGGCAGCGCCTCGGTCTCGACCGGCGAGAGGCCGAGGATGCGGCCGATCTGATCGGCCTCGGCGGGGGAGACCCGCTGGACGCCCACCAGCGACGAGGACCGCATCAACCGCGGTGCCACCGGGCTCAGATAGGGGAGCAGCGTCAGCACGGACTGCCACGGCGACGAGACGACCCGCCCGCGGGGCGGCCGCATCCCGCAGTCCCGTACGACGACCACCGGGCTGCCCACCGTCGCACCGGTCGGGGGCACCCGGCCCACCTCGTGCAGGGAGACGCACTCGAGTCCGGCACCGGCGGCCTGCGCCAGCGCGGTCCACGCCTGGGTGCGCCCCGTCTCCACCGCCACCCGCGCCCCCGTGCCCGCCGCGCGCAGCGCCAGCACCTGAGCCGTCCACAGACCGCCGATGAGCAGCACGTCGTACGGGGCCGGGCGGTGGAACCCGATGATCTGCGGGCGGTTCTCCGCGTCGTTGCCGATCACCACGCCGTCGTCGCCGACGGGCAGCGACAGCGCGCCCAGATGGTCCGCCGCGATGGAATGGCCAGCGTGACGCGGACCCCGCAGCCCGTGCCGCGACATGATCCGGCTCACTGCGCGCCTCCCAGCGGAAGAGTGGCGAGTACACCGGGCAGCTGCTCGCGGTCCAGGCGTACGAGACCGACCTTGGCGACCCGGGCCGCCTGTACCAACGTCCTGCGCACGCTCACCAGTTCCGTGTCCGAGCCTCCGGTGATCCGGACGTGCCCGGCCACCGACACCGCCCCCTGGTGCGCGCCGCGCCGCACGGTGAGGCTGAACGTCGTGGCGTACGCGGGTACCGAGGTCAGCAGCGCCACCAGCTTGGGCAGTGGCGTCGCGCCGCGGCCCAGTTCGGGCCAGCGGTCGACGGCGTACGTCGTGTGCCACCGGTCGTCGCACCGCCACACCCGCGAGGTCTCCTTCGTCCTGCGCTGCGTCGCCGCCTCCTGGCGCACGGCCCGCGCCGACTGGATCGGGTTCGCGCAGGCCGAGGTCGCGACGGCCGCGTTCAGCTCCTCCTGGTCGAGCACCGTCGCCCGGAACCCGGCCCCGGTGATCCGGCTCGCCACGTGGTCCGCCATCCGCACCAGGCAGCGCTGGGCGCCGGCGACCCCGCCCCCGCGCGCCTCCACCGCCTCGCGGCAGAGCTCCGGGTCGAGCTTCACCGCCACCCACGTCATCCGCAGCGCCGGAGCCCCGGTCTGCTCCTGCAGGGGCGCGTACGAGAGACGGGCCACCGACCGGGCCGGAAGGTGCGGTGCCGGGGCGCAGCGGACCTGCTGCACCAGCTGCGCGGACTCCAGCACGATGTCGTCCACCTCCAGGGCCTCGCCGAGCAGGGTCAGCGGAAGCGCCCGGGCGCCGAACGCCGGACGGAGCGCCTCACCGCTCGCCTCGACCCGCACCACGGCGGTGAGGAAGGTGCCGTCGCCGAGCATCCCGACCGTACGGCGCTCGCGGTCGATGTAGACGAAGGGGGCGAAACCCGGCACGCTCTCCGCGATCGGCGCCAACGACGCCTCCGCGTCCGGTGCGTGACGCACCGGCATCCGCTGCCGGGCGCGCAGCGCGAGCGCCGTGGAGAACCAGTCCTGCAGAGCGGTACCGCGCCGCCGGATGACCGCGATCACGACCAGGACACCGGCGACCACCATGCCGGGCACCAGCCACATCCCGCCGAGCGCGACCCCCACCGCGGCCGCCGCCAGCGCCACTTCGACCAGCACCAGCTGCCGCAGCAGCGGGCTGACCCGGCTGGTCCGCGAGGCCGACCGCAGCACCGCGGAGGCGGGTGCGGCCGATGCGGCGGAGGCGGTGGCGGGTTCGTTCCCGGGCCGCCGTCCACGGCGTTGCCGTCGGGAAGTGCCGGACGCGTCCGCGGTCCCCCGGCCCGTACGCTCGCGCGTCGCAGTGCCCATCGCCGTGTTGCCCCCTCGTGTCCCTATTTAGCTTTTTCCCGCGGGTGTTGACCGGGCGATCACCCTACCTGAGGCGTGTCCGCGCACCGTCAACAGGCATAGTAGGGGCGCCGGTGCGACAACTGAATCCGCAAACGGATGTGGTTATCTGGTCGCCCGTCGGGGAGAAGGGGCAGCGGATCATGGCATCAAGGCGGGACGAACTCAACGCCTACACCTTTGCGAAGCGGAGGTTGATCGCGCAGTTCGTGCAACCCCATCCGAGCGGTTCCGAGGAGGGCGCACCACGCCCCCTGCGCGCGGTGGTCCCGGGAACCGTCGCCGGCGTCGTGATCCTCGCGGTCTTCGGCGCCTGGGGCATGTTCAAGCCAGTGGCGCCCACCGGCTGGGACACCCCCGCCGAGAACGTCATCATCGCCAGCAAGTCGACGACCCGATACGTCGTCCTCAAGACCAACGGCAAGACCCAGCTCCACCCCGTCCTCAACATGTCCTCCGCGAAACTGCTGCTCGACCCGGAAAAGGGCAAGGTCGTCAACGTCGCCGAGTCCGAACTCGACAGCGGCAGGATCCCGCACGGCGCGACCCTCGGCATCCCCTACGCCCCCGACCGCCTGCCCGAGAGCGGCGACGCCGGCGCCGCCAAGCGCTGGGCCGTCTGCGAGCGCCCCGGCGAAGGCGGCCGGGCGATCCAGAAGGCCGCCTTCGTCTTCGCCGAGCGCGAGGAGAAGAAGACCGAAGGCACCGAGCGGCTCACCGCCGGAGAGCTGATGTACGTCGAGGGCCCGGACGGCGTCCGCCACGTGGTGGACGCCGAGGGCCGCGCGTACACGGTCGACAAGAAGGACGAACTGCTGCTGCGCACCCTCGTCGGCGAGCGCCGCACCCCGCAGCGGGTCTCCTCCGCCTGGCTGGCGACCCTGCACACCGGCGACCCCATCACCTTCCCCTCCGTCCCCGGCACGCCCGGGGCGAGCGCCGGAGTGGGCGGCGGGCTCGACCCCGCGCTCGACAAGGTCGGCATGGTCCTCGAAGCGACCTCGGGCACCACCACCCAGAAGTACGTGGTCCTGCAGGGCCGGGTCGCACCGGTCTCCGAGTTCACCGCCAAGCTGCTCCTCAGCAGCCGCGACCTCATCGGCCTCGGCCAGGCGGGCACCGCGAAGGCGGTCAGCGCCGCCGCCATCGCACCGGGCCAGGCCTTCGGCGACGCCAAGAAATGGCCGAAGGACGCCCCGCGCGCCGTCAACTCCGCGAGCACCGCGAGCGGCAGCCGCAACACCGTGTGCAATGTGCTGCGCGCGGTGGACGGCGACAGCGGCGCCACCACCCTCTCCACCTGGGCGGGCACGGGCTTCCCCGCCACCCTGCCCACCGGCTCCAGCAGCGCGTACGTCACCCCCGGCTCGGGCCAGCTCTTCCGTCAGTTCAAGGGCGCCGACACCTCCGCCGGGTACCTCTTCCTGGTCACCGACACAGGGCTGCGGTACGCGATGCAGTCCAACGGCGACAGCGCGCGGGGCGACTCCGGCATCGGTGAATCCGGATCGGCCGAGGAGAAGGCCGCGCGGCTGGCCGAGGCGCAGCAGTCCCAGAACCGGCTCGGGTACGGGAAGGTCACCCCGGCCCCGGTCCCGGCGGCCTGGTCCGAGTTCCTGCCGACCGGCCCCCGGCTGTCGACCGCGGCTGCCCGCCAGCCGCAGGGCTCCTGAGAAGGGCGGCGGACAGTAATGACCCCCCTGGAGAACCTTCCGCGGCCCGCGCGGCCGTCGCACTCCCCGGAACACGCGCACTCTCTGAAGCGGCGTCTGCTGACCGTCGCCGCCGCGACCGCGGTCACCCTGGTCTCCGTACCGGTCGTGCCCGCCTTCGCGGACGACGCGACCCAGTGCACCTTTCCCTCGAAGCCGTACGCGGGCCGCCCCTGGTCGCTCCAGCGCGTCCTGCTCGACGAACTCTGGAGCCGCTCCACCGGGAAGGGCGTCCGGGTCGCGGTGATCGACACCGGAGTCGACGTCAAGAACCCGCAGTTGAAGAAGGCCGTCGACACGTCGGCGGGGATCAACCTGATGGACAAGGGCATCAAGGACGAGAACGGCGAACCCGTCCCGCGCGGCAAGGAGAACGGCACGACGGACACGGTCGGCCACGGCACCAGGGTCGCCGGCATCATCGCCGCCCGGGAAGCCGAGGACACCGGCTTCGTGGGTCTCGCCCCCGACGCCACGATCATCCCGATCCAGCAGAACGACGCCGAGGGCCACGGCACCGCGAAGACCCTCGCCGCCGCCATCGACTACGCCGTGGACACCGCCCACGCCGACGTCATCAACATCTCCCAGGACACCGCCAACGCCGTGGAGCCCGAGGCCGCACTGCGCCAGGCCGTCGACCACGCGCTCGCCGCGGAGGTCGTCGTGGTCGCCTCGGCCGGCAACGACGGCCTCGACGCGACCGACAAGAAGACCTACCCCGCCTCGTACCCGGGCGTGCTCGCGGTGGCCTCCTCGGACCGCAACAACGAACGCGCCGGCTTCTCCCAGACCGGCGACTGGGTGGGCGTCGCGGCCCCCGGCGTGGACATGGTCTCCACCGTGCCCGACGGAGGGCACTGCGCCGACAACGGCACCAGCTTCTCCGCCCCTTACGTCGCGGGCGTCGCCGCCCTGATCAAAGCCAGGCACCCGGAGTGGGAGCAGGAGGAGATCGTCGCCCAGATCGAGCAGACCGCCGAGCGGTCCGTCGCCGGACGCGACCGCCTGGTGGGCTGGGGAGTCGTCGACCCGGTCCGCGCGCTCACCGAGGACGACAAGCCGGTCAAGGAGCCGACCGCACGCGAGGGAATGAGCCGCGCCGAGGCCCCGACCCCGGCCGAACTCACCCTGGGGGAGACGGCGGAGGAACGGAACGCCCGTCTCGCCACCTATGTCGTGGTGGGTGCCCTGGTGCTGGTCGCCGCGATAGCGGGAGTCGCCGTGGCGCTCCGCGACGCGCGTCGTCGCCGGGTTTCCGGGGCATGAGACGACGAGACTCCCGCCATCTCCGTTCGCTCGGTGGTCGGTTGGCAAGAAGAAGCCGGTTCGGCCTGCCTCTCCGGAGTGTCCATCTGTAAGTCACATGGCTGACAACACAGTTGGAGCCTCCGGAGGTGGTGGATAGAGTATGGGGGTGCGATCGCCGTGAGGTGTTCCGATGCGATCGCAACGCAGGACGGTTTGTGCAAACGAGAACAACGGGGGAAAGGCAGTCACCGTGCGTCCAAGTGATGACGGAGGAAGCTCGACCGGCGGGAAGGCCGACCTCGAGCATGGCGTCGGCGCGTTGGAGCGTTTCAAGCAGAGGGTGGACGTACTCCTCGGCGACCTGGAGAGCTCCGCGGCCGGCCGAACCAAGATCGGTGCCCAGCAGATCTCCCGCACCTCGTTCAGCGGCGGGAACACCGGCTTCGCCGAGGCGGACGCTCTCTACTCGCAGTACAACCGCGTCCACGAGTCCCTCACCTCGCTCTCCAAATCGCTGGGCGACCAGATCGAGTACCTCAGCCTCGGCGTGCACGCCGCCGCCGTCGGCATGGACAACGTCGAGGACGAGGTGCGGCGCAGGTTCTACGTGGTCAAGGGCCGTCTGGACAAGGAACACGACCGGACGAAGTACGAAGACCTCCACGACAACAAGTCCGACTCCGGGTGGGCAGCCGAATGACCGACGAGAACCAGCCGGAGCGGACCCCGGCGGAACAACAGGAGTACGACCAGGGCCGGGTCAAGGCCCAGATCTTCGGTACGGACGTCACCGAGCGGGTCCGCGAGGTGGCCGGATCCTTCTTCGGCGGCTCGGGCCTCCCGGCGGGCCGGACCTCCTTCGAGCACCGCGACCTCAACGCGATGATCGACCTGGTCGAACACTCCAACCCGGCGGACCTGGAGGCCGCCGGACAGGAGCTCTACAAGGCGCGGGACGCGATCAGGGAGGCGGCGAAGGAGCTCGGCGACCACATCGCCGCCGTGGACTGGACGGGCGAGGCGAACATCGCCTTCCGCGACTGGGGAGCGGGCCTGGTGGCCCACGCGACCCGGCTCAGCGACTTCGCCGACTCGGCGGCCACCCAGATCACCGTCGCCGGCACTGGACTCGCCTCCGTCAAGAGCTCCCTGCCGCCGCGCGACACCCGGGCGGTCCGCAAGGACGTCAAGGACATCCCGGCCCCGGAGCGCCTCGACAGCAATCCGGAGTACGCGGCGGCCGTGCGGGTCGAGGATCACCGGCAGGAGGCCATCAACCAGGCCAACCGGCTGGCCTCCTACTACTCCGTCAGCTCGGAGGTGCTCGCGACGCAGGAGCCGCCCCGGTTCGACATGCAGCTGTCGGTGGACATGCCGCGGCCGGTTGCGGGCGGGTACACACCGGGGACCTCGTCAGGCAGCTCCGGATCGACGGGAGGCAGCTCTTCCGGGCACGTCGGCGGCGAAAGTGTGGTGAGGCGCCCACAGACCGGTGAGAGCAGCCAGCAGGCGCACCACACCACGGAACTGGGCACATCCACCAAGCCCGACCTGGACAGCAGCACGCGCACCGAGATCGACAGCGTCACCGCGCCGCCCGCGCCTCCCACCACGCTGCCCGGTCCGTCGCCCGTGTCCCCCGCCACGGGTGGAACCCAGGGCCCTGGCACCACGACGTTCCCGCCGACGGGCCCTCTCGGTCCCAACGGCGTGACCGGCGGCTCGAAATCGGTCACCGGCACCACCAGCGGTCCCAAGGGCTCCGCGCGGACCGGCGGGCTTTCGGGCGGAACCACCTCGGCGACCCAGCGCACGCCCACCGGGAACTCGGGGCGGACCGGTGGCTCCCAGGCTTTCGGGCGCACCACCGGTACGGGAAGCACCTCGTCCGCCACCGGCCGGTCCGGTGTGACCGGAGGCCGTCCGGTGGCGGGGCAGAGCGGTTCGAGCACGGGCTCCACTCCCCGGGCCGGACGAGGCGGCATCACGGGCGGAACGCCCCAGCAGAAGGCCTCCGGCACCGGCACCTCGGGCGCGCGCACGGGCGGTCGCGGCACGGTGATCGGCGGTCCGAAGTCCGGCCAGAGCGGTGCGTCCGCGCGGAGCACCGGGCAGCGCGGAGTCATCGGCAACGGCGGCTCGGCGGCTCGGCCGACCAGCCGCGGAACCACGGGCCAGAACGGCGTCGTGGGCACCCCGCGCGGCCGTTCGGGCGGGAAGGGCTTCACGTCGGGAGGGTCGGGCCTGGTACGACCCGGAGGGCGGCAGGAGCACGAGGAAGAAGAAGAGAACAACACGTCGACGCGGCCCGACTACCTGACGGAAGACGAAGAGACCTGGACGGCCGGGCGGCCCGAGGCCGCGCCACCGGTGATCGAGTAGGCACGTGGAAGGTTCGGAAGTCAGGATGACCGCAGAAATGAGCCATGCCCGCACGCCCCGAGGCGCCGGGCGAGCACGCCGTCGGCTGATCGGCGCGCTCGCCGCGACCGCCGCGTGGAGCGCCTGTCTCACCGGGCTGGCTCCGTCCGCCACGGCCCAGGACGTACAGGCGAAGCAGTGGTACCTCAAGGCCATGCAGGCCGAGGAGATGTGGAAGGTCTCCACGGGCAAGGGCATCACGGTCGCGGTGATCGACACCGGGGTGAATCCCGATACGCCGTCGCTGCGGGGCCAGGTACTCAAGGGCTGGGACGCCACCGAGGCGGACGGCGACGAGAACGACGACTACACCGGTCACGGCACCTCCATGGCCGAGCTCATCGCCGGGACGGGGGAAGGGGGCGGCCTGCAAGGGCTCGCCCCGGACGCGAAGATCATTCCCTATCGCGTAGCCGACACGGACTTCCAGCACAGCAACAAGCACTTCAACCCGGCCGACACCGCGGATGCCATCAAAGCCGCCGCCGACAGCGACGCACGGATCATCAGTATGTCCTTCGGTGGCGAGTTCGCGATGGACTCGGAAAAGGAGGCCGCGAAGTACGCCCTGTCCAAGGGCAAGTTGTTCTTCGCCTCGGTAGGAAACTCGGGTGACAAGACCAACTACGTCTCGTACCCGGCGGCCTATCTGGAGGTTGTCGGCGTCTCCTCGGCGGGCCCTGACGGAACGGTGGCCAAGACCTCCGAGCACGGCGACTACGTGGACCTGGCCTCGCCGGGAACCAACGTGCCTGTGTGGTGCGACGAGACATTCCAGTCGTACTGCACCGTGACCGGAACCAGCCAGGCCGCCGCCATCGCCTCCGCCTCCGCCGCCCTCGTCTGGTCCGCCCACCCCGACTGGACCGCGAACCAGGTCCTCCGGGTCCTCTTCGACACGGCCGGCCGGGACTGGGCCGACGACAAGGTCAGCACCTACCTCGGCCACGGCCTGATCCGACCGTCGATGAACCTCCTCAAGCACAAGGGCGACCCCGGCGACCCGGACGTCAGCCCGCTCACCCTGGAGAAGACGAGCGCGGCCGGCTCCACCGCCTCGCCCGTCCCCTCCGGCTCCTCCTCCTCCACCTCCTCCTCCGCTCCCCCCTCCGCCTCTGCTTCAGGTTCGTCACAGCCTCCGCAGGGCAAATCCGGGGACGCCCCGGCTGTGGCAGGCTCCAGCGAGCCGGAGGGCGGCGGCAGCGATCTCGGCCTGATCGCAGGCGCGGTGGTGGTCGTGGTCGTGCTCGGCGGGGGCGTCTTCTACTTCCTCCGCAGGCGCCGCGGCGCCGTCTGACCGTGTGAGGGTGCCGAACCGGCGACGGCCACGGCCGACGACCGTGAGCGGCCGGCTCACCCACGAACTTCCGGCGAAACACCTGCCGGTCCGTAGAGAGAACCCGAAAGGAAGTCAGGTCCATGGCAGACCAGAAGGTCACAGATCACAGTCTCCTCCAGCTGGAGAACGAACTCTCGACGCGGTTCGACTCCGTCAAGGGGCAGCTGAAGACGCTCCAGGCGACGATCGACAGCGTGGAAGGCTCCTGGAAGGGCGCAGGCGCCAACGCCTTCGGCAACAAGCAGCGCGAGATCAACGAGAGCATGGTGTCGATCGGCATCCGGCTGCAGAACTTCCAGGAGGCCATCAAGGCCGCCCGCACCCTCTCCGGCAACACCGAGGACGAGGTCTCGGCCGCGCTCCGCGGCATCGACGTGGTGCCCGGCCACTCCGGCGGCGGCTCCGCGCCCACGTCGAGCCTCAGCGGCTTCTGACCGCCGCCGGCTGCCCGCGCCGAGCGGCAGCCGTCCCGCAACCACCCCGAATCGGAGGACCACATGTCGAACACCGACGGTACGACCGTTGTCACTTACGCCAGCCTGGAGGCGGCCGCTGCTTCCATCGAGCGGCAGAGCAAGCAGCTCGACGAGGACCTCGCCGCGATCAAGCGCCGCGTAGCCTCCGTCGCCGAGCTCTGGCAGGGTGAGGCCAAGAGCGCGTACGACACCGCTCAGGCCGGCTGGGACAAGGACGCCCGGTCGATCCACGAGTCCCTGCAGCAGATCTCCCGCTCCGTGCGCGAGGCGTCGACCGCGTACAAGGGCGGCGACAAGAAGGCCGCGCAGAACTTCATGTAGCCGGCCCTGACGCCCGAGGGCGTGACAGCGGTACCGAGGACCTGAAGGACGGGTGTGGGCACGCGCGGGAGGTGCCCACACCCGTCCTTTCCCATGCCCCGGTCCGTACGTACCCGGGAGCCGCACCGGCACCGACGCCGGTGTACCCGGGTGCCGGTACGGCAACAACGCCGACGGCGCCCCCTCCTGGACCGGAGGGGGCGCCGTCGCCGTTTCGTCTACGGGCCGCGGCGGGCCGCAGGGCCGTAGAGGTCCTGAGGGGGCCTACCGCTCCCCGTCCATCAGCCCCGTCTGCACCAGCGGGTTGCCCCGGCGCCGGGAGACGAACACGCCCCGGCCCGCGGGCATCGGCCGCGGCCGCACGCTGCCCATGATGTCGCCCTCGTTCGGGTCGCCGGAGAGCAGCAGCCCCTGGGCGCCCAGCTCCGTCATCCGCTGGATGAACGGCTCGTACGCGGCCCGTCCCGCGCCCGCCGAGTTGCGGGCGATGACGAAGCGCACGCCCACGTCCCGCGCGAACGGCAGGAGTTCGGTGAGCCGGCCGAGCGGGTTGCCGCTGGACGTGGAGACCAGGTCGTAGTCGTCGACGACCACGTACACCGTCGGGCCCCGCCACCAGCTGCGGTCCCGCAGCTCCTGCGCGGTGACCGTCGCCGACGGAGTACGCCGCTGCATGAGGTCGTACAGCGCCTCCATGTGGTGATCCATGTTGTTGGACATGGGCACGTACTCCGCCAGGTGCGACGGCGGGGTGACATCCAGCAGGGAGCGCCGGTTGTCGATGACGAAGAGCTTGCAGCTGTTGCCGTCGTACCGCTCCGTCAGCTGCTTGATGATCAGGCGCAGCAGGTTGGACTTCCCGGACTCGCTCTCCCCGAACACCATGAGGAACGGGTCGTGCTCGAAGTCGACGAAGACCGGCTCCAGGTTGTTCTCGTCGATACCGAACGCGATACCGCGCTCCGGGTGCGCGTGGCCCGGCGGCAGCGCCGAGGCGGGCAGCTCGCGCGGCAGGAGGCGTACGGCCGGCGCGGGGGACGCCGTCCAGTGGCGGGCGACCTCCTGGTTCATCGCGGCGGTCGCCTCGGAGAGGTCGCTGTCGGAGTTGATGCTGTCGATGCGCGGCACCGCCGCCATGAAGTGCAGCTTCTCCGGCGTCAGGCCGCGGCCCGGCACGCCGGCCGGCACGTTGACGGCCGACTTGCGGTCCAGCTCGGAGTCCATGACGTCACCGAGCCGCAGCTCCAGCCGGTTCATCAGGTGGTCCTTGAGGTTGGCCCGCACCTCCATGGACCGCGAGGCGGTGACGATCAGGTGGATGCCGTACCCGAGACCGCGTCCCGCGATGTCGAGGACGGCCGGTTCCAGACCCTCGTAGTCGCTGCGGAAGTTGCCCCAGCCGTCGATGACCAGGAAGACGTCGCCCCACGGCTGGTCCGTCACCGACACCTGGCCGCGCTCGCGCATCCGGCGGAAGGTGGCGATCGAGTCGATCCCCGCGCTGCGGAAGTACTCCTCGCGCCGCGTCAGGATGCCGTACACCTCGGCGACCGTACGGCGCACCCGCTCGGGGTCCAGACGCGAGGCGATCCCGCCGACGTGCGGGAGACCGCTGACCGACGCCATACCGCCGCCACCGAAGTCCAGTCCGTAGATCTGCACCTCGTGCGGGGTGTGGGTGAGCGCGAAGCCCGCGATGAGCGTGCGCAGCAGCGTCGACTTGCCCGACTGCGGACCGCCGGTGATCTGCATGTGCCCCGCCGCGCCGGAGAAGTCCCGGTACAGCGTGTCGCGGCGCTGCTCGAACGGCTTGTCGACCACACCGAGCGGGACGACCAGGCGCCCCGCGCCCTCGAACCCCGGCTGCGTCAGACCGCGCCCCTGGACCGGCGCGAGGCCGGGCAGCAGCTCGTCCAGCGACGGCGGGTTGTCCAGCGGCGGCAGCCACACCTGGTGCGCCGATGCGCCCCGCCCCTCCAAGCGGCGCACGATCACGTCCAGCACGGTGTCCGCGAGCGCGTCGTCCTCGGGCTTGCGGGCCTCCGGTACGTCCGGCTGCGGCTCGGGCTCCACGTACCGCACCGGAACCGGCGCCGCCGTGAACGGGACCGGCCGGCGGTCCACCGGCAGCTTCCCGCCGGGCAGCGACGCCCGCTCCGCGCCCGTGCGGTAGACGCCGGAGACGTACGCGGCCTTGAAGCGGACCATCTCGTCGGTGCCGTACTTCAGATAGCCGGAACCCGGCACGTTCGGCAGGTGGTAGGCGTCCGGCACGCCGAGCGCCGCGCGGGACTCGCCGGCCGAGAAGGTCCGCAGACCGATCCGGTACGACAGATACGTCTCCAGCCCGCGCAGCCGGCCCTCCTCCAGGCGCTGCGAGGCCAGCAGCAGGTGCACGCCGAGCGAGCGGCCGATACGGCCGATCTGCACGAACATCTCGATGAAGTCCGGCTTGGCGGTGAGCAGTTCGCTGAACTCGTCGATCACCAGCACCAGCGAGGGGATCGGCAGCAGCGGCGCACCGGCCGCGCGCGCCTTCTCGTAGTCGTGGATGTTGGCGTAGTTGCCGGCGTCACGGAGCATCTCCTGGCGGCGGTTGAGCTCACCGCGGATGGAGTCGCCCATGCGGTCCACCAGCGTCAGGTCGTCCGCCAGGTTGGTGATCACGGCGGCGACGTGCGGCATCTGCGCCATCCCGGCGAAGGTGGCACCACCCTTGAAGTCGGCGAGCACGAAGTTCAGCGTCTCCGACGAGTGCGTGACGGCGAGCCCCAGCACCAGGGTGCGCAGCAGCTCCGACTTGCCGGAACCCGTCGCGCCCACGCACAGGCCGTGCGGGCCCATGCCCTCCTGCGCGGCCTCCTTGAGGTCGAGCATGACCGGGGTGCCGTCCTCGCCGACCCCGATCGGGACACGCAGCCGCTCCGCCTGCGAGCGGGGGCGCCAGGTCCTGCTCACATCCACCGAGGAGGCGTCCCCGAGGTTCAGCAGATCGGTGAACTCCAGGTTGGCGAGGAGCGGTTCGTCGTCGTCCCCGCCCGCCGCCACGTTCAGCGGGGCCAGCTGGCGGGCCAGCGCCTCCGCGGCCTCGTAACTCAGCAGGTCCGGCAGGCCCTCGTAGACCAGCCCGTGACCCGACTCCAGCTGGAGCACGTGCGGGTGGACCACCACGGACAGCCCGCCGCGGGCGCCGGTCACCTCGCCCGGGACGACCTCGATGACCGTGACGCCCTGTACGCCCTCCGGAGAGGCCAGCACCGACATCGGCGGAACCGACTCGCCGTCGAGCACCACCACGATGTGCGGCTGGTCCATCAGGGGCTGCCCGCCGGCCTGGAACCGGGGGCGGCCCTCGATCCGGTTCCCGAGCAGCTCCTCCAGCTCCGAGGAGCTCGTCGAGATCAGCCGGCGGCTGCCCGCGCCGTCGGTGGAGTTGCGCAGCTGGACGTGCGGGAGCCACTTCGCCCACTCCCAGTGCGCGGACGCCTGCCGGTCCGCCGCGATCGCCACGACCAGGTCCTCGGGGGAGTGCAGCGAGGCCAGCGAACCGATCAGGGCGCGGGCCGAGGAGCGCACGGAGTCCGGATCACCGCTCACCGTCACGTGGTAGAAGGCGCGGAGCGAGACGGCCATCGGCAGCCCGTCCAGCGTCGAGTGGGTGTTGAGGAACTGCTGCATCGCCCCGGCGGTCAGCGGCTCCAGCTCGTCCACCGGCGCGGTCTGCGGGGGAACGAGCAGGGTGGCCAGCTCCTGGTTGCCCAGGCCGATGCGGACCTGCCCGAAGTCGCCGTCGGCGACCCGGCGCTCCCAGACCCTGCTGCCCTCGGCGACCAGCGCCCACAGCTGCTCGGGCGACGGGTGCAGATAGAACTGGGCGTCACGCTGGAGGCGTGCCGTCCGCAGGACCTCGCGCCGGGTCTGTGTGAGGTACTTCAGGTAGTCGCGCCGCATGTCGGCGAGCTCCCCCTGCGTGCCACGCCGGTGACGGACCAGCATCGAGACCGCCATCGCGACCGTCGAGGCGATCATCACCATGCCCATGATCCGCATGATCGGGTTCGGCGTCATGAAGAAGAAGACCACCGAGCCGCCCATGCCGAGCATCGGCAGCAGCTGCATCATCGCGCCCTCCTGCTGCCCGCGCGGCAGCTCCGGAGGAGGTTGCAACTGCACCTCCATGTCCGGCACTTCGGAGGGCAGCGCGCGTGGAGGGCGCTTGACGACAATGTGGCTCACAACTCACCAATTCCCTTGCCGGACAGATCTGTTCCCCTCGACGCCCCCGTGGCGACGGGCTCCGCCCGGGCAGAGATCCTACTGACGGAGAGGCCCGGTGGAGAGCGGTAGGGTAGCGCGACGCGTGTACGCACCCGCGAACTACCGCCAAAAAACCGGTCATTCGGGACGGGTCGCGAAACGCGCGTCTCAGCGGAGAGACACGGCAGCGACATCGCGGCGACATCGCAATGAGGGGGAGCAACAGGTGACCACGACGGCCCGAGCGGCGACCACCGGACCCGGCCGAACCGGCCCCGGGGTCCCGTCCAGCAACGGAACCGGATTCTGCAGGGTGACCGTCGTCGCCCCCGACAGCCGCGTCGACGTCGCACTGCCCGAGGACGTCCCCCTCGCCGACCTCTACCCGGAGGTCCTGCGGCTCTCCGGACAGAGCCCCGCCGAGGGCGCACCCGTCGGCTACCACCTCGTACGCCGCGACGGCACCGTCCTCGACAGCGGACGCACCCTGTCCTCCCAGCGGATCCTCGACGGCGAGCTGCTCTCCCTGCGCCCGTTCTCCGAATCGCTGCCGCCCGCCGTGTTCGACGACGTCTCCGACGCCGTCGCCTCCGCCGTGGCCCGCGACCGCACGCTCTGGGGCGACACCCTGATGCGCGGCTCCGGCCTCTTCGGCGGCGCGGTCCTCCTCGCGCTCCTCGGCTTCGTCCTGTGGACCGCCGACCCGCTGCACGACATGCACGGCCTCCCCGGTGTCATCGCCGCGGTCGCCGCCGTCCTGCTCCTCGCCGTCGCCGGGGTACGCGCCCGGGTGTACGAGGACCGGGGCTCGGCGGTCGCCCTCGGCACAGGAGCCCTGGTCAACGGGGCGGTCGCCGGGTCCGGGCTGCTGCCGCTCGGCGCCGGGGAGGGGATCGGCCGCCTCCAGTTCCTGCTGGCCTGCGTCGCCGTCCTCGTCGTCTCGGTGATCCTGGTGATCGTCGCCCCCACCGGCGACGGCCCCTTCGTCGCGTTCGTCTTCGCCTCGGCCGTCGGCGTGCTGGTGACCTTCGCCGCGATCCTCACCGACCTGGAGCCCGCCGAGACCGCCGCCGTCTGCGCCCCGCTCTCCGTCGGCGCGCTCGGCTTCCTGCCGGGCCTCTCCACCCGCTTCGCCCGCCTCCCCATCGGCTTCGAGCCGCCCCGCACCACCAGCGGCGACTACGGCACCGGCGAGCAGGCCCCCCAGGGGCCGGTCGACGCCGTCAGGATCGCCGCCCAGGCGCGGCGCGGCCACGAGCTGCTGCTCGGCCTGGCCGGCGGCTGCGCCATGGTGGCGGTCGCCGGAGCGGCCGTCCTCGGCTTCTCGGCGGACATCTTCGGACAGCTGCTGGCGCTGGCCACCGGCTGCGCCATGCTGATGCGCGCGCACCTCTTCCGCTACACCGCCCAGGTCGCCTGCGCGCTGGCCGCCGGCCTCGGCGCGCTGGTCCTCCTCGGCCTCGGGCTCGCCCTGAACCCCCCGGTCGGCATCATGATCGACGCCCTGCGCGGCGATTCCACGGCGCTCGACATCCGTACGATCTGGCTCACCGCCGCCGTCGCCGCGGCCGCCGCGGTGATCACCGCCATAGGGCTGATCGTGCCCCGCAAGGGGGTCACCCCGTTCTGGGGCCGCTTCCTGGAGATCGCCGAGGCCTTCGTCCTGCTGACGCTCCTGCCGCTCTGCCTCGCCGTCTTCGACGTCTACACCTCGATCCGGTCCCTGACCAGCTGATTCCCGCGCCCTCGCCGACCGCCCCACCCATGCGCGAGGGCGGTCGGCGAGGGCGCTGTCGTACGGCTGGTAGTCTGTGCGGTGGCCGTTTGTGTACGCGTCCCCGGTCTCACTCTGGGGACAGCGCCCATCGGACCTTCGCCTCCGAGTCACGGAAGCTCCCCTGAGATCAAGACCAGGGGCACTCGTGGGCGCATCGAACATCAAGAGGAGTACGCGTGCCGCTCGACGCCGCTACGAAGAAGCAGATCATGTCCGAGTTCGCCCAGAAGGAGGGTGACACCGGTTCCCCCGAGGTTCAGGTCGCCATGCTCTCCCGCCGGATCTCGGACCTGACGGAGCACCTCAAGACGCACAAGCACGACCACCACTCCCGTCGTGGTCTGCTGATCCTGGTCGGCCAGCGTCGCCGCCTCCTGCAGTACCTGGCCAAGAAGGACATCCAGCGCTTCCGTGCGCTCGTCGACCGCCTCGGCATCCGCCGCGGTGCGGCCGGCGGCGCCAAGTAAGCACGCTGTGAGAGGGAGCGGTGCCCACTTCCCGGGGACCGCTCCCTTTGCTGTACGTGCGCTACCGGGGGCAACCTCAGTAATCTGGACGTACGCACCACCGCACCACCCGCTTCACCGCACCAACTGAACGCACGAGGAGAAGCGCGCTCCCGCAGCCGCCGGTCCTCGGTAGTGGCACCCGGGAAAGAACGCCCGGGGGCTTCGATCGAAGACCGGCCCGCACACCAGGTGCGCTTCTCCACGCACCGTCCTCCGCCACACGGGCGGCAGGACGAAAGACGACGAGTATGGAGAAATCACTAGTGGAGAACGAGACCCACTACGCCGAAGCCGTGATCGACAACGGCACCTTCGGCACCCGCACCATCCGCTTCGAGACGGGCCGCCTGGCCAAGCAGGCCGCCGGCTCCGCCGTCGCGTACCTGGACGACGACACCATGGTGCTGTCGGCCACCACCGCCTCCAAGCGGCCCAAGGACCAGCTCGACTTCTTCCCCCTCACGGTGGACGTCGAGGAGCGGCAGTACGCCGCCGGCAAGATCCCCGGCTCCTTCTTCCGCCGCGAGGGCCGCCCCTCCGAGGACGCGATCCTCACCTGCCGCCTGATCGACCGGCCGCTGCGCCCCTCCTTCAAGAAGGGCCTGCGCAACGAGATCCAGATCGTCGAGACGATCATGGCGCTCAACCCCGACCACCTGTACGACGTGGTCGCGATCAACGCCGCCTCCTGCTCCACGCAGCTGGCCGGCCTGCCCTTCTCCGGCCCGATCGGCGGCACCCGTGTCGCCCTGATCAAGGGCCAGTGGGTCGCCTTCCCGACGCACACCGAGCTCGAGGACGCCGTCTTCGACATGGTCGTCGCGGGCCGCGTCCTGGAGGACGGCGACGTCGCGATCATGATGGTCGAGGCCGAGGCCACCGAGAAGACCGTCCAGCTGGTCAAGGACGGCGCCGAGGCCCCCACCGAGGAGGTCGTGGCAGCCGGTCTGGAGGCCGCGAAGCCCTTCATCAAGGCCCTCTGCAAGGCGCAGGCCGAGCTGGCCGCCAAGGCCGCCAAGCCGGTCGGCGACTTCCCGGTCTTCCTCGACTACCAGGACGACGTCCTGGAGGCCCTCACCAAGGCCGTCTCCACCGAGCTGGCCAAGGCGCTCACCATCGCCGGCAAGCAGGACCGCGAGGCGGAGCTCGACCGCATCAAGGACATCGCGGCCGAGAAGCTCCTCCCGGCCTTCGAGGGCCGCGAGAAGGAGATCTCCGGTGCCTACCGCGCGCTGACCAAGAAGCTGGTCCGCGAGCGCGTCATCAAGGACAAGGTCCGCATCGACGGCCGCGGCGTCACGGACATCCGTACGCTCGCCGCCGAGGTCGAGGCCATCCCGCGCGTGCACGGCTCGGCGCTGTTCGAGCGTGGCGAGACCCAGATCCTGGGCGTCACCACCCTCAACATGCTCCGCATGGAGCAGCAGCTGGACACCCTCTCCCCGGTGACCCGCAAGCGCTACATGCACAACTACAACTTCCCGCCGTACTCGGTCGGCGAGACCGGCCGCGTGGGCTCGCCCAAGCGCCGCGAGATCGGCCACGGAGCGCTCGCCGAGCGCGCCATCGTCCCGGTCCTGCCGTCGCGCGAGGAGTTCCCCTACGCGATCCGCCAGGTCTCCGAGGCGCTGGGCTCCAACGGCTCCACCTCCATGGGCTCGGTCTGCGCCTCGACCATGTCGCTGCTGAACGCCGGTGTGCCCCTCAAGGCCGCCGTCGCCGGTATCGCCATGGGCCTCATCTCCCAGGAGATCGACGGCAAGACCCACTACGTCGCCCTCACCGACATCCTCGGTGCGGAGGACGCCTTCGGCGACATGGACTTCAAGGTCGCCGGTACGAAGCAGTTCGTGACCGCGCTCCAGCTCGACACCAAGCTCGACGGCATCCCCGCCTCGGTCCTGGCCGCCGCGCTGAAGCAGGCCCGTGACGCGCGTCTGCACATCCTGGACGTCATGAACGAGGCCATCGACGTCCCGGACGAGATGTCCCCGAACGCCCCGCGGATCATCACCGTCAAGATCCCGGTGGACAAGATCGGTGAGGTCATCGGCCCCAAGGGCAAGATGATCAACCAGATCCAGGAGGACACCGGCGCCGACATCACGATCGAGGACGACGGCACCATCTACATCGGTGCCCAGCAGGGCTCGCAGGCCGAGGCCGCCCGCGCCACGATCAACGCCATCGCCAACCCGACCATGCCGGAGGTCGGCGAGCGCTACCTGGGTACGGTCGTCAAGACCACCACCTTCGGTGCCTTCGTCTCCCTCATGCCCGGCAAGGACGGTCTGCTGCACATCTCGCAGATCCGCAAGCTCGCCGGTGGCAAGCGCGTGGAGAACGTCGAGGACGTGCTCGGCGTCGGCGCCAAGGTCCAGGTCGAGATCGCCGAGATCGACTCCCGCGGCAAGCTCTCCCTGATCCCGGTCGTCGAGGGTGAAGAAGACGAGAAGGACGACGCCTCCAAGTGACGTCCCGTAGTTCCGTGACGACGGCCCGCGCCTCTTCGAAGGCGCGGGCCGTCGCCCGTACCCAAACGCTTCTCAAGGGCACCAACGGCATCGGTACGGTCCGCCGTACGGTGCTCCCCGGCGGTCTCCGTGTCGTCACCGAGACCCTGCCCTCCGTACGCTCCGCCACCTTCGGGATCTGGGCCAACGTCGGCTCGCGCGACGAGACCCCCACCCTGAACGGCGCGACCCACTACCTCGAGCACCTCCTCTTCAAGGGCACCGGCCGGCGCAGCGCCCTGGACATCTCCTCCGCGATCGACGCGGTCGGCGGCGAGATGAACGCCTTCACGGCGAAGGAGTACACCTGCTACTACGCGCGGGTCCTCGACACCGACCTGCCGCTCGCCATCGACGTCGTCTGCGACATGCTGACCGGCTCGCTGATCAACGCCGAGGACGTCGACGCCGAGCGCGGAGTCATCCTCGAAGAGATCGCGATGACCGAGGACGACCCGGGCGACTGTGTGCACGACCTCTTCGCGCACACCATGTTCGGCGACACCCCCCTCGGCCGCCCGGTCCTCGGCACCGTCGACACGATCAACGCGCTGGACCGCGGGCAGATCGCCCGCTTCTACAAGAAGCACTACGACCCCAGGCACCTGGTCGTCGCCGCCGCGGGCAACGTCGACCACGCCACGGTCGTACGCCAGGTCCGCAAGGCCTTCGACCGGGCCGGCGCGCTCTCGGACACCGACGCCGAGCCGATGGCCCCCCGCGACGGCTCCCGCCTCCTGCGCACCGCCGGCAGGGTCGAGGTCGTGAACCGCAAGACCGAGCAGGCACACGTCGTCCTCGGGATGCCGGGCCTCGCCCGAACCGACGAACGCCGCTGGGCGCTCGGCGTGCTCAGCACCGCCCTCGGCGGCGGCATGAGCTCGCGCCTCTTCCAGGAGGTCCGCGAGAAGCGCGGCCTGGCCTACAGCGTGTACTCGTACACCTCGGGCTTCGCCGACTGCGGCCTCTTCGGCGTGTACGCGGGCTGCCGCCCGAGCCAGGTCCACGACGTCCTCAAGATCTGCCGCGACGAGCTCGACCGGGCCGCGACCGAGGGCCTGCCCGACGACGAGATCGCCCGGGCCGTCGGGCAGCTCTCCGGCTCCACGGTTCTCGGCCTGGAGGACACCGGCGCGCTGATGAACCGCATCGGCAAGAGCGAGCTCTGCTGGGGCGAGCAGATGTCGGTCGACGCGATGCTGGCGCAGATCGCGGCGGTCACGCCCGACGACGTCCGCGCCGTCGCCGCCGACCTCCTCGGACAGCGCCCCTCGCTCTCCGTCATCGGTCCGCTCAAGGACAAGCAGGCGGACCGCCTCCACCAGGCCGTGTCCTAAAGGCTGTCCCGGGCCGCTCCGACGGCCCGTACCCACTCCGTTCGATCAAGGAAGCAGAGCACATGAGCAAGCTGCGTGTGGCCGTCATCGGCGCCAAGGGCCGCATCGGATCGGAAGCGGTACGGGCCGTCGAGGCCGCCGACGACCTGGAGCTGGTGGCCGCCCTCGGCCGGGGCGACGCGCTGGAGGCCCTCACGGAGGCCGGCGCCGAGGTCGTGGTGGAACTCACCAACCCCGACGCCGTGATGGACAACCTGGATTTCTGCGTACGGAACGGCATCCACGCCGTCGTCGGCACCACCGGCTGGACCGACGAGCGCCTCGCCCGGCTCACCGGCTGGCTGGACGGTTCCCCGGAGACCGGCGTGCTCATCGCGCCGAACTTCTCCATCGGAGCCGTCCTCACCATGAAGTTCGCCCAGGCGGCGGCCCCCTGGTTCGAGTCGGTCGAGGTCATCGAGCTCCACCACCCGAACAAGATCGACGCGCCCTCCGGCACCGCGACCCGGACGGCCCAGCTCATCGCCGCCGCCCGCTCCGAGGCCGGACTCGCGCCGCAGCCGGACGCCACCGCGACCGGCCTGGAGGGGGCCCGGGGCGCCGACGTGGACGGCGTCCCCGTGCACTCGGTACGGCTGCGCGGGCTCCTCGCGCACCAGGAGGTGCTGCTCGGCGGCGAGGGCGAGACCTTCACCCTGCGCCACGACTCCCTGCACCACAGCAGCTTCATGCCCGGCATCCTGCTGGGAGCCCGCCGCGTGGTCACCACTCCCGGACTCACGTTCGGGCTGGAACACTTCCTCGATCTGAACTGACGGTCCCCGCCATGCGCGCAAAGATCTCGTACATCGTCACCGCCGCCGTCCTGGTCTTCTACTTCGTCCTGGCCGGCAGCAGGGGTCTGCTCCTCATCCGGCACGGCACGCTGATCACGGTCACCTTCGGGGTGGCGGTGCTCATCCTGCCGGTGATCGGCATCTGGTTCCTCTGGAAGAACACCCAGTTCGTGACGAGGGCCAACGCGCTCGCCGCCGAGCTGGAGGCGGAGGGCGGGCTCCCGGTCGACGAACTCGTCCGGACCCCGTCCGGCCGGATCGACCGGGATTCCGCCGACGCGGTCTTCGCCCGCCGCCGGGAGGAGACCGAGGACGCGCCGGACGACTGGCGCTGCTGGTTCCGGCTGGCCGTCGCCTACCAGGACGCCCGTGACACGCCCAGGGCGCGCAAGGCGATGCAGCGCGCCATCGCCCTGCACGCACACAAGCCGGTACGCGCCGCCTGAGCGACGCGTACCGGCTTGTGGACCCCGGATTCACCGGGGGTGGTGCTGGACCGCCTCGAACGGGGAGAACGGGCAGCGGCGCGTCAGCGCCGGTACTCGTCCGCCCACGCCTCGATGGCGTCGGTGGCCCGGTCGAACGCCTCGGACCGGGACAGGAAGTCCGCGTCGTGGTCCGTCATCAGCGGCGGCAGCGAGCCGGCGCCCCGACGGGCCACGACCAGGGCCTGACCCTGCACGGTCCTGGGCAGTCCGAGCCATCTCACCGGCTGCTGGACCGTACGGACCGTACCGGTCCGGCTCCACGCCACCGTGGTGGTGCGGAAGAAGCCGACACGGCGTACACCGTGCCGGCTCACCCAGGCGCCGACACGCAGCAGCCGCAGCGCGCAGGCGATCACCACCGCGGCGAGCGTCATGACGAGCAGTGCGCCCGAAGGCTCACCGGCCACACCGATGATCGTCGCCGCGAACAGGACGAACGACGACAGCAGCAGCAGCCCTGCCGCCACCGAGACCCGCCAGGGTCCGGGACGGTAGGGCCGCCGCCAGTTGTCGTGGTCGTCGAACGGCAGCGCGACGTCCTCCGCAGCCGCGTCGAACGCGCGGTCGGCCGTCAGGAAGGGCAGGGGCACGACTGATCCTCACTCACAAGCACGCTCGTTGTTGCTGTGCCCGGTGAGGCTACCGACGGGTTCCCACTGCTACCACCCCAGGGGGCCGTACGAGTCAGCGGTCCTGGGACGCCTCGGACCTCTGGTGGTGCGCGGGTGCCTGATCGGGGTCGAGGGCGGGCAGCCCGACGAGGAGCGAGCCCACGAGGCCCGCGACCACGACCAGCCCCACGAGGGAGCGGCCCGCCAGTTCGGAGACGCTGGCGCGTTGCCGGGGCGGCGGAGTGACATTGCTGCGGAACCGCTCGGCCTCGGCTACGAACGAGAACGGGACGGATTCACGCCGGCGGAACATGAGGAAAATCTCCTTCGGACTGTGGTGAAGGTGCTTCTGAAGTGTCAGACGCGCGGAACGCCGGATCGGTGCCCGCTTTTCGCGGACCCTCCGGAGTTTTCCCCGGACCGAGCCCTCCACGCGGCCCCGTAGAGTGGACGCCGCCCGAGCGAAGCAATTGGAAGGACCCCGCCGGTGACCGACACCCCCGAGCCCGCGAAGCCCAGTTTCCGCAGCGATGTCACCGTTGAACTGGTGAAACACGCCGCAGGCGATGCCGACGTCCTGTTCGCCGCCCGTGTCTCGACCGCGGGGGAGCAGTCGCTGGAGGAGGTCACCAAGGATCCGGAGCGTTCCAAGGGTCTCATCAATTATCTGATGCGCGACCGCCACGGCAGCCCTTTCGAGCACAACTCGATGACGTTCTTCATCAGCGCCCCGATCTTCGTGTTCCGCGAGTTCATGCGGCACCGCGTCGGCTGGTCGTACAACGAGGAATCGGGCCGCTACCGGGAGCTCCAGCCGGTCTTCTACGTCCCCGGAGAGTCCCGCAAGCTCGTCCAGCAGGGCCGCCCCGGCAAGTACGAGTTCGTCGACGGCACCGACGAGCAGGCGGAGCTCACGGGGCGCGCCATGGAGGACTCGTACCGCCAGGCGTACGACGCCTACCAGGAGATGCTCGCCGCCGGCGTCGCCCGCGAGGTGGCCCGGGCCGTCCTGCCCGTCGGCCTCTTCTCGTCGATGTACGCCACCTGCAACGCGCGCTCGCTGATGCACTTCCTCGGCCTGCGCACCCAGCACGAGCTGGCGACCGTCCCGTCCTTCCCGCAGCGCGAGATCGAGATGGTCGGTGAGCAGATGGAGGAGCACTGGGCGCGCCTCATGCCCCTCACTCATGCCGCCTTCAACAAAAACGGACGGGTAGCCCCGTAGGCGGTGTCCGTATTGCGGCGTTTCATGAAGTTCATCTAGGCTGATCAAACGGACCCGGCACTGCTTGAACCCCCGAGCAGGCAGTGCCGGGTTCCAAGATCGACGTCCCCCTAGGGGACTTCCCGGGCCGAGCAACGAGTAGCGTGTTACCCATGGCTCCGATCTCCACTCCGCAGACCCCCTTCGGGCGGGTCCTCACCGCTATGGTCACGCCCTTCACGGCGGACGGCGCACTCGACCTCGACGGCGCCCAGCGGCTCGCGACCCATCTGGTGGACGCCGGAAACGACGGCCTCGTCGTCAACGGCACCACCGGCGAGTCGCCCACCACCAGTGACGCGGAGAAAGACCGGCTCGTACGAGCCGTACTCGAGGCGGTCGGCGACCGGGCCCACATCGTCGCCGGCATCGGCACCAACGACACCCGCCACAGCGTCGAACTCGCCCGCGCCGCCGAGCACGCCGGAGCCCACGGACTCCTCGCGGTCACCCCGTACTACAACAAGCCGCCGCAGGAGGGCCTGTACCGGCACTTCACCGCGATCGCCGACTCCACCGGCCTGCCCGTGATGCTGTACGACATCCCCGGGCGCAGCGGCGTGCCGATCGAGACCGAGACCCTCGTCCGGCTCGCCGAGCACCCGCGGATCGTGGCCAACAAGGACGCCAAGGGCGACCTCGGCCGGGCCGGCTGGGCCATCGCACGCTCCGGCCTCGCCTGGTACAGCGGCGACGACATGCTCAACCTCCCGCTGCTCTCGGTGGGCGCCGTGGGCGTCGTCTCCGTCGTCGGCCACTTCGTCACCCCGGACCTGCGCGCCCTGGTCGACGCGTACTTCGGCGGTGACGTCCAGAAGGCCAAGGAGATCCACCAGAAGCTGCTCCCGGTCTTCACCGGGGTGTTCCGCACCCAGGGCGTCATCACCACGAAGGCCGCCCTCACCCTCCAGGGCCTCCCGGCCGGCCCGCTGCGCCTCCCGCTGGTGGAACTCACCGCGCAGGAGACGGCGCAGCTCAAGGTCGACCTGGCCGCCGGTGGGGTAGAGCTGTAACCACAGACTTCACAACTGAATACGCGAGACCTCCCGATACGCGAGGACAGCTCGCACGCGTTCATCCCCTGACAACAGCAAGTGCACGAATGACACACGCGCCACGTGCCCAAGCGGTACGTGGCGTGCGTGGTAAGGAGAGTCTTTTGAGTCATCCGCATCCCGAACTCGGTACGCCGCCGAAGCTCCCGAAGGGGGCCCTGAGGGTCACTCCCCTCGGCGGCCTCGGAGAGATCGGCCGCAACATGACGGTCTTCGAGTACGGCGGCCGCCTGCTCATCGTCGACTGCGGCGTCCTCTTCCCCGAGGAGGAGCAGCCGGGCATCGACCTGATCCTGCCGGACTTCACCACGATCCGGGACCGCCTGGACGACGTGGAGGGCATCGTCCTCACGCACGGGCACGAGGACCACATCGGTGGCGTCCCGTACCTGCTGCGCCTGAAGCCGGACATCCCGCTGATCGGCTCCAAGCTCACGCTCGCGCTGATCGAGGCGAAGCTCCAGGAGCACCGCATCCGCCCGTACACCCTCGAGGTCGTCGAGGGACAGCGGGAGCGCATCGGGGTCTTCGACTGCGAGTTCATCGCGGTCAACCACTCGATCCCGGACGCCCTCGCGGTCGCGATCCGCACCCCCGCGGGCATGGCGGTGGCCACCGGCGACTTCAAGATGGACCAGCTCCCGCTGGACGGCCGGCTCACCGACCTGCACGCGTTCGCGCGGCTCAGCGAGGAGGGCATCGACCTTCTCCTCGCCGACTCGACGAACGCCGAGGTCCCGGGGTTCGTCCCGCCGGAGAAGGACATCTCCAACGTCCTGCGTACGGTCTTCGCCAACGCCAACAAGCGGATCATCGTGGCGAGCTTCGCCAGCCACGTCCACCGCATCCAGCAGATCCTGGACGCGGCCCACGAGTACGGCCGCCGTGTCGCCTTCGTCGGCCGCTCGATGGTCCGCAACATGGGCATCGCCCGTGACCTGGGCTACCTCAAGGTGCCGGCCGGGCTCGTCGTCGACGTCAAGACGCTCGACGACCTCCCGGACGACGAGGTGGTGCTGGTCTGCACGGGTTCGCAGGGCGAGCCCATGGCCGCGCTGTCGCGCATGGCCAACCGCGACCACCAGATCCGGATCGTCCAGGGCGACACGGTCATCCTCGCGTCGTCGCTGATCCCGGGCAACGAGAACGCGGTCTACCGCGTGATCAACGGCCTGACCCGCTGGGGCGCCAACGTCGTCCACAAGGGCAACGCCAAGGTGCACGTCTCGGGCCATGCCTCGGCCGGCGAGCTGCTGTACTTCTACAACATCTGCAGGCCGAAGAACCTGATGCCGGTGCACGGCGAGTGGCGCCACCTGCGGGCCAACGCCGAACTGGGCGCGCTGACGGGTGTCCCCAAGGACCACATCGTCATCGCCGAGGACGGCGTGGTCGTCGACCTCATCGACGGCAAGGCGAAGATCGTCGGCAAGGTCCAGGCCGGTTACGTCTACGTCGACGGACTCTCCGTGGGCGACGTCACCGAGACCTCCCTCAAGGACCGCCGCATCCTCGGCGACGAGGGCATCATCTCGGTCTTCATCGTGGTCGACACCAACTCCGGCAAGATCGTGGGCGGCCCCCACATCCAGGCCCGGGGCTCCGGTATCGACGACGCGGCGTTCACCGCCGTCGTGCCGAAGATCGAGGAAGCCCTCAACAAGTCGGCTCAGGACGGCGTCATGGAGCCGCACCAGCTCCAGCAGCTGATCCGCCGCTCGGTGGGCAAGTGGGTCTCCGACACCTACCGCCGGCGCCCGATGATCCTCCCGGTGGTCGTCGAGGTCTGATCCTCATCGACCGTCCGACCGGAGCGGGGTGCCTCGATTTGCATCGAGGCACCCCGCTCCAGTACGTTTGGCTCTCCGCCGAACGGGAAGCAGCACGCGCACTTGTGCGCGGAGGCCACCCGGATCGGAGCGGAAAATTCCGACTCAGAATCTCTGATAAAGTCGGATCCGCCGAAAGGCAAAGGCCCCCGACAGGCCGCCGGAATTACTTATCGGGCCGGAAACGGAACGAAAAAGGGTCTGGTAGAGTCGGACTCGCCGGAAAGGGAAACGCGAAAGCGAAGAACTGGAAAGCGAAAACTGCTCGACCCGCTTCGACCGGGAATCGGACACGAAAGAGTCTGATAGAG
>NZ_JBSFFN010000062.1:0-28886 GCF_053596135.1 Streptomyces sp. NPDC001770 | reverse complement strand
GGCCCCCCGGGCGGTCGCGGGGCCGGGGTCCGCCGTTTCTCCGGCGGTGGGGCCTCTCGGGGCGGCCCCCCCCCCGCGACAGCGAAGGGGTACTCAGTCCTCCACCGGGTGGCCGCCGTCGCCCTCGACCACGACACAGTCCTGGCCGGCCGTCCCGGTGCGCTCCACCATGGTGACGTCGACCTCGCCGTCCCCCGTGGTGTCGAACTGGTACAGATCCGCGGCCCCGTCCCCAGTGGTGTCCGTCATCCACACATCGGGCTTGCCGTCACCGTTCGTGTCCGCCGCCAGCACCACACGGTGCAGGTCGCCCTGTGTCTCCACGACTTCTTCGATTCTGTCCATGCCGAACGCCTGCCCCTGGGGCCCCACCGGAAACTCGGTTCCGCGCACCCCTGTCCGTCCGGCGGGACCCACACGGTCACGGCCTGGGGTCCTCCTCCTGCGAAAGGAGGCAACCGCCGTTCCGCACGCACTATTTACATCGATGTATACGTCGCTCTACCGTGGCGCTGTCAGCAGGTGCGCACCCCCGCTCGCGCACCGCTGCCGGCCTCGACACTCCCCGTGCACGAACCCGAAGAGACGACAGCCGCGGCCCGCACCCGCAGGCCGCCCTGTCGCGCCACCGCGCCTTCAGGAAGGACCTCCGTGCTCTTCTCCTCACGTCGACCGCCCGGCTCCGCCCCCTTCTCCCTCTCCGCCCGGTCTCCACGCACGGTCTCCCCGGCCGGCGGTCACCGTGCCGGACGGCCGGTACGCGCCGTCGTGGCGGTCGTGGTCGCCGTGCTGACCGTGGCACTCACGGCGGCGGGGGCGGCGGCCCTACCCGTTCCCGTACGGTCCGTCACCTCCGCACTCCCCGGATCCGTGCCCCAGGCCGCCTCACTCGCGGCCACCGGCACGCCCCTGGGCAGCGGTACCGGCCTCTACCCCCGCGCCATCCGGCTGGAGCACAGCGGCGCCGCGAACGGCCGGGTGCTCGCGAGCGTCGTGTCCTTCGACGGCAGCAACGGCATCGGCGCCGTCCACGAGAGCACCGACGGCGGAGCCACCTTCCGGCAGGTGGGCCGCATCGCCGACCCGGAGGCGGCGAACGGGCAGGGGCTCTGCTGCTCCACCCTGTTCGAACTTCCCCGGCAGATCGGAGCCCTGCCCGCCGGTACGCTGCTGTGGGCCTCCTCGGCCGGACAGGACGAGGCCAACCGGCGGATGGACCTGCGCGTCTGGCGCAGCGACGACGTGGGCCGCACCTGGTCGTACCTCTCATCCTGTGCCACCGCGACCGGGACCAGTGGGCTGTGGGAACCGGAGTTCTCCGTGGCCCCCGACGGCGCGCTCGTCTGCCACTACTCCGACGAGACGGATCCGGCCCACTCCCAGAAGCTGGTCGCCGTGCGCAGTTACGACGGGATCCACTGGCAGGACCGGCACGACACGGTGGCCGGCTCCTGGCAACCGGACCGGCCGGGCATGCCCGTGGTGCGCAGGCTGCCGAACGGCACCTACCTGATGAGCTACGAGATCTGCAACCCGGGCGGGCAGTACCAGTGCGTGGCGCACTACCGCACCTCTCCGGACGGCTGGGACTGGGGCTCGCCCACCTTCCTGGGGTACCGCCCGGAGACGGTGGACGGAAAGTACTTCCGCGCCGCGCCCACCATCGCCTGGGCCCCCGCGCCCGGCGGCGGGCCGAACGGCCGGATCCTGCTCGTCGGCCAGCAGCTCCTCAACCGTGACGGCACGCCCGCGGCGGACAGCGGGCGCACCATCCTGGCCAACACGGAGAACGGCACGGGTCCGTGGTACGAGATCGAGGCCCCGGTACGGGTCGCCTCCCCGACGGCGACCTACTGCCCGAACTACAGCTCTCCGCTGCTGCCTTCCGCCGACGGACGCACGGTGCTGCAGATCTCGACGGACTGGGACGGCTCCGTCTGCCGCCCGTACGTGGCGACCGGTCCGCTCACCGGCAGCGGCGACGCGGCCGGAGTGGTGGACGGGGCGGTGTACCGGCTGGTGAACGCCAACAGCGGGCACTGCCTGGACGTGGCCGGCGACTCCCGCACCGCGGGCGGAAACGTCCAGCAGTGGACCTGCAACGGTCTGGGTCCGCAGGAGTGGACCCTGCGGGCGCACGGCGGCGGCTTCTTCACGCTCACCGCTCGCAACAGCGGTTACTGCCTGGACGTGGAGAACGGCTCCGCCACCCCCGGCGCGAACGTCCGCCAGTGGTACTGCAACGCGCTGGCGGCGCAGGACTGGCGGCTGGAGAACGCCGGGCGCGGTTACTACCGCCTCGTGGTGAAGTCCGCCGGGCAGTGCCTGGACGTCGCCCAGGGCTCGCGCACGGCGGGGGCGAACGTCCAGCAGTGGACGTGCAACGGCCAGCAGCCCCAGCTCTGGCAGCTCCAGCGGGTCTGAGACGGGCGGGTGTCCGGTCCCCGGGGACCGGACACCCGTCCGTATCCGTCAGTCCGCGTCGGGACCTTCGATCGCGGCGGGCCGCAGCTGGGCCTCCCGGATGCGGGCGATGTCGAGCTTGGTGCCGCGGTCGAAGCGGTACACGCCGTTCTGCTCCTGGAACACGTCGGTCAGCTGGGTGTAGCAGTAGCCGAACATGTCCGGGTCCTCCAGCAGTACTCCGGTGAGGCCGGCGAAGCGTTCGTGGAACTCGTCCTCGGTGCGCACCCGGTCGCCGTAGCCCCAGGAGAGTGTGCGGTCGCTGCCGGACTGCCCGGCGGCGGCCTCGGGGTCCCACCAGATGCCGCCGAACTCGCTGACGAAGTAGGGCTGGCCCCGGTACGGCTGGGAGTAGGCGGCGCCGTTCTCGTACGCGTTGACGAAGGGCTCGCCCTTGGCGAGTCCGGAGACGAGCTGCCGGAAGGCGGCGGGGTCCTGTTCGTAGGTGTGGGAGTCGTAGATGTCGGTCTCCAGGACCCGGTGGGAGTAGCCGGAGGCGTCGACGACGGGACGCGAGGTGTCCATGGCCTTGGTGGCGAGGAACATCGCCCGGGTCACGTCGTCGAGCTGGGTGATGCGGTCGTGGAGCTTCTGGTAGGTCTCGTTCAGCGGGCACCAGCCGACGATCGAGGGGTGGGAGTAGTCGCGTTCGACGGCTTCGAGCCACTGCGCGACGAAGGAGGCGTCGGGTCGCTGGTTGTCGCCGGAGGATCCGCCGACCTCGCAGCCCCAGTCGCCGAACTCGCCCCAGACGAGGTACCCGAGCCGGTCGGCGTGGTAGAGGAAGCGCTCCTCGAAGACCTTCTGGTGCAGCCGGGCCCCGTTGAAGCCGGCCTCGATCGCGAGCTCGATGTCGCGGACGAGGGCCTCGTCGGAGGGGGCGGTCATCAGGCCGTCCGGGTACCAGCCCTGGTCGAGGACGAGGCGCTGGAAGCGTGGGCGGCCGTTGAGGAGCACGGCCTTGCCCCGGACGGCGACGGCGCGCAGGCCCGCATAGCTCGCGACACTGTCGACCACCTCGCCCTCCTGGCCCAGGAGTTCGAGCCGCAGGTCGTAGAGGAACGGGTCCTCCGGGCTCCACTCGCGGCGCCGTCCCTCCGGGAGGGCGAGGTGCAGCCGGGGCGCCAGATCCAGGTCGGCGCGCACCTCGGCGCGGCAGACCTCGCCCGCCGTGTCGCTGACGACGGCGCGTACGCGGTGGCCGGGGCGGTTGGCCGACAGGGGCAGTTCGACGGAGAAGGCGGCGCCGGCCAGGTCGGGGGTGATGCGGGGGCGGCGCAGGTGGGCCTCGGGGACCGGTTCGGCCCAGACGGTCTGCCAGATCCCGGTCGTGCGGGTGTAGTTGCAGTCGTGGTTGGCGTACTGGATCGCCTGCTTGCCGCGCGCCTGGGGGCCGGACTTCGGGTCGCGGGCGCGGACGGTCACCTCCACTTCCCGTCCGTCCGGGGCGAGTTCGCCGAGGTCCGCGGTGAAGGGGGTGAAGCCGCCGCGGTGACGCACCACTTCGGTGCCGTCCACCCAGACGGTGGTGTCGTGGTCGACGGCACCGAAGTGCAGCAGCACTCGGCGGCCCGCCCATGCGGCGGGCGGGGTGAACCGGCGCCGGTACCAGACGGCTTCCAGGAAGTCGGTGTCGCCGACGCCCGAGAGCTCGGACTCGGGGGCGAAGGGCACGAGGATCTCGCCGCTGAGTTCACGGTCGAGGAGTCCTCGTTCGAGGCCGCTGTCCCCCTGGTCGGTCTCGAACTGCCAGGTCCCGTTGAGGTTGAGCCAGTCGCGGCGGACGAACTGCGGCCGCGGGTACTCCGGGCGGGGGACGGAGGGGGTGTGCACAGAGACTCCAGTCGGATGGTGGTGGGGGCCGGACACCGCGCAGGGGGTCCGGCGGGCACGAGTGGTCGATGAGGGTCAGCCGCCGCCGAGGCCGGTGGTGGCCACGGAGTTGACGATGCGCCGCTGGAAGAGGAGGAACATCACGATCAGCGGGGCGGCCGACAGCAGGGCGGACGCCATGGAACCGGCGTACTGGATGCCGTAGGCGTCCTTGACGGTGGCGAGGCCGACGGGGAGCGTCATGAGGTCGGGGTCGTTGGTGACGACGAAGGGCCACATGAAGTTGTTCCACGCGCCGATGAAGACGAAGATCGATACGGCGGAGACGATCGGGCGGGACAGCGGCAGGACGATCGACCGGAACACCCGGAGTTCGGACGCGCCGTCGATGCGGGCGGCGTCCTCCAGTTCGCGGGGTATGCCGTCGAAGAAGCGCTTGAGGATGAAGACCATCATGGGGGCCACGACCTGCGGCAGGATGACCGCCGCGTAGGTGTCGACCAGGTGGAACGTCGTCATCTGCTCGAAGAGCGGGACGATGAGCAGCTGCGGCGGGACCATGATCGCGGCGACGGTGACGGCGAGCAGCGCGCGCTTGCCGCGGAAGGTGCCGCGGGAGAACCCGTACGCGGCGAGGGTGGAGACGGCCACCGTGAGCGCGGTGACCAGGACCGCGATCAGCACGCTGTTGAAGGCCCAGGTCGGAACGTTTCCGCGGTCCAGGATCTGCCGGTAGGCGGCGAGCGTGAAGGCCCCCTTGAACGGCGACAGGCCCGACTTCATCACGTCCTGCTCGCTCTGCAGCGAGGTGGCGACCGCCCAGAGGAAGGGCAGCAGCCAGACGACGGCGAGAACGGTCAGCGCGGTCCCGGCGAGGACGCGGGGCAGCCGTCCGTGGCCGAGCAGCAGGGGGGACCCGGATTCCTCGCGGCCCGGTCGGCGCGGACGGCGGACGGGGGTGGAGACGGCGGACACGGTCAGCCCTCCTGACGGAAGAAGCGGAGCTGCACGACGGAGACGATGATGACGAGCGCGAAGAAGACGTAGCTGACCGCGGAGGCGTAGCCCAGCCGGTATCCGGTGAACCCGACGTCGTAGACGTACTCCAGGATCGGGCGGGTCGAGCCGTTGGGGCCGCCCTTGGTCAGGATGTAGATCTGGTCGAACACCTTGAGCGAGGCGAGTACCTGGAGCATGGCGACCAGGACGGTGGTGTGCCGCAGCTGGGGCAGGGTGACGGACCACAGCCGCCGCCAGGCTCCGGCTCCGTCGAGCGCGGCGGCCTCGTCGAAGGTGACGGGCAGGGATTGCAGGGCCGAGAGGTAGAGCAGGAAGTTGAAGCCGACCGTCCACCAGACGGTGAGGGCCGCCACGGACCACATCGCCACCGACTCGTCGGAGAGCCACCCGACGGGTTCCATGCCGAGGGAGGCCAGCAACTGGTTCCCGAAGCCGATGTCGGGCTGGTAGAGCCACGTCCAGATGAGCGTGACCACCGTGACGGGCAGCAGGTACGGGGCGAAGTAGGCGAGGCGCCACACCCACTGGCCGACCAGTCCGCTGTGCACGAGCAGAGCCATGACCAGGGCCATCAGGACGAGCGGCACACAGGATATGAGGGTGAAGAAGACGGTGTTGCCGAGGCTGCTCCAGACGTCGGGGTCGCCGAACGCCTCGGCGTAGTTGGCGAGTCCGACGAACTCGGGGTCGTGCAGGGTGAGGGAGGCGTCGGTGAGGCTCATCCAGAGGCCCTGGACGACGGGCCAGACCAGGAAGAGCCCGAAGAACACCAGGAACGGGAGGACGAACAGGCCTCCGCCGCCGGTGCGGGAGCGGCGGCGCCGCGGCGCCGGCGGGGTTTCGGAGGCGTGCGGTGGCGCCGTGGATCCGGCGGGTGCGGTGGTGGTCACGATGCGGCTCCTTCGGCTGTCGTCAGGCGACCGGGTTGGGCTGGCGCAGCAGGGTGTCCGCTTCCCGGACCATCTGCCGTACCGCCTTCTCTGCGGAGGTATTGCCGAGCAGCGCCGACTGGAGCGGCTGGCACATGCGGTTCTGGAAGTTGCCGCCCGCTCCGGCGAACCAGTTCGGCGGGTCGAGTACGGCGATCTCGGCCGCGGCCGCGTAGGAGGACTGCGGGTCGAGCTTCGCGTACTCGGGGCGGGCCTGGACCGGCAGGTAGGCGGGGATGTGTCCGGCGCTCGCCCAGGTCAGGCTCTGCTTGATGATCTCGGCCACGTACCGGTGCGCCTCGCGGCGCCGGGCGGGGTCGGGATCGTCCTGGTGCGGCAGGACGAAACTGTGCGAGTCGGCGTAGACGGCCGGCCGGTCGAATATCTGCGGGAAGGGGGCGGCCCCGAGGTTCTTGATGCCGGACTTCCGGAAGGTGGGCAGCTCCCACTCCCCGGCCATGATCATGCCGCCGCGGCCGTCCATGAAGGCGGCCATCGCACCGTTGTAGTCGAGGTTGTTCGGGTTCGTCCGGCCGTCGAAGAGCTGCTTCATGAAGGTCACGACCTTCACCGCCGCATCGACGTCGATCTTCGGCGGCCCGCCGTCGGGCAGCGTGAAGGAGGCGCCGGTCTGGGCGTACAGCGCCAGGAACTGACGCCAGCTCTGGGCGGTGTCGGTGACGTGCCCGAAGAGGATGCCGGAGTGCCCCGTGGTCTTCGCCAGCCGCTTCCCGGCGTCCAGCAGCGCTTCGGGCGAGCCCATCGGCGCCAGCCGGCCGGACGGATCGAGCAGACCGGCCTTTCCGGCCACGTCCTTGTCGTAGAAGACGATGAACGGGTGGACGTCCAGCGGAATCGCGTAGACCGTGCCCGCGTGCTGGGCGCGCTTCCACACGGCGGGGGCGAAGTCCTTCTCCGTCACGCCGTACTCGGCCAGCAGGTCCAGGTCGAAGGGGTCGAGCAGGCCACCGGGTGCGTACCCGGCCAGGCGCGACAGGTGCATGACCGCCACGTCCGAAGCCCGGCCACCCGCCGCCGACATGGCCAGTTTCGTGTAGTAAGAAGGGCCCCAGTCCAGGATCGTCCGGTCCACGTGGAACCCGTCGGCGCCCCGGGAGACCGCCGCGATCATCTCGTCCATCAGCATGCCGTCGCCGCCCTGGAACAGGTCCCACACCTTCAGCGAGGAGGGCCCTCCGGAGCCGGCCGGCGCAGCGCAGCCGGCCAGCGGACCCGCGGCCAGGAGCGCCGCCGCCCCGGCCGCCCCGTACCGGAACAGCCGACGGCGGCCGACGCCGGGCGATTCGTCGGGACTCGGGCCCCAGGCGCCAAGTGGCCTGCGGGCAAGGGGTGCAGAACTCATCACTGACCTTTCGACGGCCGGACGACGTGCCCGGCCGAGGGCAGGCGCCATCGGCACGGCAGCCGTCGGCCGCCCGCGCACATCGGGGTGATCCGCACCGGGTCCACCAGTGCGGTGCCCTGTTTTTACATCGATGTACATTGGCTGTAAAGAGTTGCGTCATCGTCTGTGTGCCGGACCCGTCCCCCGCCCGGCACTCCGGAGCCCGCCCGGGGCAGCCCGGGAGGCACCCATAGACTCGGGGCGTACCAAGGGCTGGGAGGTGGCTGGTGGCACGGCCGAGGATCAAGGACGTCGCACGGCACGCGGGGGTGTCGGAGAAGACGGTGTCCAACGTGCTCAACGACTACGTCCACGTCTCCGAGCGGACCCGGCGGGTGGTCCAGGAGGCGATCGACCACCTCGGCTACCGCATCAACCTCGCCGGGCGGCATCTGCGCAGCGGACGGACGGGCATCATCGCCCTGGTCGTGCCCGAGCTCGACGTCCCGTACTTCGCCGAACTGGCCCGGCACGTGGTCCGGGAGGCCGAGGCGCGCTCCCTGACCGTGCTGATCCACCAGTCGGGCGGGGACCGGGAGCGGGAACGGGCGGCGCTGGCCGGTTTCGGCTCCACCTTCGTGGACGGTGTCATCCTCAGCCCGCTGGCCCTGGCTCCGGAGGACCTGAGCGCCCACGCCGGACCGCCGCCGACCGTCCTGCTGGGCGAGTTGCTGACCGACGGCGCCGACCACGTGGCGATCGACAACGAACGCGCGGCGCGTGAGGCCACCGCTCACCTGCTCGCGCAGGGGCGCCGGCACATCCTCACGGTCGGCGGCCTGGACGACGGGGCGGTCGGCACCGCGCAGGCGCGTACCCGGGGCTTCCTCGCCGCGCTCGCCGAGGCGGGCATCGCGTACGACCCCGCCTCCCTGCTGCCGGTGGACGCGTTCCACATGAGCGACGGGGCCACCGCGGTGCACCGGGTGCTGGCCGAGGGCAGCCGCCCGGACGCACTTCTCTGCCTCAACGACCAGCTGGCGCTGGGCGCGTTGCGGGCGCTGCACTCCTTCGGCGCCCGGGTGCCCGAGGACGTGGCCGTCATCGGCTTCGACGACGTGGAGGGCGGCCGGTACAGCGTGCCGTCACTGAGCACGGTCGCCCCGGACAAGGAGGCGGTGGCCCGGGTCGCGGTGGACCTGCTGCTGCGCCGTATCGACGAGGCGACGCGCCCGGGCCCCGGGCCGGCCGACGAGGGCCGCCCGGGATCCGCGCACCCGCAGGACCGCGTCGTGGCGCACCGCCTCGTCCTGCGCGAGAGCACCGAGGGAGCGGCGGTACGCGACGGGGTCTGGTGAGCGGTGGGGCCGGCGAGCGACGAACTCCTGAGCACCCGGCCCACCGCTCCCCCGTACGCCTCACGGCCGGAAGAGCTCCAGGAGTTCGGTCAGGGTCGTGATGGAGGGGACCTGCTCCGTGGAGGCCTGGTCCGTGGAGGCCTGGTCCGTGGAGGCCTGGTCCGTGGAGGCCTGGTCCGCGGGGACCTGGTCCGTCGTCGCCGTCCGGGACAGCGCCCGGCCCTCGTATCCCAGCGCCACCGCCGCGGAGACGAGTTCCGGGATGTCGTCGACGAACAGGCACTGGGACGGGTCGAGACCGAGCCCGGCGCTCGCGTGCCGGTACATGCGCGGGTCGGGCTTCTCGCAGCCGAGCACCGCGGAGACCGCGTACACCTCGAAGTAGTCGTGGATGTCGAGCCCCGCGTGCAGATCGGGCAGGTCCGGCCAGGCATCCGACACCACGGCCATCCGCACGCCGCGCCGCCTCAGCTCGGTGAGCGTTTCGAGGACGTCCGGGAACAGTTCGAGCACCATCGAGGGATGCACATCACGGCGTAGCCGAGCGAGGAGTTCGGGCGTCGGCCGAAGCCCGAGGCTGCCGAGCAGCACCCGGTGGTAGTCGTCGTAGTCGGGCGTGCCGGGGAAGTCGTCCATGAAGCGATCGCCGGCGGCGATGGCTTCGGCGAAGCGACGGGAGGTGATCGAGGGATCGTGCGCCAGCACGTTCTCCTCGAAGTCCGCACGTGGATTCCACCGGCCGCCGATGGGCCGCATGAGCACGCCGCCGGAGTCGAACAGGACCGCTCGAAGGTCCGAAGAGGGTGATGAGGGAGATGAGGGTGATAAGGAATTCGTCACCGGCCCAGTCTGGTCACCCACGCGACTCGGTGTCGCCGATGGCCGGAAAACGGCGCCACCGCCCACGGGTGCCATCCACGGAGGTCGCCGTCGGATCGGTGCAGACGGCCTCTACTCTCGTCCCATGGGGAAGACCGAGACCGTCAGAGACATCATCTTTGCGCGCGAGAACGGCTGGATACCGACCGTGGTCCGCGAGGACGGCGAGTTGAAGCTGATGCTCGGTGCCGGGGCCGACGCCACGCACGCGCCTCGCACGTTCACATTCTCCATCCGGGAAGCCCATTTCGGGGTGATCCGGCAGGACTTGGCCAGACACCTGCTGCTGTGGAGTGCGGTTCTCCCGCTGTGCGACGCCGCCGGAACCCGGGGCCGGCTCGACGAGAACGCTGCCGTCGCGCTCCTGGACCCGATCCTCCTCTCCGCACCCGCCGACGTCGACGCGCTCTTCCGGCGCATCCCGTGGGAGAGAGGCCGGCTCGTCGCCCACGGGGCCGACATCCCTCTGCTCGATCGCGGTCAGGTCTGCGCGGCGATGCGTGCGGCGACGGAGACGTCCAACGGGAAACGGGCCCAGGAGTACCACGCGAACCGCCGTCGCGCCGGGCGCGGAACGGTCCTGGGCCCGCTCGACACCGCGATTCTGAAGTACACGGGCCAGTACCTGCACGGCTCGACGGTTCCCGAGCGGAAACCCGACGCCGTCGACCCCGCGCTGCTGCCCGGGGTCCTGCACGTGATCGCCACCGCGGAGCAGGCGTGCACCGGGATGTGGATCGGCCGCGATCCGCGACGGGGAAAGCGCGCCACGGACAAGCGCGACTGGGACCGGTTGGCGACGGCGGTCGACGCTGCCGTACGCCGCGCACACCCTGAGCTCGGCGAGGACGCGGTGCGTACCGTGAGCTTCCTGATGTGCTCGGAGGCCGCCGACCGCTCCCGGAACGCACCCGTGGAGGATGACGAGGAGGCTGCCGGCGGCAACGCGGGCTCCGGCGGGAGTGCGAGGAAGACGAGTCTGTCGTTCACCGACGACAAGGGCGTCGAGAAGAAGTGGCTGTCGGCCAGTTCCCGTTCCGCCTCCGCGGAGTTCTGGGAGTTCGTCGGCGACCGGTCCGCCTCGGACAACGAAGTGTTCACCATCGAGGACGAGACGATGGGCGAAGGGATCCAGCTCCACTTCTACGCGGACTCCGCCGCCCGGGTCACGACGGTGCGCGCGGGTGAGGGCGGGTCGGATCCGGAGTACCGGGTCGAGTACAGCCTGGTCGACGGGCTCGACGGCTACCGGGCGCTGGTGAGCGCCTTCGTCCGCGGCGGCTGCGCCGCGCTCGGACAGCACGGCCCCTGGATGCCGGACGTCGCCGAGTTCGAGCGCGCGCGCCGAATGCGCGGCGCCGGGTAACCCCCACGGGTGCCCGCACACACGCCACCGAGTTTGCAGGTGGCCTCGTCGACGAGGGCGATCGGGAGTCCGTTGCGCAAACGCTCGCCCAGGCCGGGGTCGGCGATGAAGCCGCGACCGAAGCTGATGCCCGACCGCCTCGTCGCGTGGCACCGACCCGGAAGACACACACCATGTGATGCAGACCACATGGCGGGAGTGCATAGCAGGACGGGCGCCAGTGTCTTTGTCACAGGTGGAGGGCGTGTCCGCGGTCGCGCGGCGGCATACGGGTCGTCGGCGTGTACGCCGCTCCGCCGCCGGCAGGAGTCGCGGCGGGGCCGATGAGCGGGCGGAAAGGCGAGGGGGCGGGACCGATGGGGCGATCACGGGCAGAGGAGTTCGACCGGTTCGTCACAGCCAGGTGGCCGGCCCTGCTCCATCTGGCGCGGTTGCTCACCGGTGGGGACCGGCACCGGGCGGAGGACCTGCTCCAAGAGGCGCTGGTCAAGCTCTGGTTCGCCTGGCCGAGGGTGGCCGGTCAGGCGCCCGAGGCGTACCTGCGCCGGATTCTCGTCCGTGCCGCGGCCCGCTCGGCGCGGCGGCGCTGGTGGGGCGAGCACCCCGTGGACACGCTGCCCGATCCGCCCGGGACGGCGGACGAGACGGCCGCCGTGGACGAACGTACCCGGCTGGAGGCCACGTTGGCGTTGCTTCCCGCGAGGCAGCGAGCCGCGGTGGTGCTGCGCTACTACCAGGACCTGCCCGAGAGCTCCGTCGCCGAGGCCCTGGGCTGCCCGGTGGGTACGGCTCGTTCGCTGACGGCGCGCGGCGTCGCACGGCTCCGGAGGCTCCTGGCCGAGACGGCCGGACCGGCCGCGACGGCCGAGACGGCTGCACCGGTCGGATCAGTCGGATCGACCGGAACGGTCAGGCCGGGCGGAACGGCCGGACCGGGCGAGTGAAGGAGGAGGATCCATGGACCACTTCGAGCAGGAGCTCGCGCGGTTGATGCGTGATGTCCGGGAGTTGGCGCCCTTCGAGGAACGCCATCGTTACCGGCTCCGGGCTGCCGTGCGCGCCAGGCAGCGCACCCGGACGGCCTGGATGGCCACCGGGTCCGTGCTGACCGTCGCCGGGCTCGGGATCGCACTGACGGTCCTGTCGGGCTCCCTCGCGGACGGCGGGCCGGCCGGCCCGTCGCCCCGACCCGTCACTTCCGCCGAGTCGGTCCCCGTCCCGTCGACGGCCCGCCTCGTTCCCACGGTTCCCGCGGAGGTCTCGACCGCCCGGGCGGCACCACTCGGGTTCGGGGCTCCGAACAGCGGCCGCGTTCAGTGAGCACCGGCCCCGCGGGCGTACGCCCGGCCGGAGTGCGTGCGGTGGACTCCGCCTCCTGGGAGCAGCGGCTGCGGCGGTTCGGGTACGACGCGCGCCCGACGCCGTCCGTGCGCGACCGCTTGGTCGTACCGTTCCCCGAGCCCGTGTCGTGGCCGTGGCGCGCGCTCGGGCTGTCCCGTCCGGCGGCGCGCCGTCCCGGTTGGAGCGGACCGCTGCTGGTGGCGTTCCTCGCCGGGCTGCCGCGCTTCTGGCATCTGGGGAGCCCGCGGGCGTTGGTGTTCGACGAGACGTACTACGCCAAGGACGCCTGGTCCCTGCTGCGGCTCGGCTACGAGAGCGGCTGGCCGGACCGTACGGTCTCCGACCCGCAGATCCTGGGCCGTCCACAGGTGATCCCGCTCTCCGACGCCGGGGCGTTCGTCGCGCATCCGCCGGCGGGGAAGTGGGTGATCGCCCTCGGCGAGTGGATGTTCGGGCTGAACCCGTTCGGCTGGCGCTTCATGACGGCGGTCCTCGGAACGCTGTCGGTGCTGATGCTCTGCCGGATCGGGCGCCGCCTGTTCCGTTCGACGTCGCTGGGCTGTGTGGCCGGGGCGCTGATGGCCGTGGACGGGCTGCACTTCGTGATGAGCCGCACCGCCCTGCTCGACCTCGTCGTCATGTTCTTCGTGCTGGCGGCGTTCGGGTGCCTGCTCGTCGACCGGGACCGCGCGAGGGCCCTGCTCGCGGCGGCCCTGCCGGTCGACCAGGAGGGCCGTACGCGCCCGGACGGGCCCACCGGCGACCGTGCCGGAACGGGGCTGCGCCCCTGGCGGATCGCGGCCGGTCTCTTCCTGGGACTTGCGGCGTCCGCCAAGTGGAACGGCCTGTACTTCCTCGCCTTCTTCGTGGTCCTCACCCTGCTGTGGGACGTCGGCGCCCGCCGTGTCGCGGGCGCGTACCGCCCCTGGCGCGCGGTACTGCGCAAGGACCTCGGCAGGTCGGTGCTGTCGCTCGTGCCGGTCGCCGTCGTGACGTATCTGGTGACCTGGACGGGCTGGTTCCTGTCCGACAACGGCTACGGACGCCACTGGGCGGACGGCCGCGGCGGCACCTGGTCGTGGATTCCCGCCCCGCTGCGCAGCCTGTGGCACTACGAGTACGGGGTGTACCGGTTCAACGTGGGACTGCACGCTCCCCACGCGTACGAGTCGAATCCGTGGAGCTGGCCGGTCCTCGGCCGCCCCGTGCTGTTCTCCTACGTGTCGCCGGAGGCTGGGACGAACGGCTGCTCCCCGGCGGGGAGTTGCTCGCAGGTGGTCCTCGCCCTGGGGACGCCTCTCCTGTGGTGGTCGGCGTGCTGCGCTCTCGTGTACCTGCTGTACCGGTGGGCGCTGCGGCGGGACTGGCGCTGCGGGGCCGTGCTGTGCGCCGTGGGCGCCGGGTATCTGCCCTGGTTCCTGTACCAGGACCGGACGGTCTTCTCCTTCTACGCGGTCGTCTTCGTGCCGTATCTGTGCCTCGCCGTGACGCTGACGGCGGCAGCTCTGGCGGGGCCGCCGGGAGCGGCCGACGGGCGCCGGCTGCGGGGGACGGTGGCCGCGGGACTGGTGGTCTTGCTCGTCGTCTGGAACTTCGTCTACTTCTTCCCGGTCTACACGGGGCAGACGATTCCTTACGCCGGCTGGCGGGCCAGGATGTGGCTCGACACCTGGATCTGAACGGGCCGCCCGCGCCGGGATCGCCGCCGGCGTCCACTGCGGCGAGTGGGAGATTCGGCGAGTGGGAGATGCGCCGCCACGACCGCGAACGGCCGCACGGCGACCGGCCCCGCAACCCGCCGAGTTCGCCGGCCGCCCGCCATTCGGCATGCGGCGTGCGGCGTGCCGGACGCCCAGGATCCAGCCCTGTGCCCACCGTGGAGTGCGGTCATGGATGAGGTGCCCTGGTTCGAGTACGAAGAGGACGACCTGGACGTCGCCCGACGCGCGTTCGTGGACGCCCTGGCCGAACGTGCGCGATCCTGGCAGGTGGACCCGCGCGACACCGTCGTGCTGCCGCCGGCACACATCTACGCGGTCCGCTACGAGCACGCGGGCACGGGGCAGGGCCTCGGCGAGGGCTTCGAAGACGCACTGGCACCTGACGCGCCGCGGAAAGGACTGGCCACGGACGGCGTGATCCGGGGCCGAAACAGGATCAACCGTGCCGGCCTGGGCGCCGGCCGGACGTGATCGCACACGTCCGCGGTGTCCGCCCCGATCAGTGGCCACGGGACGCCGGCGAAGTGCCGTAGCCGCCCTCGTACCGGGACGGTTCCCGGCCTGGAAGCCATGCGCCGGGGAAGCAACCCGCCCCTTCGGCCCGCCGCCGGTCCGCGGCGCACGTGCTCAGAGGGTGCGGGCGAACAGCTCGCGCAGCGCCGACCAGTGCCGCTCGGTCGCCGCGGGGTCGTGAGCCGCCGTGTCGGACTGCGTGTAGCCGTGGTGAGCGCCCTCGTAGACCTCGCACCGGTGCTTGACGCCCGCGTCCGTGAACGCCTGCTCCAGCCGGGCGGCCTGTTCCTCGGGCATCGACGGATCGTCGTCGGCGTGCGCGAAGTACAGCTCGGCGGTGATCCGGTCGGCGAGCAGGTGGGGGCTGTCGGGCGCATCGGTCGCCAGCGAGCCTCCGTGGAAACCCGCCGCGGCCGCGACCCGGTCGGGATGGGTGCCGGCCGTGATCAGCGCGAGCCGGGCTCCCATGCAGTACCCGGTGATGCCCACCGGTCCGTCCGCGGTCAGCGGTGAGCCGGCGAGCCATCCCAGGTAGGCGTCGGCGTCACGTTCCGTGAGTTCGGGGGTGAGCGCGCGCATCAGCGGTACGACCTTCCCGAAGATGTCCGGGCGGGTGCGGGTGTCGATGAACTCGGGCAGCTCCACGACCGGGGCGCGCCCGTGCCGGTAGAAGACGTTCGGGACGAGCACCGTGTAGCCGCAGGCGGCGAGACGGTCGGCCATCGCCTTCAGGTGCGGCCTCACACCGAAGGCGTCCTGGTACATGAGCACGGCCGGGTGGGCGCGTCCGTCGTCCGGGTGGACGAGGTAGGCGTCGGCGGTGCCGTCGGCGGTGACGATGTCCACGAGCGTTCCGGTCACTGAGGTCATGACGGGGAGTACCTCTCCTCGAAGGGCTTCTGAGCGAGCGTGCCGATGCGGCCCCGCGCTCACGCGCGGAGAACGACGCTCCCACGCGTCGGATCACCGTACCGGCCGTCAAACGCGCGTACGCGCGCACTTCCCGGCACACCGAGCGGGCGTCGGCGCGGGCCCGAGGAGATCTCTGCGTCGACGAGTCGGCATCGCCTGGGGAACGCCGTGGATGCCTTGCTGTCCGCCTTCGGTCTCACCACGACGCACGGGTGGATCTGGTGGAGGCGCTGCGCGTACCGACCGGCTTCGACGACGACCGGGTTCCCCGGCGCCGGAGGGGGCATGCACGATACGCGTGCCCCCTCCGGCATGTCCGGGGTGCGGCCGGCCCGAACCCCGCGCGAGCGGGCTCGTTCTCAGGACAGCGCATGGGCCGTACCCCCGCCACCGTCGGGGAGCGCGCTGGACTCCGTACGACGGCTCCGCACGGCCACCAGAACGGGAGAGACACATGAGTTCACGCGAGCAGTGCCCGTACCGCGACGGCAGGGTGGTCATCGGTCCCGCGTTCAAGGCGGACGCTCCCGCCCGGTACGCCCGGCTGCGGGCGCTCGGCCCCATCCATCCGGCCGAGTTCCACCGCGGTCTCCAGGGCTGGGTGGTCGTCGGACACGACCTGGCCCGGCAGGCGCTGAACCACCCCGCCCTGCTGAAGGACGCCACGCCCGCCGCCGATGCCCTGGCCGCCGCCGGTTACGTACTCCATCAGCCGTCGGTGGGACTGGGCGCGCAGATGATGGAGGCCGACCCGCCCGAGCACGGCCGTCTGCGCCGGCTGGCCTCGGCCGCGTTCACTCCCCGCCGTACGGCCGAACTGGCGCCGCGCATCGAGCGGATCGCCCACGACCTGATCGACGCGATGCCGCCCTCGGGCGAGTTCGACCTCATGGAGGCGTTCAACAACCCGCTGCCCGCCTCGGTCATCGCCGAACTCCTCGGCATCCCGGCGGAACACCACCCGGACTTCCGCCGCTGGTCGGGGCTGGCACTCCAGGTGGCGTCGCCCGGGCACCGGCCGGCGCTGGCCGGACTGCACGGGCTTCTGGCCGAGCTGGTCGCGGAGAAACGGCGTCGCCCCGGGGACGACCTGCTGTCCGCCCTGGTCGCCGTCCGCGACGAGGAGGACGGCCGGCTGTCGGAGGAGGAACTCGTGGGCACGGCCATGATGCTGGTCGTCGCGGGCCACGAGAGCACCGTGAACCTGCTCGGCAACGCCGTCCTGGCCCTGCTGCGGCACCCGGAACAGCTCAGGCTGTTGCGCGAGAGGCCGGAACTCATGCCGAGGGCCGTGGAGGAGTTCCTGCGGTACGACACCTCCGTCGAGCGCTCCACCAGCCGCTACGCCAGTGAGGACCTCGAACTGGGCGGGGTCCGCATCCCCCGGGGCGGCATGATCACCGTCGCACTCGGTTCCGCCGGGCACGACCTCCCCCGGACCCGGGCCGACGACCCCGCCGTCCTCGACGTGACCCGGCCCGCCGCCCGTCATCTGGCCTTCGGCCACGGCATCCACTACTGCCTGGGCGCCCCGCTCGCCCGGCTGGAGACGACCGTGGCCCTGCGCGTCCTGCTCTCCCGCGTCCCCGGCCTGGAGCTCGCCGCCCCGGTTGATTCGCTCGACTGGATCGGCTCCGGCATCATCCGCGGCGTGCTGTCCCTGCCGGTACGCCGTCACGCCTGCTGACGGCCGCACCATCGGCTCGGCCGTGCGGCGGAGCGCGAACAGATGACGACCCTTGCACCCCCCTGCCGTCACCTGTCAAAATGGTGATGTGAATCTCGACCATGTCTTCGTATGCGAGCACCCCGCTCTCGACTTCGCGGCCACCCTCCGTACACGGCGGTCGACCCGGTTCGAGATGTTCGTGACGCCGGAGCGGCTCAACGCCTGGTACCTGGAGTCCGGGCTCGTGGACACGATCACGCCCGCCGGGGAGGACGACGTCCGAGCGGCGACCACCGTGCGCGAGGCCGTCTACCAGCTCGTCACCAACCGGCGTCTCGGCGAGGCCTTCGACCGGGAGGCGCTCGACGTGCTCAACGCCGCCGCGCTCAGGACTCCGGTGACGCCCCAGCTCACGAGCGCCGGGCGGCTGGTCGAAGCGACCGCCCCCCAGGCCCTGGCGACCGTTGCCCGGCAGGCCGTCGAACTGCTCGGCGGCCCCGAGGTCCCGCTGCTGAAGGAGTGCGGCAATCCCGAGTGCACCCGGGTCTACATCGACCGCTCGCGGGGAATGCGCCGCCAGTGGTGCGGCATGGAATCCTGCGGCAACAAGATCAAGGCCGCCGCCTACCGGGCGCGCAAGAAGGCGGCGCCCGCAGCGCACTGACCACGCCCCGGCCTGTACACCCTGGGGAAACCGGGTGGAGAGAGCTGACACGCGGGTGCGTCCGGCGGACAGCGGCCCGGGGCGGACTTCCGTGAGCGCATGGTGCGGTCCACGCCCGGGTCGTGGGGCCGACTTGGCCCGAACGACGGATCTCCGGGTCCCCCCGGTGATCTCCTGGGGTGGTGACGAACTCATCGACCGGCGCCGGGCGCGCCACGCCCGCCGATCCGACGCGCACGCTCCTGGCGGCCGCCCAGGGCATCGCTCCCGTGCTGAGCCGTACCGCGGAGGCCGCCGAACGCGACAGCCGGCTGACTCCCGAGGCCGAACGGGCTCTGCGGGAGGCCGGCCAGTTCGCCCTCGGTGTGCCGCGGCGCTTCGGCGGACCCGAACTCATGCCCGCCGACAGCCTGGAGGTGACCGCCGAACTCGCACTCGCCTGCCCGTCGAGCGCCTGGGTGGTGATGGTCTCGTACGTCGCACAGCAGATCGCCGCCTCGTTCGGGGAGAGAGCCCGCCACGACCTGTGGCGCGACGGCCCGGACGTCGCGCTGTGCGGGGTGTTCGACGACGCGGGAGCCGTCTCCCGGCCGGTCGAGGGCGGAATGCTCGTCACCGGCACCTGGTCCTGGGCCTCGGGCTGCCACCACGCCGACTGGGCCCTGCTCGGCGTACCGCTGCCCGGCGAGTCCGGCGACGCGCCGTCGCGCGGGCTGGCCCTGATGCCGGCCTCCGGCCTCGCGGTCGGGAGGACCTGGGACATGGCGGGGATGCGTGGAACCGGCAGTGACACCCTGGTCGCCGACGAGGTGTTCGTCCCGCGCCACCGGCTCCGGCGGTTCGCCGACGTCGCCCGGGGAACCGGGCTTCCCGAGGAGCCGCTGTACCGGATTCCGCCGGGATCCATGACGCTCGTGTCGATGGGCCCCCTGCTGGGCGCCGCGCGGGCGGTTCTGCGGCTCACCCTGGAGGCCGTCGGGAGCGGGAAACCGATGGCCATGTCCCTGCACGCCCGCCTCGCCGACTCACCGAGCGTGCAGGCGGCGCTCGCCGAGGCGGCCACCCTCATCGACTCGGCCCACCTGCATCTGAGGCGCTCGGCCGAGTCCGTGGGCGCGGCGGCGGTCTCGGGGACCGTACCGTCGCCGATCGAGCGCGCGCGGGTCCGCATGGACGCGGGACACGCCTCCACCTGCCTGCTCCAGGCGGTGCAGATGCTGCTCACCGTCGGCGGGGCGGGCAGCTTCTCGGCCGCGAGGACCGTACAGCGCCACTGGCGCGACCTGGAGACGGCTTCCCGGCATCCCACGCTCAACCCCGGGCTCGCCAAGGAGATGTACGGGCGGGCGCTGGTGGGAGACGAACGGCCCGTCAGTCCCATGGTCTGAGCCCCCGGCGGGTTCGCGACCGGCCGCCTTCTATGGTGTGAGGGGGGATCAGGTACACCGAGGAGCCGGAGCGCGGCCCGCTCCGCCCGGAGGCACTCGGTCCGGCGACGGAGGAGTACGTGTCCGTGGGACGGCACCGAGGGGTATCCGCGGCCCGAGGCGGACATGGGCTTCGCCACCGTCCGTACCGGGGAGGCCGCGCGGACGGTCGCCGCCCTGGAATCCCTGCTCGGCATTCCCCTGACAGACACGGTCTCCGACCGTGTGACCTCATGAGGAGAAGCACATGCGACTAGGTCTGGCCCTTCCCACGTTCGGTCCCGACGCCCGGCCGGAAGGCATGCTCAGCGTCTGCGGTACCGCGGAGGAACTCGGGTACGACTCCCTGTGGACGGGCGACCGTGTCCTGGCTCCGTTGACGCCGAGCACGCCCTACCCGAGCACCGACGGCAGGATGCCGCGGGAGTACGAGAACCACATGGACCCCCTGGTGGCCCTGACGTTCGCCGCGTCCCACACGACCCGCGTCGAGCTGGGAACGAGCACGCTCAACGGTCTGTGGCATCCGCCGCTCATGCTGGCCCGGTCGCTGACCACCCTCGACCTCCTCAGTGGGGGACGTCTGGTCGTGGGCCTCGGCCTGGGCTGGATGCCCGAGGAGTACACCGCGGTGTCCGTTCCCTGGAAGGGCCGGGGCGCGCGGCTGGAAGAGACCATGGACGTCCTGGAGAAGTACTGGGCCAACGACGTCTTCTCGCACGAGGGAGCACTGTTCACCGTCCCGGAGACCGTCGTGGGGCTCAAGCCCCACCGGCGGCCCGGGCCTCCCGTACTGCTCGCGGCGTTCACCCCCGGCGGCCTGCGGAGGATCGGGCGCCGGTTCGGCGGCTGGCTGCCCGTGGCGATGCCGCTCCCACGCCTCATGGGCATGTGGGACGTCATCGTCGGGGCGGCGGTGGAGGCCGGCCGGAACCCGTCCACCCTCCGTATGGCGCTGCGCGTCAACCCCCAGCTCACCGACGTACGGACCGACGACGAGCAGATGCCGAGGGCGGGCACCCTCGGCCAGTTCATCGACTACGCGCGAGCCGCCGCAGCGGCCGGGGTGCACGAACTGTTCGTGGACTTCGGGCAGTCGCCCGCCACGCTCGACGAACGCGCCGACCTGGCCGGCCGCTTCCTCGAAGGAGTCCGGCGGGGCTGACGCGGCCCCGGATGCGGTGGGACCGCCACCCCCGGGGAGGGCGGGGCCGGGCCGGGAGGGACCGCTCGTGGGTACGGGAGGGACCTGCTCGTGATCCGGAAGGACCGGTCGTGAGCCGGGCCGGGAACGACCCGCTCGCCCCGGAAGGCTCCGCGCCGAGATGTCGTCCCCGGGCGCTCTCCGCCTGGTCAGTGCGCTCCGAGGCCACGCAGCAGCGTGTCGACGACCACGTCCGCCGCCTGCGCGGGGCTCAGATCGGGCATCGTCCGGGACACCAGGTGCATGAGCTGGGGCAGTAGCGCGCTTACCCATCCTTCGGGTTGGCCGGGGCGCAGGAGGCCTTCGGTGGTGGCGCGGTGGAGGAAGGCGTCGACTTCGGCGACGGACGCGTCGCGGCGGGGGTGGACGGTGTCGTCGGTGAGCATGCGGCTGAGGTCGACGGGCCAGGTGCGGTTGACGGCGATGATGTTCTCGACGTAGCGGTGCAGGGCGACGGCGACGGGTGCTTCGCGCAGCCGGGCGTCCTCGATGGCCCGTTCGATGGCGGTGAGGCGGGCGTCGTAGATGGCCGCAAGGAGGTCCTCGCGCGCGGCGAAGCGCCGGTAGACGGTCCGCCGGTCCACGCCCGCCTCGGCGGCGATGCTCGCCACGCTCGCACCCGGATCGACGGCGAGCATCCGCGCCCCGGTGGTCAGGACGGCTTCCAGATTGCGTGCTGCATCGGCTCTCACACCACCGATCCTAGGGCGGGTACGACCGGCGGAATGTGCGGGTTGTACGTCCAGCGCCTCTCGCGCGTGGGGAAACGCTCGGTGGATGCCGCGACCCTGCGGCGGTTGGCCGGTTCGGTGCTGTTCCGTCGGCGGATCCCGTGGCCTCTGGAGCGCACCGCAGTCCGAGCGACGTGACAACGGCGACCGACTGCCGACGAGGTGACGAGGTGACGACACCGCCTCCGGCCCGGGGTGAGGGGCCGGCGGCCCGTCCGCGCGATTCGTACGCATCCCGGAGCGGCTGGCAGGCTGCTCCCATGACCGATTCGAAGACACGCATGTCCCTGGCCGAGCGCGTCGTGGAACTCCTTTCGTCCGACGGGCCGTTGCCCATCGTCGCCGCGGGAGATCCCGTCCTTCGGCGCGTCGCGGAGCCGTACGACGGGCAGCTCGACGACGCTCTGTTCCACCGGTTCCTGGCCGCGCTGCGCGGGACGATGCACGCCGCCCCGGGCGTGGGGCTGGCCGCGCCCCAGGTCGGAATCCCGCTCCGTGTCGCGGTGCTGGAGGACCGGGCGGTCGGGGCGCCGGACGTCCTGGAGGCACGCGGACGCACCCCCCTGCCCTTCCGGGTGCTGGTCAACCCCCGTTACGAGCCCGAGGGCGATGCCCGGGCCGCGTTCTTCGAGGGCTGCCTGAGCGTGCCCGGCTGGCAGGCCGTGGTGGCCCGCCACGCATCCGTGCGGCTGTGCGCGCAGGACGGGACCGGCAAGGCGATCGACGAGGTGTTCACCGGCTGGCCGGCGCGCATCGTGCAGCACGAGACCGACCACCTCGACGGCGGGCTCTACCTCGACGTGGCCCTGTCACGGTCGCTGTCGACCAACGAGGCCGTGGTGGAGCGCTGGTCGGCGCCGACCCCCGGGGAAGCCGCCAGGGAGCTGGGATTCGAGCTGCCGTAGTGCGTGCTCTGCCGTGACGACGAACCCTGCCCTCCCTGTGCGGTGACCGCAATGACCGGGGCGCGACTCTTCTCCCACCGTCGGGCGACCGATGCGTGAGGTGTTCGACGGGCCCCGGGCTCAGAGGCGGTCGGCGTCGACCACGGCCTGCGCGAAGACGGTGGGCGCCTCCTGCGGCAGGTTGTGGCCGATGTTCGCGATGGTGCGGTAGCCGTAGGGCCCGGTGAAGTGGCTGCGGTAGGAGGCGCCCTCGCCGGGCGGGGTGAAGGGGTCGAGCGCCGGGTCGAGGGTAATGGTGGGAACGGCGATCGGGGGCTGCGTGGCGAGCTGCCTCTCGTAACGCTCGTAGCGTCGGTCGCTCTCGATCAGGCCGATGCGCCAGCGGTAGTTGTAGAGGACGACGGCGGCGTAGTCGGGGTTCTTGAAGGCCTCGGCGGTCCGCGCGAAGGTGGCGTCGTCGAAGTTCCAGTTGGGAGAGACGAGGGTCCATACGTAGCGGCACAGCGCGATGCGCTGCTCCTCGTTCTCCATGGCCTTCTTGCCGCGGTCGCCGGCGAAGTACCACTGGTACCACCAGTTGCGCTCGACGGCGGGGGCGGCGGGTTCCAGCTGCGCCTTGAGGTCGGTGATGAGGTAACCGGTGGTGGAGACCAGCGCCTTGACGCGCTCGGGCCACAGCGCGGCGATGACATCGGCGGTGCGCGCGCCCCAGTCGAAACCGGCGAGGACCGCCTTCTCGATCTTGAGAGCGTCCATCAGCGCGATGGTGTCGAGAGCGATGGCGGACTGTTCGGCGGTGCGGGGGGTGCGGCGCGACAGGAAGGTGGTGCTGCCGTGACCGCGGACGTAGGGAACGATGACCCGGTAGCCCCGGTCGGCCAGGAGCGGTGCGACGTCGACGAAGCTGTGGATGTCGTACGGCCAGCCGTGCAGGAGAATCACGACCGGGCCGCGAGCGGGCCCGGCCTCGGCGTAACCGACGTTCAGGACACCCGCCCTGACCTGCTTGAGCGTGCCGAAGCCGGTGTGCGTACCCGGGGTGACGACGGGCACGGTGGACACGGGTGAACCGCTCGGCGGGGTCGGCCCGGGCGGCAGGATCGAGCCGCTCGGCCCTGGCGGCACGGTAGCGGCGTTCGCCGTGGTCAGACCGCCCGACGAAACCGTGGCCGCGCCGGTGATCAGGCCGGCGGCCTTGCTGAAGGTGCGCCTGTTGATCATGTGAAACCCCTCCGTCGTGCGTTTCCGGTGACCGACCCGAACCAGGGGAACTCTTCCGTCCGCATGGGCGGTACGAGGCTCGCCACGGCTCGTGGCGCGACGACTCTCACACAGGGGTCGTCACCTGTCAAACAGGTGACGTCTGAGCGTGCCTCTACAAGAGCAACGGTTCCATGGAGCATCACTCACATACTGTCACTCAAGCGCGCACTTGATGACTTTAAATGCTACATTAGAGTGACAGTTAAGGGCCGCGAGATCCCGAACCCGACAGAACCCGAGACCCCGGCAGAACCCGAGAACGTGAGAACCCGAGAGAGAGAAAGCGCATGATCACTTACGACCGGCTCTTCATCGGCGGCTCCTGGGTGGCACCGAGCGACCCCCGCCTGCTCGACATCGCGTCACCTCACGACCGGTCGGTGATCGGCCGCGTGGCGCAGGCGCGGCCGGCGGACATGGACCGTGCCGTGACCGCGGCGCGGGAGTCGTTCGAGGCGGGCGGGTGGCGGCTGGCCCCGCCGGCTGAACGCATCGCGGTCCTGCGGCGGTTCAACGCCCTGCGCGAGGAGCACGCGGAGAAGGCCGCAGACCTCATCTCGCTGGAGAACGGTTCCGCGGGGTGGTTCACGCGGGCCGGGCAGCCCGGTCTGACCCGGCAGGCGAAGGCCTACTTCAAGGCGGCGGAGGAGTTCGGCTGGGAGGAGACGCTGGTGCCGTCCGACCCGGCGTCGCCCGTGCGCAGCGTGGTGCGCCGCGAGGCGATCGGTGTCGTGGCCGCGGTGATCCCGTGGAACTCACCCTTCTCTTCCGCCACTTCGAAGATCATCCCTGCACTTCTCGCCGGCAACTCCGTGGTCCTCAAGGTGTCCCCCGAGAACTCTCTGAGCATGGGCTTCCTGGCAGAACTGCTGGAGCGGTCGGGACTGCCCGGCGGCGTGATCAGCGTCCTGCCGGCGGACCGGGAGACCAGTGAGCATCTGGTGTCGCACCCGGAGGTCGACAAGATCGCGTTCACCGGTTCGACGCGGGCCGGCCGCCGGATCGCGTCCATCGCGGGTGAGCAGCTCAAGCGGGTCAGCCTGGAGCTGGGCGGCAAGTCAGCCGCCGTCATCCTCCCGGACGCCGACATCGCCGAGGCGGTGGCGGGCCTGAAGTTCGGTTCCCTGCTCAACAACGGCGAGTCGTGCATCGCGCAGACCAGGATTCTGGCTCCGCGCGAGAAGTACGAGGAGGTCGTCGGCGCGCTGAAGGAACTCGTGGAGTCGCTCCGGGTCGGTGACCCCAGCGATCCGGACACGTTCATCGGTCCGATGATCCGTCCGGATCAGCAGGAACGGGTCCGCGATTACATCCGGCTCGGTATCGAGGAAGGCGCCCGTCTGGTCACCGGCGGCCCACAGATCCCGGAGGGGTTGGAGAAGGGCAATTACGTCACCCCGACCGTCTTCGCGGAAGTCGACAACTCCATGCGCATCGCCCAGGAGGAGATCTTCGGCCCGGTTCTGGTCGTCATCGCCTACGACGACGAAGACGATGCCGTCCGCATCGCCAACGACTCCCCCTACGGCCTCTCCGGCGGCATCTGGTCCGCCGACGAAGAGCACGCCCTCGCGGTCGCCCGCCGCATCCGCACCGGCACCCTTGCCCTCAACGGAGCCCCCCTCGCCTTCGACGGCCCCTTCGGCGGCTTCAAGAACAGCGGCATCGGCCGCGAATACGGCACCGTGGGCCTCGGCACGTACACCGAATACAAGACCATCACCGTCTGACCGCGGAACCGCGGACATCACGGCGTCCCGGTTCGCCTCACCGGCGCCGGCGCTCCCGCCAGGGCCTTCCGGGGCGGGCTCCCGGCGGGCCCCCTTTGCGTCCTCTCCCGCGGGCAAGGACCTGCTCGACGGCTTCGAACACGCCGCCGGCCGCGTCCGGGCCGTACGGCAGCGCACCGTCGTCCGCGGATGCACGGTGCGGATCTACGGTGAGGCGCTCGCCGAAAGCGGCTCCACCACCGCGTGTTCGACGATGTGTCCGTCGCGGAGTTCCAGGACCCGGTCGGCGAACCCGAGCAACTGGGGGTCGTGGGTGGCCACCAGTACGGTGACGCCCTCGCTGCGCACCAGGGCGCGCAGCAGCCGCATGACCGCGAGGCCGGTCTCCGCGTCCAGTTGCCCGGTGGGCTCGTCCGCGACCAGCAGGGCGGGGCGGTTGGCGAGCGCCCGGGCGATGGCCACGCGCTGCTGCTGGCCGCCGGAGAGTTCACCCGGGCGCTGCGCGGCGTGGTCGCCGAGTCCCACGAGGGACAGCAGGAGCGCGGCCCGCTCCTCGCGTTCGGCGGGGTCGGTCCCGCGCAGCCGCATGGGTACGCCGACGTTCTCCGCCGCGGTCAGGATGGGGAGCAGCCCGAACGACTGGAAGATGAAGCCGACGCGGTCCCGGCGGAGTTCCAGGAGCCCGTCCTCGCCGAGTCCCGAGAGGTCGGTGCCCCCGACGGTGACCCGGCCACAGTCCGGGGTGTCGAGGCCGCCGACGAGGTTGAGCAGGGTGGTCTTTCCGGAGCCCGAGCGGCCCTTGAGGGCGACGAGTTCCCCCCGGGGGATCTCGAAGGTGACTCCGCGCAGCGCGTGCACCGCCGCGTCGCCGGTCCCGTACGAGCGGCGCAGGTCCTCGACCCGCACCATGGGGCCGTCGGCCGGGCTCACGGCCGGGGCCGTAGCGTTCCGCGCGCCGGTCCGTCTTCTCATCGCTGGTCCCCCCTGCGTGCGTTGCCGCGCCTCGGCGGTCGCCAGTATGTGCGTGGGGCGCCCGGAGAAGCAATGCGCGTCGGGGCACCGTCCGCGTCCGCACCCACGCCCGCCGGGAGGTGGTGGCGCAGAGGAACCGGGTGGTCACCACGTGTTCGGAAATCGGTCTCCCGTGTCCGTACAGCGCTCACGATCTCATCTCGATGTGCCGGCCGGAGGTTTCTGGAGCCGGTGTGCTCTGAAAGCATCCGATGTGCGCCGGGGGGCGCGGGTGATGAGGTTTCGGGGGATCAGGTGACGGAGTTCGTCCTGTTGCGGGTGCGCGCGCACCGGCTCCTGCTGTCCGCTGCCCTGCTGGCGGTCCTGCTCACCACCTGTGTGCTGACCGCGCTCGCCGCGTTCTCCGGTTCCATGGGCGATGCCGCCCTGCGGTACACGCTCACCCGTCGTTCCGCCGAGCGGTCCTCCCTCGTCGTCTCGGCCGACGTGGGCCTGGAGCGACGCGAGGACGCCGACGCGCTGGTGCGCCGCGCGGCCGGCGAGACCTTCGACGGACTTCCGGTGACGGTGCGGAAGATGGAGAGTTCGGGCCCGTACGCCCTGCCGCGGAGCCTGCGACCGGCGGCGGAGCGGCGGGGCAACCCCGACCTGACGCACTTCGCCTCGCTCGACCCGAAGCGTGTGCGGCTCGTCGCGGGCCGCATGCCCGCCACGGGTGAGGGGGAGGCCGGGGGGCCGGTCGAGGTGGCCTTGCCGCGTGCGGCCGCCAAGGCGCTGGGGCTGGCGCCGGGCGCCCGGATCACTCTCACGGACCGGCTGAGCGAAGCACCCGTGCCGGTCGAGATCACCGGCGTGTACCAGGTGGCCGACCAGGCCGACCCGTACTGGCAGTTGGACCCGCTCGGCGGCCGGGGCGCAGGTGAGGTCGTCTTCACCACGTACGGCCCGCTGCTGACGGACCCGGCCGTGGTCGACTCGGGCCGGCTCAGTGCCGGACGGGTGTCCTGGCTGGCCACTGCCGATTTCCGCACGGTGACCACCGGCCGGACCGGCGCCCTGCGACGCGCCTCGACGGACGTGCCCGAGTCCCTGGCCGCTTCCGCGGTGTTCGTGGACGGCGCGACGGTCCGTACCTCACTGCCGGCCGTCATCGACCAGGTCGAGCGGGCCATGCTGGTGGCACGCTCCACGATCATGATCGTGGCCGTTCAGCTCGTCCTGCTCGCCGGATACGCGCTGCTGCTCGTCTCCGGCCTGCTGAGCAGTGCGCGGGCCGGTGAGACCGAACTCCTGCGGGCCAGGGGCGGTTCACGGGGAAGAATCGCCTCTTCCGCCGCGATCGAGGCGCTGTTGCTCGCGGCCCCCGCCGCGGTCGTCGCACCTCTGATCGCCGGGCCCCTGACCAGGTCGCTCGCGAGGCTGGGCGAGCTCGGCCGGATCGGGCTGAGGCTCGACGGCGGGGTCGACGGCACGGTCTGGCTGGTCGCCGCCGCGGTGGCGCTGCTGTGCGCGCTCGCGGTGCTCGCCCCGGCGCTCGCGGCGGGCGGGCGCCGGGCAGGCCGTGCCTCCGCGCTGCCCGCCCCGGTGCGGGCGGGCGCCGACATCGGGCTGCTGCTCGTCGCGGGGGTGGCGTACTGGCAGCTGGACCGCCAGACCGGCGCGTCCGGTGGGGGTGCGCTGCGCGGCGATCGTGACGGCGCGCTGGGCATCGACCCGCTGCTGGTCGCCGCTCCCGCTCTGGCCCTGCTCGCCGGCACCGTCGTGACGCTGCGGCTGCTGCCGCTTGCGGCCAGGCTCGCGGAGCGCGGCGCGGCGGGCGGCCGGGGTCTGACCGCCGCGCTGGCCGGCTGGCAGTTCAGCCGTCGGCCGCTGCGGGGTGCGGGGCCCGTGCTGCTGTTGGTGCCGGCGGTGGCGATGGGCATGCTGGCCATCGGTCAGAGCGCGTCCTGGGGCCGGTCGCAGGGCGACCAGGCCGACTTCAGGTCCGGTGCGTCGGTACGCATGGTGGGCGGGCTGTCCAACGACCCGGCCGGGGCGGCCCCGTACACCGGACTGCCGGGCGTGCGGAACGCGGCGCCCGTGGTCCGCACGGAATCCCCGCTGTCCGGCGGCCGGACGGCCGAGGTGCTGGCGCTCGACACCGCGCACGCGGACGAGCGGATGCTGATGCGCGAAGACCTCGCCGGGGCGTCGCCGCAGGCGCTGTTCGACGCGATCGCGCCGCCGGCCGCCGGACGGACCGGTGTGGTGCTGCCCGCCGACAGCACACGGGTCCTCTTCGATCTGCGTATCAGCGACACCTCGGCCCCGGGCGGCACGTCGCCCACCGGCTCGGCTCCTCAGGTCGGCGTGGTCCTGGAGGACCGCTACGGAATCCGCTACCGGGTGGCCGCGGGCACCGTTCCCGTCGACGGGCGGGCCCACGCGCTGTCGTTCCCCGTGTCCCCGTCGGGCGGACTGGCCGTGACCGGATTCGAGCTGGACAGCGCCGTGCCCCGGGGACGCGCCGAGCAGCGCCTCGTCTCCGTCGCACGGCTGCGGTCGCTCACCGCGGACGGCGGTGAGCGCGCTCTCCTTGGCGCCGCGCAGCAGCACCACCATGGAGAGGACGACGATGACGGCGGCCGGCACGTTGACGACC
>NZ_JBSFFN010000061.1:0-29037 GCF_053596135.1 Streptomyces sp. NPDC001770 | reverse complement strand
GGTCTCCCGCGACCTCCCCGTCCCGGGCCGTGAGCTGGGCGGCGTGCACTACGCCATGGAGTACCTCCCGCTCGCCAACAAGGTGCAGGAGGGCGCCGCCGAACTCCCGCGCGGTCAGCCCGCCCACCACCACGGTGCCCGCCGCGGCCAGCGCCGGCCACAGGCGCAGACCGGCCTCCGAGACGCCGAACAGCGACAACGAGACCCGGACCAGCAGCGGCGCCAGCACCGGCTGGTCCACGTAGCTCACCTGGAGGTGCCGGGCGCTGTCGAGGAAGTACAACTCGTCGGCGTGGAAGCCGTAGCGCGTGGAGAACGCCATCAGTACGGCGAAGGCCACGCCCGCGACGACGAACACCCGGCGGTCCAGCGGCCCGTGCGGCTGCCCCTCCAGTGAACCGTCCAGCGGCCCGGTCCGCCCGTCGGACTCCGAGGCCCCGTCCCCGCGCGCCCCTGAGCCCGTCGCGTCCGTCATGTCAGCCCCTGGTCCCCGGTCGCACCCGGCCCCGTTCCCGGTACTCGCACCCGGTGCTCGTACCCGGTGCTCGTATCCGTGCTCGTACCTGTACCCGGGCCTCGATCTGCGGCCTACCTCTCCCGCGCCACCACTGCGGATCCCGCGCCGTCCGTACCCTGCGCATTGGGCTGTGGGGCGTGAAATGCCTTGGCAATCAAGGCATTTGGCTGTGGTGATTCAGTCTCGGCCGTCCTCGGCGCTACGCTCCGCACTCATGAACCGAAGACGATCCAAGAAGCTGTCGAGGGCCCTGGCCGGCGCGGTGCTGGCCCGCGACACCGCACGGATCCACACCCTGCTGCGGGCCGGCGCCGATCCGCAGGCGGCCGACACGGACGGCACCACCCCGCTCTACACGGCCGCGGTCCAGGGAGACCCCGAAGCCGCCGTCATCCTCCTGCGCGCCGGTGCGGACCCGGACACGGAGAGCGGCGGCCTCGGGAGCGAGGGAACACCCCTGTGCGCTGCGGCCTGTTGGGGGCACGCGGACGTCGTGCGCGTACTCCTGGCGGCGGGAGCCGACCCCCGCCTCCGCGAGGACCACGGTACGGGCAGCACGCCTCTCGCATGGGCGAGGAGGGGGCCCTGGCCGGAGACGGTTGCGCTGCTGGAGGCCGCAGAAGCCGACTGTTGACCGAGTGCGGCGCTCCGCGACGAAAACGAGTGACGCGGCGCACCCACGCGTAGCTCACCCGTCGCCCAGCCGTCCGGCGGAGTGCCCGGCGCGGCTTTCCGGCGGAGTTCGGCGCCGAGTCCATCGGTGCGGTCCGACCGGCCCGGATCCTGTGCCGTGCCTCGCAAGGCGGAGGAGGGAGTCGGCGCCGGTCGCTTCGAGGCGGTTGCCGCCGTTGCCGGGTGCGTCGGGTGCGTCGATTGCGGCCTCGCGGATCGCCCGCCGTCCCGTACCTCCGACGAGCCGGCGATCGCGCCGGGGCGTCCACGGGAACAGACCATTCATTTGAGTCGCACGGGGGAATGCCACGTTTCATTCACCATAGGCGTCTGCCGGTGGTGACAGCGTGGATGCTGCCCGCTCTGCCGTGCCCATTCGGCCGTGGGCTGTGCGCATCCCGGGCAATGTGCCTGATGGCAGAGACAGTTGCTCGTACATTTCAGCCCGACCCGTTGACGCGCCCATCACCGCTGCATACCTTGCGTGTTGCGCCAACGAGTTGAATCCTTTCAAAAACATCGCATCCCACCGTCACCCGCCCGAACCGGTCCGTGCGTCCCGCGGCGGTACATCGTCGTGTCCGCGTGGCCGTCAGGGGAGTGCCCGCACCCTCGGAGTGCTCATGATCATGCACGGCAGAAGGCGTCTCCACCGCAAGCGCGGTCCGGCCGGTCCCGCCGGAGCGGCGGTCTCGCTGGGGCTCGCCCTCGTCCTCGCCCAGCTGATGGTGCCGTCCGCCACGGCGGCGACCCCGGCTCTCTTCGCCACGGGGCGCGCGGCCCTGCCGAAGTCCCCTGGGGCTATAAGTGATTGGCGGGAGTACGTCCGGACTCCGAAGAGTTCCGACGTGTGCCCGGTCTCCGTGGTCAGCACCTCGGGCGCGGTCGAGGGCGCCCGGAACCTGCTGTGCGGCAACGCCGGTGGCAACGGTGGTGGCAACGGCAACGGCAACGGTGGTGGCAACGGCAACGGCAACGGTGGTGGCAACGGCAACGGCAACGGCAACGGCAACGGATCGGGCAGGTCGGGCGGAACGACGACGCTGACCTACGTCGAAGGCGAGGCGCCGCCCGCCATCCTGCTCGACTACGGCCAAGAGGTGGGCGGTCAGCCCTACTTCACCGTCTCCGCCGCCTCCGGATCCCCGACGCTGAAGGCCTCGTACAGCGAGGGTTCGCAGTACATGGGTGAGGACGGCGACGGGTCACCGCCCTGGGCCGACGGCGACCCGTCGCGTACCGACTCCTACCGGGTCACGGGACCGGGCACGATCACCAACCCCTCCGCGCAGGGCGGTGAACGGTACCAGCGGATCACGCTCACCACGCCGGGCCGGCTCACGCTGAGCAGGGCCGGCATCACATTCATCGCCGACCGCACCCAGGCGGACGGGTACGGGGGCCATTTCCTCTCCAGCTCCGACGAGTTGAACAAGATCTGGTACGCGGGCGCCTACACCCTGCAGACCAACCTCGCCCCGGTCAACTCCCTGCCCGGGAGCTGGTCCATCCAGGACGGCGCGATGTCCGCCGGTGGTTCGAAGACCAACGACGGTGCGGGGACCCTGAACCGCGGCTCCTCCTGGAGCGACTACACGACGACCTTCCGTACCAAGGTCGTGCACGACCAGGCCGGATGGATGGTTCGCGCGCAGAACTCCCAGAACGGCTACCTGCTCATCCTCGACGACAGTACCGACACCGGCGGCGCCCCCGACACGCTGCAGAAGCTCAGCGTCCGTGACGGCGTCTACACCAGCCTCGGTTCCGTCCCCCTGCCGCACTCCGTGGACGAGGGCACCTGGCACGACGTGGCCACCACGGTGTCCGGGAACGGCATCGCGATCTCGCTGGACGGCGCCGAGATCGACCGCTTCGACACCTCGGCCCTGCCCTCCGGCGCCACCGCCTACTCCGGCGGCACCATAGCTTTCCGCGAGTTCGGCGACGAGAAGGCGGCGTTCAAGGACCTCAAGGTCGTCAGCGGTACGGGCAGGACGCTCTACAGCAACCCGCTGATCGCGCCGGCCAGCCTCGCCGACTTCACCCAGCCGGGCGCCAACGCGCAGGCGGCGGTCCTCGACGGAGCCCGCCGCGACCGTGCCATCTGGAGCGGCGACATCCTGGTGGAGGGCGCCACCGACTACTACTCCGTGAACGACCCGGAGTACATCAGGCAGTCCCTGGACCTGCTGGGCAGCCGGCAGCTCACCAGTGGATTCGTCCCCGGCGCCCTGCACCCGGCGAGCGTGCCGCACCTCGGACCGCTCACCCCGGGCGACACGACCACCTACTCGGCCACGTACTCGATGTACTTCGTGACCGGACTGGCGAGTTACTACCTGCACACCGGCGACCAGGCCTTCGTCGCGCGCGAATGGCCCATCGTCCAGCGCCAGCTCGCCTGGAACACGACCCGGCTCGACGCGAACGGGCTGTTCGCGACCAGGGCCGGAGTCGACGGCGCGGACTGGGACTTCTACGACCGGGACAAGGGAGGTGAAGTATCCGCGTACAACATCCTCTACTACAAGACCCTTCTTGACGGGGCGTCACTCGCCACCGCCGCAGGGGATACCGCGCAGGCCGCCGTCTACACGGCGGACGCCGAGGCGCTGAAGGCCCACATCAACGAGCGTCTCTACGACGCGGAGAGCGGCCTCTACCGGATCAGCGACACCCAGGAAGGCACGGCGCAGGACGCCAACGCCCTGGCCGTCCTGTACGGAGTCGCGCCCGCCGCGAAGCGGGCAGACATCCTCGCCAAGCTCAAGTCGGCGCTGTGGAGCACCCCTTACGGCCCGCTCCCCTTCTCCTCCGAGATCGGCAACCGGGACCTGGTCAGCCCCTTCGTCAGCGGCTTCGAACTCCAGGCGCGCCTTGCGGCCGGCGACACCGCGAACGCGGAAGAGCTGCTGCACGACGTGTGGGGTCACATGATCGCCCCCGGCCCCGACCAGACCGGGACCATGTGGGAGAACATCTCCGGCAGCGACGGCACCCCCGGCCTGGGGGCGGGGGCGAGCCTGTCCCACGGGTGGTCCACGGCCCCGACGTCCGCGCTCTCCGCCTACGTCCTGGGCGCCCGCCCGGACACCGCCGGATACGCCACCTGGACGGTCCGGCCCACCCCGGGCGACCTCACCTGGGCGCGGGGAACCGTTCCCACGCCGCACGGTGACATCGATGTCAGCTGGACCGCGAAGAAGGGCGGCGACCAGTTCGGCCTGACCGTCGACGTCCCCAAGGGCACCAGCGGCACCATCGCCGTCCCGGTCTCCGGCCGGGACCGTACCGTCACCGTCAACGGCAAGGTGGTGTGGCGCCACGGCACCTTCACCGCGGCGGCCGGGGTCACCGGCGGTGGCTTCACCTCGGGTTACGTCCACCTGAAGGTGAAGCAGCACGGCAGCTACGAGGTCACCGCGCGGTAGTGCGAATCGCGGCACCCGGGCCGGTGACGGTCCGGGTGCCGCTGACCGCGCCCTCCGTGGGCCGTGGTGATCGTGGTCCGGGGCGATTCGGCGCATCGGGCGCCTGAGGTGCTGCCCCAGGCGGGCACGTCGCTCGCATGCCGATGACCCGGGGTGCGATCGAAGCCTTCCGGGCCGCCACCGCACTGGCCTGCTTCCTCCGCGCCGCGTGGAATCCGCAGGGCCGGCCTGGCCCGGGCAGTCCCCACCAGGCCCCTATTCGGGCCTCCACCCCCACGCGGTGAGCATCCCGGCCGACAGCGCGGCGCACTCGTCGGAGACCAGGTAGCGGATCGCCGCGTCGACGGCCGCGTCGTCCACCAGCCCGGTGGCGAGCATCGCCGGCCTGCTCCGCTCCCAAGTGTCGGCCCAGAAGCGGCTGATGGGGCTCCCCGGCTGGAGCGGCGGTACGTGGATCTCGGCGGCGACAGGCTCAAGTCCCGCCCCGCGCAGCAGGTGCGGGTACGACGGTACCCAGGAGACATCGGTGCCGATCGAGTCCCGGAGCCCTTGCCACATCGCCCGCATCGCCGTGGTGTACGGGGTGCAGGGCGTACGGCCGCCGGTCAGGTCCACCGCGTCGCTGAGCACCAACACACCGCCCGGGGCTACGAGTTCGGTCAGCGAGGCGATCAGGCGCTCGTGCTCGGCCAGGTGCATCAGGACGAAGCGCGCGTGGACGAGGTCGTACGTGCCGGAGACGAACCCCGGGGCGGTGATGTCGGCCTCCAGGAGGTCGAGGCCGGGGACCGGCCGCTCGCCGAGGAACCGTACGTCGCGGTCGACGGCGAGCACGCTCTCCACCCCGGCCTCGCCCAGCAGCCGGCGGGAGACCGTGCCCGTGCCCGCCCCCACGTCGAGGCAGCGCCACCCCGGGCCGACGCCGAGCGCCCGCAGCCGCGCCAGGGTGATGTCGTCGTAGGCGAGGGCCCCGAAGTCGATGCGCTCGCCCTCGCCCGGCTGCTCGGGGCGGAAGTACGCCTCGCCGTAACGGCCGCCCTCCGAGGCGGCGCTCACGCCGTCACCCCTGCGGGGCCGGGCGCGCCGTGACCGACAGGTTCCGGGGACGGGCGGGGAGCAGAGGAAGGGGACGGCGGGTCGACGGCGAGGTGGGGCATGACCGGGCCTTTCCACGTGGTGGAGGGTGCGGGCGGGCCGTCCGCAGGACCAGGACGCCGCCCCACCGAATCCTCCACAGGCGGCCGCCCGCCCGGCCGAGGCGCGCCGGACCCGAGAGCCTGTCGGGTGACCGGACCGGGCGCCCGCCCTGCCGTTCCGGGCTCCTGCCGTTCCGGGCTCCTGCCGTTCCGGGCTCCTGCCGTTCCGGGCTCCTGCCGGTCCGGACCCTGCCGTTCCGGACCGGCCGGTTCCGGCTCCCTACCGGCCCACCTCGGCCAGCACCGCGTCGGTGAACGGCGGCCACACCTCGGCGGCCCACGGGCCGAAGGCGCGGTCGGTCAGGGCGACGCACGCGACGCCCGCGGCCGGGTCGATCCAGAGGAACGTGCCGGACTGGCCGAAGTGGCCGAAGGTCGCCGGGGACGAGGTGGCGCCGGTCCAGTGCGGGGACTTGGAGTCGCGGATCTCGAAGCCGAGGCCCCAGTCGTTGGGGTTCTGGTGGCCGTACCCGGGGAGTACGCCCTTCAGCCCCGGGTGCACGACGGTCTGCGCCTCCAGCACCGTGCGCGGGTCCAGCAGCCGGGGCGCCTGCACCTCGGCGACGAAGCGGACCAGGTCGTCCACGGTCGAGACGCCGTCCTTGGCGGGCGAGCCGTCGAGGGTGGTCGAGGCCATCCCCAGCGGTTCGAGGACGGCCTCGCGGGCGTAGTCGGCGAAGGGGATGCCGGACGCCTTCGCGATGTGCTCGCCGAGGACCTCGAAGCCCGCGTTGGAGTAGAGCCGCCGGGTACCGGCCGGGGCCGTCACCCGGTGCTCGTCGAAGGCGAGGCCGCTGGTGTGGGCGAGCAGGTGGCGGACCGTCGAGCCCTCCGGGCCGGCCGGCTCGTCCAGCTCCACGGCGCCTTCCTCGTACGCCACGAGCGCCGCGTACGCCGCCAGCGGCTTCGTCACGGAGGCGAGGGGGAAGCGGTGCGCGGTGTCGCCGCGCGTACCGAGGACGGTGCCGTCCGCGCGTACGACGGCGGCTGCCGCGGTGGGGACGGGCCAGTTCTCGATCAACGCCAGGCTCTGCATGGTTACGAGGGTAGAGGCAGCGGACCCGTCTCCCGGAGCGGGGTCGGCAGCGCCACGGCGGCCTGGGCGGCCAGGTCGACGGCGACGAGGCGTGCCTCCAGGGGCGGGGGTACGGCACCGGGCGGGGGCGTCAGCACGAACCGCCCCAGGCAGCGGTCGAGCACCGTGACCCGGAGCTCGATCTCACCGTCCGGCCAGCCCTGCCGGTCCACGTCCCAGATCCAGCCCGGCACCCGCACGCTCCCGTCCGGGGCGAGGACCGCCGGCTGCCCGACGGGCTCCGTGTGCGTGAAGTCGTGCGCGAAGTCGTGCGTGAGACCGTGCGCGAGGCCGTGGGCGACATCGCGCTCGCCTGCGGGCTCGGCACCGTACTCGAAGCGGCACCCGCTCAGCTCCAGGACGTCCACCAGCTCCTGCCGGACGCGGTCCATCACGTCCTCGGCGGAGGCACCGGTCCTGACCAGCCCCGTCGTACGGTGCAGCCGGTCCAGGTGGGAGGCCTCCGTGAAGGCGAACCGCCGCAGGACCAGGGTCCGGGCGGCCAGTTGCGACACGACCAGCCCGACGACCAGGAGCAGCACGGCCGTCTCGATGTCGGCCCCGTCGTTGATGTCGAAGCTCTCGAACGGCTCGGCGTGGAAGAAGTCGAACCACGCGGCGGACGACAGCGCGGCGACGGCACCCGCGAGGCGGTTCCCGAGCGCCGCCACGGCCCCGACCACGACGACGAGGAGCAGCGCCGCGTTCGTGTTCGTGATACCGGTACGGATGGGGATCAGGACCAGCGCCAGGAGCAGCGGGGCCAGTACCCCGGACAGCACGGCGACCACGTCCCGCAGGCCGGACCTCATGACATGCCTCGCAGAACTCGAAGGAACCTGTGGACCCAGCTTCGGCCCCGCACGGCGGGGGCGGCGTCCGCCCGCGGGGAACTTGACGGATCACTGATACAGCGCTGACGCGGCATTGATACGGCGGCGCAGCGGGGGTCCGCCGGATGTCACCCGCGGGTTCCACTTGCTTCGAGTGCACTCCAACGTTCTAACGTGGAGGCCATGACGGTGACGCAGAGCACGCCGGTACGGCCCGTACCCCAGCAGGTCTCCCCGCCGGGCCGGACGGTCCGGTACACGATCAGCGAGGTGGCGGCCCGCACCGGGCTCACCGCGCACACCCTGCGCTGGTACGAGCGGATCGGCCTGATGCCGCACGTCGACCGGTCGCAGACCGGCCAGCGGCGGTTCACCGACAAGGACCTCGACTGGCTGGCCTTCGTCGGCAAGCTCCGGCTGACCGGGATGGCGGTGGCCGACATGGTCCGGTACGCGGAACTGCTGCGCGAGGGCGAGCACACCTTCGACCAGAGGCAGGGGCTGCTGGAGGCGACCCGCCGCGACGTACGGGCGCGGATCGCGGAGCTCCACGACACCCTCACCGTCCTCGATTACAAGATCGACTTCTATGCGAGCGCCCGACAGGCGCCGGAAAGGCCGTGTGGCTGATGACGGAGAACACTCTTCCCACCGTGCAGCTCGGGGTGGACGGACCGCAGATCGGCGTGCAGGGACTCGGCTGCATGGGCATGAGCGAGTTCTACGGCGAGACCGACGAGATGGCCGCCCACGACACCCTGCACACCGCTCTGGACGCGGGCGTCACCCTCTTCGACACCGCCGACATCTACGGACGCGGCGCCAACGAGGAGTTCCTCGCCTCGTTCGTCGGGACCAACCGGGACCGGATCACGCTGGCCACCAAGTTCGCCATCGAGCGGACCGACGACCCGGCCTACCGGGGCGTACGCAACGACGCCGCCTACATCAGGCAGGCGGTGGAGGCGAGCCTGCGCCGCCTCGGCACCGACGTGATCGACCTCTACTACATGCACCGCCGCGACCCGCGGGTCCCGTTCGCCGAGTCGGTCGGCGCGATGGCGGAACTGATCAAGGAGGGCAAGGTCAAGCAGCTCGGGCTGAGCGAGGTGACCGGGCCTGAGCTGCGCGAGGCGCACGCGGTGCACCCGATCGCCGCGCTCCAGTCGGAGTGGTCGCTCTTCAGCCGGGACGTGGAGCACAGCGCCGTACCGGCGGCGGCCGAACTGGGCGTCACGCTGGTGCCGTACTCGCCGCTCGGCCGCGGCTTCCTGACCGGCGCGTTCGCGGACGCCGGGAAGGACCTCGGCAAGGACGACTTCCGGCAGTACCAGCCCCGCTTCACCGGCGACAACGCGAAGAACAACGCGGCCCTGCTGGAGCCGGTCCGCCGGATCGCCGAGGCGCACGGGGCGACCCCCGCGCAGGTGGCGCTCGCCTGGGTGCACCAGCGCGCCCAGGTGCACGGCCTCACCGTCGTGCCGATCCCCGGCACCCGCAAGCCCACCCGGCTGCTGGAGAACGTCGGCGCGGCCCGGATCGTCCTCACCCCCGAGGAGCTGGCCGAGCTGGAGCCGATCGCCGGCAAGGTGGCGGGCGACCGCTACCCGGACATGAGCAACACGGCGACGGCCCGGGAGAAGTAGTCCCCGCACGTCACGGGCGCTCGTACGCACGCGGTACGGGCGCCCGTACCGCGTGCGTACGAGCGGCATACGGGCGCCCGCCCCGCCCGCCTCACGCAAGCCCCAGCGCGAACACCGCGAACCCCGCCGCGAGCACCCCCACCAGGGCGTTGCGCACCCGGGTGGTGCGCGTGCCCCGGCGCCACGGGGCCTCGAAGCGGCGGGTGAGGCGGGCGATCAGCACCAGCAGGGCCGCGCACACCGGCAGCCAGAGCACCCGCGCCACGATCCAGCCGACGGTGTCGGGAGCGGTGGTCAGGCCTGGTACGGCCCCGCCTCCCATGAGGGACGCCGGGACGGCGGCGGCCAGCAGCGCGGTCTGGTGCCAGCAGAGGATCGTCATCGCCGACAGGTTGACGACGACGACCGGCGCCCAGAGCGCGGGGCGGCGCAGCAGCCGGCCGATCCGGTCGCGCAGCAGGATCGCCGCGCCGCTCTGCGCGGCGGCCAGCGCCAGGACCAGCAGCGACGGCGGATGCGAGTTGGTGCGCGCCACACCCGGTACGCCGACCATCGACGCGGGGTAGTGCCAGACCAGCAGCAGCGCGGCGAACAGCACCGTGCCGCCCACCAGCAGGAACCGCGCACCGCGCCGCCCGATCCGGCCCACGCCCCAGCTCGCGCCGAGCTGGTACGCGAAGAGCCAGCCCGGCAGGATGTTCAGCAGGCTCAGCCAGGACGGCACGGCGTCCGCGTACGGCCCGTACCGCAGGAAGTCCACCACGGCGACCGCCCCCAGCAGCGGCGCGGCGGCCCACCCGCCGAGCCGTTCCGCGAACCGCACGCAGACCGGCGTCAGCGCGGTGACCACCAGGTAGACCCCGACGAACCAGAGCGGCTGGACCACCAGCGTCGCCCCGGTCCGCAGGGTGGTCCACGGCACTCCGAGCAGATGCGCCACCGGCGCGAGCACCGCCCACACGGCGGTCACCCCGAGCACGGGACGGCCCAGCCGGGCCAGCCGCCCGCCCAGCCAGGCGCGGACGGTGGACCCGCGGCGACGGTAGGAGAGGGCGGAGACGTACCCGCCGACCAGGAAGAACACCCCGAGCATCTGGAGCACCCAGCTCGCCGGGGCGAGCGCCCCGAACGTGGAGAGCGGGCTCGCGTTGTGCAGGGCGCCGTCTCCGTCCCGGGTGAACCCGCCGAGCAGCCAGTGCCCGGTCGGCACGGCGAGCAGCGCGAGAGCGCGCATCCCGTCGATCGCGCGGTCGCGGTGGGCGGGGGTACGGGACTCGATCCGGGCGGCGAGCGTGGCGGGACTCATCGGAGCACCCCCTCCGCGGTGGCGGAGCCGGCCCCGGCGAAGTCGCCCGCGGCGATCGCGGCGAAGGCGGTGAGCGAGTCGGTCCCGGGGGCGAAGTAGCCGGTGTGGCCCACGGCCCGCCGGGCCGGCACCCGGCGGGCGCCGAACCCCGGGTCGGTCGGGTCGGTGCCGTGGCCGACCCCCGCGAACTCGACGTTCGGCACGTCGTCGATCCAGTCGGTGGGGTCCTTCGCCGCCCACACCCGGGCGGAGGTGCCGAGTGCGGCGACACTTTCGGCGCGCATCCCGGGGGAGCCGAGCACCACCAGGTCGCCGACGTGCAGCCGGTGCGCGGCCAGCCCGCAGACCACCGAGCCGTAGCTGTGGCAGAACACGGCGGGCGCCGGAAGGCCGTCCGCCGCCAGCCCGTCCGTGAACCGGGCCAGCCGGTCCGCCCCGGCCTCCGCCAGCTCCCCGGTCGCCGCGTCCCACCCGACCCCGACCGGGGTGGTGTACCCGGCCCAGGCGATCACGGCGGTGTCCGGCCCCGTCGCGTCCCGGAGCGACCGGGCCATCCCGGCCGGAGCGCCGTACGGATCGCTGTCCCGGTCGTACGTCCCCGCGTCGATGTCCGACCCGGGCACCACGACCGCCACGTGCCGGGCCGCCCGCAGATCGCCGAACACCTCGGCCACCAGACCGCGGCCGCGCGGGTCGAACGCGAGGATCCGGCGCCCCTGTCCGGCGAGCAGCCGGTACCGGGGATCGGTACTCGCCTTGAGGGAGAGGGAGTTGGCCCGGTAGCGCAGCTCCAGCGGTACGCCGTCGAGGTTGCCGACGACGGACGGGTGCCGCACCACCAGCGCCTGGCGCTGCGCGGGACTCAACGCGGCGAAGAATGCGGCAACTTGGACGGGGGTGGCGCTCGCGGGGTCCGGCAGCGCGTGCCCCCGCACCTCGTCGGCGCGCCAGGACGCGCTTCCCGGCGGCGGCCCGCTCACGGCCCGCTGCCCACTCCCCGACGCCCAGCCGGCGGTCCCCGCCGCCACGGTGGCCGCCAGCGCGACCGCCACCAGGGTCCTCGCGTACCGACGCATCAGCCCCTCCTTCCGCTCCGTCGCCCCGGACGGTGCGACGGAGCAGAAGGTAGGAAGGGGACACCACGGCGGGCGTCACACCGGAGAGCCAAATGCGAGGTGCTACCGGGGTAGGGGGTGTACGGGGGCAGGGGCGTTCGGGATCAGAGCGGTACGGGTGTCAGGACCGTTCCGCGCGCGTGGCGAGGGGCTGTTGGGCCCGGGGCTGTTCGGTGCGGGCGGCGACCGGCCGTTCCGCGCGGGCGGCGATGGTCCGGGCGCACTCCAGCGACTCCGTACGCGTGGTGTCCACCTCCAGGTCGTAGACCACCCCCTCGTGCACCGACTCCGCCTGTGCCGCCGCCATCCCGCGGGTACGGTCACCGCGCGCGATCTCCCGCCCCGAGGCGACCTCGCTCGCACACCGGACCCCGACCCAGAGCACGTCCAGCCCCACCAGGGCCTTCTGCCAGTGCGCCTGGGACTCCGCGCCCCCGAGGAAGACGTCGTCCACGATCATTCGGGCGCCCGCGCGCGCCGTCGCGGCGACCCCCTCCATCCAGGCCGCCTCCAGCCGCCGGAACTCCGCACCCACGTTCACTCCGCCGTCCGCGGTGAACTCGATCCCGCCGTCGGACGTCTGGAGCGACGCGGGCATCGAGTCCACCAGGGTGTCGATGGCGGCGGCGAGCCACGGCTCCGCCAGCACCGCCTGGAGACACCGCACGATCCCGGACTTGCCGGAGCTGGAGCCGCCGTTCAACACGATCACCTGAGTCGTCATCAGGCCACCGTAGAGGGGATCGGCGCGGCGTCCACGGTATTTTCCGGCGGCTCCGACGGCCGGACCCGAGGCCCCCGCCGGGGGCAGGGGTGCGCACGGAGAGAGCCCTGCGGAGGGTGGTCCAGGAGGGGCCGGAGGGGCGTGTTTCCCTGCCGTCGCCGGGCTTCGGGGTGCACCGGAGGGGGCATCGTCCGGAGGTGAGCTTCCACGGATGGTTCGTCCTGGTCATGTCCGCCATGCTGATATGGATACCGGCGGCCCTGTACCTGGCCGTGAAGTGCCTGGACGGCCGGACCAAGGGGGCCGTCGCCCTCCGGACCGGCGCCGCCGTCGTCGTCCTGGGCGCCCTGGCGCTGGGGCTGTGGGGCCTGGCCTCCCTGGTACCGCCGAGCCGCTGCGACCACAGCACGGCCCAGGAATGCGAACTCCATACGCCCTGAGCCCGGCGTCACCCGTCCACGGCTCTCCGGGCCGACGCCGCTCCGCCCCATGACTCGCCCCGTCCGACGCCGCTCGGGCCCGTGGACGGTGCGCGGCGGCCCGCCTGTCGCCTCAGGGCTCCGGCGCTGCCGACACCCGGGCCATCCGGTCGGGCGGCAGCGCGGAGGGGTCGGCGGGGCTGCGGCAGGAGTACGCACCGTCGTCGACCCGGATGCCGTCACGGGTCCTCCGGTGCACCGGACAGGAGCGCAGGTGTCCCAGCCGGAAGAGGGCGTCGTCGAGGAGGCCGGTGGGGTGGGTGAGCGCGTCGCTCCCGTACCCGGGTAGGTGGGTGGGACGCGGGTCATCGGTGCTCGTCACGGGGACCAGCGCGGGGCCTGGTCGTCCGGGACGTGCGGGCTCGCGAAGTGAAAAGGTACGGAGAGGTGTGCGGCCAAGGCTCCGCCGAACCGTTCCGCGGCGGCTGCCGAGGGCTGGGCGTGTCCCTCTCCGAGGAGCCGTACCGCCGCTGCACGGTGGATGGTGGCCAGCCCGTGGTCACCGGAGGGGTCGGTGGTGATGGCCCGGAGTTCCACGAACCAGTCGTGGACGGTGTCGCCGTCCCACAGGGCCTCGATCGCCACGATACGTCCGTCGTATCCGGTGGCCAGGGCGGTCAGGGAGTCCAGATCGAGCGGGCTGTCGGGAGTGCGGGCGACCCGGTCGCCGTAGTGCTGGAAACGCGCGGTTACCACGACCTGGGCCTCGTTGAGCCCGAGTCCCTGGGCGCGACCGGACTGCCGGACGGCGCGGACCGCCCGCATCGAGGAGTCCCGCAGAACGTATCCGTCGACCTCTTCGCGGACCCCCGCCGGAAGCAGCTCCCACCACTCGGCTGCCGACTTCCCGGCCATGTCCGCCTCCCCGCCGTGTACGCCCGGCCATCGCCGCGCGACCGGAAGTGTACGCGGGGCACCTCACGCAACGCCCCCGCGCGGCCCGCCTCAACTCCCCGGCGTCACCAGCCCCGACTCGTACGCGAAGATCACGGCCTGCGCGCGGTCCCGCAGGTCCAGCTTGGCGAGGACCCGTCCGATGTGGGTCTTCACGGTCTGCTCGGCGAGCACCAGCCGGCCCGCGATCTCCTGGTTGGAGAGCCCGCGCGCGATCAGCTCCAGGACCTCGGTCTCCCGGGGCGTCAGCCCGTTCAGCCGGAGCGCCTGGCCGCTGCGGGAGGCTCCGGACGGGCGCTGGGCGGCGAAGTCCGCGATCAGCCGCCGGGTCACGGACGGCGCGAGCAGCGCGTCGCCCGCCGCCACCACCCGTACCGCCGCGATCAGGTCGGCCGGGGGCGCGTCCTTCAGGAGGAACCCGGACGCCCCGGCGCGCAGCGCCTCGTACACGTAGTCGTCCACGTCGAACGTGGTGAGCATCAGCACCTTCGGGCGGTGCACCACGCCGATCGGCGGGTCCAACAGGGCCCGGGCGGCCGCGAGTCCGTCCATCTCGGGCATCCTCACGTCCATCAGGACCACGTCGGGAAGCCGGTTGCGGCTGACCTCGATGCCCTGGCGGCCGTCCGGCGCCTCGCCCACCACGTCGATGTCGCTCTGCGCCGACAGCAGGGCCGCGAACCCTGCCCGCACCATGGCCTGGTCGTCGACGATGATCACGCGGATGGTCACGGGGAGTCCTCCGGAGCGGTGGGCGGGTCGGCGGGTACGGCAGGGGGCGCGGGCGGGGAAGGCGGTACGTCACCGGGGGCGGTCGGCCCGAGCGGAAGCCGGGCCGCGACCCGGAACCCGCCGTCCGGCAGCGGGCCGGTGTCCAGTGTGCCGCCGGTCAGCCGCACCCGCTCCCGCATCCCGACCAGACCGTGCCCCGTCCCGGACGTCTCCAGTGGGGAACCGGGTCTCGGGGAAGCGGAGTTGACCACCAGCACGGTCAGATGCCCGCCATCGGCCCGTACGGACACCCGGGTCGGGGCGCCCGGCGCGTGCCGCACCACGTTGGCGAGCGCCTCCTGCACGATCCGGTACGCGGACAGGTCCACGGCCGGCGGCACCTCGCCCAGCTCCGCCGCCAGCGCCAACTCCACCGGCAGGCCCGTGCGTACGGTCGCCTCCACCAACTGCTGCAGCCGGTCCAGACCGGGCTGCGGGGCCCGCTCGCCCGACGTACCGTCGCCGCGCAGCACCGTGAGTAGCCGCCGCATCTCCGCCAGCGACTCCCGGGCGCTCGCCGCGATCGAGGCGAACTCCTCCCGGGTCTCCTCCGAGAGCCCGGCCACCCGGTACGGGGCGGAGTCCGCCTGCACGGTGATCACGGACATGTGGTGCGCGACCACGTCGTGCAACTCCCGGGCGATCCGGGCGCGTTCCTCCAGCAGTGTGCGCCGGGCCCGCTCCTCCGCGCTGATGGTCTCCTGCTCGACCAGCCGCCGCTGCGCAACGCCCCGTTCCCGTACGGCCGCTCCGGCCATCAGCACCACCGCGCCGAGCACGAAGAGCAGCAGCGCACTCGCGTTCCCCCGGTCCGGCGCCAGCGCGTACAGCACCAGACCCGCCGCGCCCGTCGCCAGCCACACCGCCACCAGGGTCCGGCGGGTCTCCCGCAGCCCCAGCGCGAGCAGCACGAAGAGCTGGCCGACGATGACGGTCGGCGGCCACGGCCAGACGGTGTACGGGCCCGGGGGCTCGGCCAGCAGCGCCAGCGCTCCGGCGACCGAGGCGAGGAAGGTGACCCACCAGACCTGGAGGGGCCGGTGGGCGAGGAGCAGCAGAGGGAGTGTCTGGGCCACCGCGAGGGTGGCGGCCAGCGCGCCCGGCAGCCCCCGGTCGTGGGCCAGCACGTTGATGGTGACCGGCAGCAGCGCCGCCGTCAGGGCGAGCACGGCCGCGTACGGGATCATCCGCTGCCAGCGCCTCGGCGCGTCCGCCAGCAGCGGGGTGACCGGATGCGAGGGCGCCGACAGCCGGTCGACGAGCGCGCGCAGCCGGTCGCGGGCCGCGCGCGACGGCCCCCCGGCACGTGGTCCCTCGGCACGCGGTCCCTGGGCGGGTGGCTTCCCGGTCGGCGGCTTTCCGGCGGGCGGTGCCGGGGGCACGGACCCGGGGGAGCGGGGGGACTCGGGGGAATCAGGGGTCTCGGACATGGCCCGGCCAGCGTAGGCAGCCGACCGCCCCGCAGGCGTCATACCGGGGTGTCGGAGTGCGGCGGGCCGTGTCATACCGGGGTACGGGGTTGAGCGCCGCCCTCCCGGGTGGGGCGGGGCCTGACCCTGCTCCGAGCCTCCCCCGCTACAACTCCGCCAGCAGCTCCGCCTTCTTGGCGCTGAACTCCACGTCCGTCACCAGCCCCGCCTGATGCAGCTCGCCCAGGTGACGGATGCGCTCCGCGATGTCCGCCGGATCGCTCCGCACCGCGCCGACCGGCACCAGCGAGGTCGGTACGGGGACGGAGGGCCTGCGGCGCGCCGACTCCAGGACCGCCGCCGCGAACGGCAACGACTCGTGGACCGGGCCGTACCCCAGGCCGAAGAGCACGGCCGCCGGGTCCTGGTCCGCCTGCGTGGGCCGCTCCGGGGCCGCGCCGCCGGGCACCTCGCCGGTCACGGCGCAGCTGGTGGAGAGGACGCCCGGTTGCGCGGTGACGGCAGCGGACGCGTCGGACGGACGCGTCAGCAGCCGCAGATACCCCTCGAAGGCCTCCGGGGAACGCCACTCCACCCCGGTCACCCGCTCCACCGGGAACGTCTGGTCGCCCGCCCGCCACTTCGCGCTGGACGCACCCGTCCACGACCAGCGGAAGGAGACCCGCTCCCCGTCGAAGCTGGCCCGCCCGTCGTACGCCTTGAACTGCAGCGGCCCCTGGGGCGCCGCGACCAGGAAGCGGTCCGCCGGCTCCCCGGCCCCGGGGCCCAGCAGGGCCCGCATCTCGTCCCGGTAGTACTCGGCGAGGGTCTCCCGGTCGGCGGGCAGGACCAGGCGGTACGGATCGCAGCCCTCCTTCAACTGCCCGGCCGCCGCCTCCATCAGAGGGTCGGCCCCCGGTCTCGGCGAGGCGTGCAGAACCACCGTGCCCCGCTTGCCCGGAGACAGACCGACCGCCGACAGCGCCGCATACGGAATGCGTCGCTCCCGCAGGCTCTGGAAGAGCTTCGGCGTACGGATGCCCCGTTCGAAGCGGATGAGCACGGAGTCGGTGTCGAACTCCCAGGTGGCATGAATTCCGGCCAGCACATCACCCATGTGCCTCATCGTATGCGGCCCTCGCTCGTACGTCGCCCCTTCGCGTCAGCCCCGATTCACCGAGCTTCCGCATGATCTACGCGCGTCAGACATCTGTTCCACCGGAAATACCGCTGAGACAGGCGCGATCGGTCGATGCGCAGCCGACCGTCGTATATGAGCCGACTCCGATCGCGGCGAAGTTGCGCAGACTCTCCGTACCCGGCTCGAAGTAACCGCTGTGGCCCACCGCTTCGCCCGCCGAGACGATCCGCGCCCCGAACTCCGGGTCCACCGGATCGGCACCGTGCCCCAGCCCGCCGACCTCCAGGTTGGGCACGTCCGCGATCCAGTCGTCCTCGTCGCGCATCGCCCACACCCGGGCCCGCGTGCCCAGCGCCGCCGCGCTCGCGGACCGCATCCCGGGACTCCCGGCCACGGCGATGTCGGTGACCCGGGACGGCAGACGGTGCGCCGCGACCCCGCACACCACGGAACCGTAGCTGTGGCAGACCAGCGAGACGGTGGCCTTCCCCGGCAGGGCGGCCACCAGCGCGTTCAGCCGCAGCGCGCCCTGGGTGGCGAGCCCGCCGAGGACGGCGTCCATGCCGATCCCGGCCGGGGCGGTGTAGTCGGCCCAGGCGATGACCGCCGTACGCGCGTCGGGCCGGGCGTCCCGCTCCGCGGCGTACAGGGACTTCGCCATGCCGACCGGTGCGCTGTACGGGCGGTTCTCCCGCTCCAGCGTGGTCAGCTGGGTGTCCACGCCCGGGACCACGACGGAGACCCGCCGGGCCCGGTCGAGATCGCCGAAGACCTCGGCCGCGCGGCCCCGCCCCGAGGGGTCGAAGGAGAGGATCTGCCGGTCGCCGGAGAGCATCGCGCGGAAGCGCTCCAGCCGCAGCCGCGCCTCGGTCCGCCCGTCGAAGGAGAGCCCGGGATCGTGTGTCCGGCGCTGCTCCACCGCCTCGGCGTCGCGCAGCGCGTGCCGGTTCGCGTGGTAACGCAGAGCGACCGGGACTCCGTTGAGGTTGCCGACCACGAGCGAGTGGTGATCGGCCAGCGAGAGCTGGTCCGCGGCGGACAGCGAGGCGAAGAAGCGCGCGATCACCGAGACCGGCGCGTCCAGCGCGGGAACGGGCCGGCCTCTCGCCCGGGCATGCGTCCAGGCGGCCAACGCGCGCTCGCGTGGCTCGTCGGAGGGCTGATGGCGTACGGCGGTCCACCCGGTGGTCGCCAGCATCACGAACACGACGGCTATGGCGAGCAGCGCGCGCCATGCGGTCAGAGTGGGGGAGGTGTCGAAGGAGGGATTCACTGCGGGACACCCTAGGAGACGGGTGCCGGGCAGCGGAGTCCGGGTGACATACCTCACCCGGGGGAGGGGTTTGTAGACCGATTTTCTTACGTTCCGTAGTCACGGAGGGCGCGCAGCGTGGATCGGGCGCCGGGGTGGTGCGCCCGGGTGGTGTGCCGGATCGGCGCGCGGGGGTGGCGCGCCCCAGCGGTGCGCGAGGGACGGCGCGCCGGGTGGGTTCCGCCCGGCAGCCGTCCGGCGGGTAGGCCCGCGTTACCGACCGCTCACGCCCCGCCCCGCCGGGACCGCCCCGAAGCGACGGCACCGACGGCCACGAGGGGCGCCGGGGCCGTGAGCGGCGGCGGTGGGGGTACGGGGGTGGCGGGCCGGGTCCGGGGCGCGCTGCCGTCCCCCGGACCGGGCACGCGCCAGCCGGCGGCGAGCGTCGGGCCGAGCAGGTCCAGGTGGCGTTCGGCCAGGGCGCGCAGCGAGGCCAGGGTGCCGTCGCCGGAGCGGCCCCACAGCTGCCCGGTGACCCGCATCGTCCCGGAGAACGCGGCGACCGCCACCCGGGGGCGCGGGTCGGCGTCCACGTCCAGGCCCTCCCGTCCGGCGATCACCGCGGCGACCTCCTCCTCCATGGCGATGCACCGGCGCATGTGCGTCGCCAGCAGCGTCGGCTGGGACTCGATCATCCGGAACGTCCGTACGTGCAGCTCCACCGTGGCCTCGGGCGGATCGGAGCGCTCCAGCGCGTCCCAGGCGTGGAACACGGCCTGCCGCATCGCTTCGAGCGGCGGCTCCTGGGCCGGACGCTGCCGCAACTCCGCCAGGAAACGCGCCTCCACCAGGTCCTGGGTGGCGAAGACGACGTCCTCCTTGCTCGCGAAGTACCGGAAGAACGTGCGCTGGGAGACCTTGACCGCCTCCACGATCCCGTCCACCGTGGTCCGTTCGTACCCCTGGGTGGTGAAGAGTTCGAGCGCGGCGTGGAGCAGCGCGTCCCGGGTGCGCTGCTTCTTGCGCTCGCGCAACCCGACCGCGCACTCAGGGCGCCGGAACAACCCCGCCGCCCTGCTGCGCTGTTCGCGCTCCACCACCGTGGCCTGCGCGTTCTCGCGCGGCGCCCCGACCCGTCGGCGCCTCGCCGGACCTTCTGTCACGTGCTGTCCCTCTCCCGTCGCCCGCCCGTACCGGCTCCACTGTGAGCCACCCGACAGTTACCGGTTGGCGAATTGGTTGGTCAACTGTCAGTCGCTGTCACTATTCTGCCGGACATGACTAGTCAGACCTCCGTCGAGAAGGCTTCGCGGGAGCCCGCGGACATATCAGTTCCCGCGCCCACCAAGGGACTTCGTGGCCATCCCTGGCTGACGCTGTTCGCCGTCGCCATCGGCGTGATGATGGTCGCGCTCGACGGCACGATCGTCGCCATCGCCAACCCCGCCATCCAGAAGGACCTCAACGCCTCCCTCGCGGACGTCCAGTGGATCACGAACGGCTACATGCTGGCGCTCGCGGTCTCGCTGATCACCGCGGGCAAGCTCGGTGACCGCTTCGGCCACCGCCAGACGTTCCTCATCGGCGTCGTCGGCTTCGCCGCGGCGTCCGGGGCCATCGGTCTCTCCTCCAGCGTCACGTTCGTGATCGTCTTCCGGGTGCTCCAGGGCCTGTTCGGCGCCCTGCTGATGCCCGCGGCGCTCGGCCTGCTGCGTGCCACCTTCCCCGCCGAGAAGCTCAACATGGCCATCGGTATCTGGGGCATGGTCATCGGCGCCTCCACCGCGGGCGGCCCGATCCTCGGCGGCGTGCTCGTCGAGCACGTCAGCTGGCAGTCCGTCTTCTTCATCAACGTGCCGGTCGGTGTGATCGCCCTCGTGCTCGGCGTGCTGATCCTCAAGGACCACCGCGCCGAGAACGCGCCCCGCTCCTTCGACATCGGCGGCATCGTCCTGCTCTCGCTGGCGATGTTCAGTCTCATCTGGGCGCTCATCAAGGGTGCCGCGTGGGGCTGGGGCGACGTCAAGACGATCGGCTTCCTCGTCGCGGCGGTCGTCCTCTTCGTGGCCTTCGCGCTCGTCCAGACGCGCGTCCGCGAGCCGCTGATCCCGCTCGCGATGTTCAGGTCCGTCCCGCTGTCGGCGGGCGCGATCCTGATGGTGCTGATGGCCTTCGCCTTCATGGGCGGCCTGTTCTTCGTCACGTTCTACCTCCAGAACGTGCACGGCATGAGCCCGGTCGACAGCGGTCTCCACCTGCTCCCGCTGACCGCCATGATGATCGTCGCCTCGCCGCTCGCCGGCGCCCTGATCACCAAGTTCGGTCCACGGGTCCCGCTGGTCGGCGGCATGGTGTGCACCGCCGTCGCCTGCTTCGGCATGTCGCAGCTGACCATCGGTACGGGCACGCTGACCATGTCGATCTGGTTCGCGCTGCTGGGCCTCGGGCTCGCCCCCGTCATGGTCGGCGCCACCGAGGTCATCGTCGGCAACGCCCCGATGGAGCTGTCCGGCGTCGCCGGTGGCCTCCAGCAGGCGGGCATGCAGGTCGGCGGCAGCCTCGGCACGGCCGTCCTCGGCGCCGTGATGGCCGCCCGGGTCGACTCCCTGCTGCCGGGCAACTGGGCGGACGCCGGTCTTCCCAAGACGTCCGGGGAGCAGCTCTCGCAGGCGTCCTCGGCCATCGAGGTCGGCATGCCGCCCATCGCCCCGAACACCCCGCCGGAGATCGCCGCGAAGATCACCGCGGTCGCGCATGACACTTTCGTGTCAGGTATGAGCACCGCGTTCGTGGTGGCCGGCTGTGTCGCCGTGGTCGCCGCGGTGGTGGCCCTCTTCACCAAGCGCGGCGACAACGCCGAGGCCGGTGCCGGAGTCGGCCACATCTGACCCCTCCCGCCCCGGCGCAACCGCGTCGACCCGCGTCCGCACAGCCCCGCCGGTCCGAACCGGCGGGGCTGTCGCGCAGGTGGTGTCCGGCGGATCACGGCAGGACACCACCTATCCGGGTGGTCCCGCCGCGAACCCCTTCCCCGGGCAGGTTGCGGCAGGTCAAGGTCAGGCCAAGAGAACCGCACGACCACGGGGTTGATCCACCATGCGCAAGACCGTCATCGCGGCCGTCCTGGCCGCCACCGCTCTCGTTCCCGCCGCCTCGGCCGTAGCTCCGGCCGCCACGCCCACCGCGTCCGCGGGTACGTACACCACCGTCACGACCACCAGCACCGCCGGGACTGCCACCAGCACCGCCGGGACTGCCACCAGCACCGCCGGGGCCGCCGCGGCCGCGCCCGGCCGTGCGTCGGGGGTCCGTCTCGGGGAGTGCGCGGCCGGCCAGCTCTGCCTCTGGAAGAAGCCGGACTTCACCGGCGGGCGGCTGACCCGGGACCTGTCCGCAGTCGACATCGAGAGCTGCGTCCCGCTGCCGGCCGGAAGCGACGCGCAGTCCTTCGCCAACCGCACCGGCCGCAACATCACCCTCTACCAGTCGGCCGAATGCGGTGAGACAGGGGAGTTCGAGACCTACCCCGGACCGGGCACCTGGGTCCCGCGCTCCCCGTACCAGGTACGGGCGTTCAAGATCTGGGAGAACTGACCGCGCGGGGCGGCCGACGGCCGACCCGCTGACCCGGTGACCGGCCGGAGGGCGGAGGCGTGCGAGGCCTCCGCCCTCCGGAGCCCACACGTGACACACGGTCACCACGGAGCGCGGACGCCGCCGGAGGACGCCGGTGATCAGCCCATGGGCCCGGTAGCTCTGCGAAGTTGTTCTGTCAGATGCGTTGACGAAATCTTCGGGGTACATCTAGCTTCATCGCGTCGTACTTCGTACGTCATATATGAGACGCGATACGCGAGATGCGAGAGCCCTTCATGACGTTTGCGCCCACCCCGATCCCGTCCAGAACGCAGTTCGTGCTGGAAGCGATCAAACACGCGATCCTGACGGCCCGGCTGCGGCCGGGGCAGGCGCTCGTCGAAACCGAACTCGCCGCACAGTTCGGGGTGTCGAAGACGCCGGTACGCGAAGCCCTGAAGACACTCGCCGGTACCGGGCTCGTCGTGATGAGCCAGTACAAGGGTGCCACCGTCCGGCTCGTGGACGCCGGAATGGCGCGCGAGGTCTACGACGTACGGCTGCTCCTGGAGCCGGAGGCGCTGCGCCGGACGATCACCTGCCGGGCCTCCCTGGACGCGGCCCAAGAGGCCCTGGAACGCGCCGACTCGGCGCCCGACAAGGCCGAACGCTCGCTGGCCAACCGGGACTTCCACCGCGCCCTCTACCTCTCCTGCGGCAACCCGCTGCTGGGCCGGATGCTCGACGAGGTCCGCGACCAGGCGGCGCTCGTCTCCACCGTGGCGTGGGCGAGCAACCCGTCCTGGGAGCGAGAGGCGGCCGAGCACCGGGAGATCCTGCGGCTCGCGCTCGCCGCCGACGCGGCCGGGGCCGCCGCCGCCCTCCACGACCACATCGCGTCCTTCGTCCGCCGCGCCTTCCCGGCCGGTGAACCCGCCGGGGCGCACACCGCCCCGAGCCCCGTGACCACGGGCTGACCCCCCTCCTGCCTCCCTGTTCTTCCTGCCTTTTCTGCCTTTTCTGCCTTTTCTGCATGCCGAGCCACACCGCTACTGAAGTACCGAGAGAGTGGAGCCGACGATGAAGATCTCGAAGACGCACCGGGCGCGCGCGGCGGCGGCGATGTCCCTCACGGCGGTCCTCGCCCTGACCGTCACCGGCTGCGGTGACGACGGCAGCGGGTTCGCCGGGGGCGGGGGTGCCGAGGGCGACGGCAAGGGGAAGATCGTCTTCTGGGACAACAACGGCGGTGTGCGCACCGACATATGGAAGGCGGTCATCGCCGACTTCGAGAAGGAGAACCCGGGCATCGAGGTCCAGTACGTCGGGGTGGCGGCCACCGAGATCCAGACCAAGTACGACAACGCCATCCAGGGCGGCGGACTGCCGGACGTCGGAGGCGTCGGTGCCGCGATGCTCGCCGGGCTCGCCGCCCAGGGCTCGCTGGAGCCCCTGGAGGACCGGAGCGCGGAATCCTCGCTCGACGGCAGGCTCAACCCGGGCATGGTCGAGGCGATGAAGGCGGCGGGTGGCTCCGAGAAGCACACCTACAACGTCCCGATCTCCGCCAACAACGGGGTTCTCTACTACCGCACCGACCTCTTCAAGAAGGCCGGTCTGGCCGCGCCGACGACCTGGGACGACTTCTACAAAGCGGCCGAGAAGCTGAGCGACCCCAAGAAGAATCGTTTCGGCTACACCATCCGCGGCGGCGCCGGCTCCATCGCGCAGGCCATGGACGCCATGTACGGGCAGTCCGGCATCACGTCCTTCTGGGACGCGAAGAACGAGAAGACCACCCTCAACGACCCCCGGAACGTCGCCGCCCTGGAGAAGTACGCCGGCCTCTACAAGAAGGTCACGCCCTCCGCCGACCTCAACAACGACTTCATCAAGATGGTCGCCCAGTACGACTCCGGCACCATCGGCATGGTCAACCACAACCTCGGCTCGTACCAGGACCATGTGACCGCCCTCGGCACGGACAAGTTCCGGGGCATCCCGCAGCCGATCGGCGCGGGCGGCAAGCGGGTCCAGGTCTCCAACCCCGTCGACGGACTCGGCCTCTTCAAGAGCTCCGAACACAAGGCCGCCGCGTGGAAGTTCATCGAGTACGCCGCCTCCCACGCGGCCAACTCGAAGTTCAACGAGCAGGCGGGCCTGATCCCGGCCAACAACGAGGCCGCCAAGGACCCCTGGGTCTCCCGCGCCGAGCCCACCGCCCTCGCGGCCGAGGCGCTCACCGACGGCTCGACCGTCACCGTGCAGCTGCCGTACTACCTGCCGGACTGGAACGGCATCAGCAAGGCCGACAACGAGCCCGAGCTGCAGAAGGTCCTGCTCGGCCGGACCTCGGCCAAGGCGTTCCTCGACAAGATGGCCGGTGAGCTGAACGACGCCCAGGCGGAGTGGAAGGAACAGCAGCCCGCCGTCTGAGCAGCCGCCGTCTGAGCAGCCGCCGTCCGAGCAGCCCGCCGTCCGAGCAGCCGCCGTCCGGGCAACGCGCCCACAGAAGGACCCGCGGGCCTGACCCCCGCGAAAACCGCCGGCCGGCCCCGGGCGTACCCGGGACCGGCCGGCGGAGTGAGTCGGGGCCCCCCGTCTCAGGCGTCGCCGCCCGCCGCACCCGGGTCGGCAGCCGCCACGTCCAGCAGCTCGTACCGGTCGACCGCCGTCTTCAGCGCCGAGCGGTCGATCCGCCCCTCCTTGGCCAGTTCCGTGAGGACCGCCAGCACGATCGACTGCGCGTCGATGTGGAAGAACCGGCGGGCGGCTCCGCGGGTGTCCGCGAAACCGAAACCGTCCGCGCCCAGCGACTGGTACGCGCCGGGCACCCAGCGGGAGATCTGGTCCGGAACCGAACGCATCCAGTCCGAAACCGCCACGAACGGCCCTTCGGACCCGGAGAGCTTCCGCGTCACGTACGGGACGCGCTGCTCCTCCTCCGGGTGGAGCAGGTTGTACCGCTCCGTCTCCACGGCATCGCGGCGCAGCTCGTTCCAGCTGGTCGCCGACCAGACGTCGGCCCGGACGTTCCACTCCTCGGCGAGGACGCGCTGCGCCTCCAGTGCCCACGGGACCGCCACACCGGACGCCAGGATCTGCGCCGGGATCTGCCCCTGCTCACCGCGCCGGAAACGGTGGACACCCGCCAGGATGCCCTCCACGTCCACGTCTGCGGGCTCGGCCGGGTGCTGGATCGGCTCGTTGTAGACGGTGAGGTAGTAGAAGACGTCCTCGCTGTTCTCGCCGTACATCCGGCGCAGCCCGTCCCTGACGATGTGCGCGATCTCGAACCCGTACGCCGGGTCGTAGGCCACGCACGCCGGGTTGGTCGAGGCGAGCAGCTGCGAGTGGCCGTCCGCGTGCTGGAGCCCCTCGCCGGTCAGGGTCGTACGCCCGGCGGTCGCACCCAGAACGAAACCGCGCGCGAGCTGGTCGGCCATCTGCCAGAACTGGTCACCGGTGCGCTGGAACCCGAACATCGAGTAGAAGACGTACACCGGGATCAGCGGCTCGCCGTGCGTGGCGTAGGACGAACCCGCCGCGATCAGCGAGGCCGTGCAGCCCGCCTCGGAGATGCCGTCGTGCAGCATCTGCCCGGTCGGCGACTCCTTGTAGGCGAGCAGGAGTTCGCGGTCCACCGCCTCGTACTGCTGCCCCAGCGGGTTGTAGATCTTCGCGCTCGGGAAGAACGCGTCCATGCCGAAGGTGCGGTACTCGTCGGGCGCGATCAGCACGAAGCGCCTGCCGATCTCCTTGTCCCGCATGAGGTCCTTCAGGATGCGGACGAACGCCATCGTGGTGGCGATCGACTGCTGCCCCGAACCCTTCTTCGCAGCCGCGTAGGTCTTCTCCTCCGGCAGCGGCAGTGGCTTCGCGCGGACCACCCGGGTCGGCACGTAACCGCCCAGGCTCTCCCGCCGGTCGTGCATGTACTGGATCTCCTCGGAGTCCCGGCCCGGGTGGTAGTAGGGCGGGTACCCCTCGTCCAGCCGCTTGTCCGTGATCGGGATGTGCAGCCGGTCGCGGAACCTCTTCAGGTCCTCGACGGTGAGCTTCTTCATCTGGTGGGTCGCGTTGCGGCCCTCGAAGTTCGGCCCCAGCGTCCAGCCCTTGACCGTCTGCGCCAGGATCACCGTCGGCTGGCCCTGGTGCGCCTTGGCCGCCGCGTACGCCGCGTAGACCTTCTTGTGGTCGTGCCCGCCGCGCCCCAGGTGCAGGATCTGCTCGTCGGACATGTCCTTGACCATGTCCCGCAGCCGCTGGTCGCCACCGAAGAAGTGCTCGCGGATGTACGCGCCCGTCTCGGTGGCGTACGTCTGGAACTGGCCGTCCGGCGTGGTGTTCAGCTTGTTGACCAGGATGCCCGTGCGGTCCTGCGCGAGCAGCGGGTCCCAGGTGCGGTCCCAGACCAGCTTGATCACGTTCCAGCCGGCACCCCGGAACTGCGACTCCAGCTCCTGGATGATCTTGCCGTTGCCGCGCACCGGGCCGTCGAGCCGCTGGAGGTTGCAGTTGACGACGAAGGTGAGGTTGTCCAGGCCCTCGCGGGCGGCGATGGACAGCTGGCCGAGCGACTCCGGCTCGTCCATCTCGCCGTCGCCGAGATACGCCCAGACGTGCGACTTCGAGGTGTCTGCGATGCCGCGCGCCTCCAGGTAGCGGTTCATCCGCGCCTGGTAGATCGCGCCGAGCGGACCGAGCCCCATCGACACCGTCGGGAACTCCCAGAAGTCCGGCATGAGCCGGGGGTGCGGGTAGCTCGAGAGCCCGTTCGGCGCCTTCGACTTCTCCTGGCGGAACGCGTCGAGCTGCGCCTCGCTCAGCCGGTCCAGCAGGAACGCGCGGGCGTAGATGCCCGGCGAGGCGTGCCCCTGGAAGAAGATCTGGTCGCCGCCGTCGCCCTCGTCCTTGCCCCGGAAGAAGTGGTTGAAGCCCACGTCGTAGAGCGAGGCGGAGGAGGCGAACGTGGCGATGTGACCACCGACACCGATCCCGGGACGCTGGGCCCGCGAGACCATCACGGCGGCGTTCCAGCGGGTCGCGTTGAGAACCTTGCGCTCGATCTCCTCGTCGCCGGGGAAGAAGGGCTCGTCCTTCGTGGCGATCGTGTTGACGTAGTCGGTACTGCGCATCTCCGGAACGGCCACACGCTTCTCGCGTGCCCGTTCGATGAGGCGGAGCATCAGATAGCGGGCCCGCTCATGGCCGCGCTCGTCCACGGCGGCGTCGAGCGAGTCCAGCCATTCCTGGGTCTCCTCGGGATCGAAATCCGGGACCTGGCTGGGAAGGCCGCCAATGATGATCGGGTTGCGATCGGATCCGGAAGCCACACTGTTCCTTCGCTGTTCGGTGCTGCTACGGGGTCTGCTGCAGGTCTGCTGCGAGGCCGATCCGTCGGGGCGCGCAACCTCGCGGCGTCTCCGACGTCCGCGGAATCGCCACCTTCCATCGTGTACCGCCGGGACCCGTACGTCACCTCTACCGCACGGTAACCAGCGGGTTACCGGACACCCGTCCGGGGCAGTAGCCGTAAGGCGGAACAAGGGCGTCCTACCAAATCGCAACCATACGCCCAAGCCGTCCAAGCGTTCCCAAACGCTGTACGGCGGCGAATGCCGGAGCGAAACGGCATAAGCTGAGGAAGGACGTATACGGACCGGTGCTCTCGGCACCCCGGCGCGGACCGGCCGGAAGTTGCGGCGACGTGGCAGGGAACGTCACCGTTTAGGCGGTCTGGGGCGCCGGGTACTTGCGCGATTCGCCGAGCCCGTGTGGACTACGGCCAGCGCCGCGCGTACGCGCGTGGCTGAAGCATTTTCCGAAACATGATCAGGAGGCAACCCGTGAGCGCGACCGCGGACCACGCGGAGGAGCGGACCAACCTGGCTGAACGGCTGGGGTTCGAACCCGGTCAGGTGGTCCAGGAGATCGGCTACGACGACGACGTCGAGCTGGAGCTCCGTGAGGGTATTGAGGCCACCATCGGTGGGGAACTCGTCGACGAGGACTACGACGACGTCGCAGACGTCGTCGTGCTGTGGTTCCGTGACGAGGACGGCGACCTTACGGACGCGCTGGTGGATGCCATCGGCCTGATCGAGGACGGCGGTACGGTCTGGCTGATGACGCCGAAGACCGGCCGTGACGGATACGTCGAACCCAGCGACATCAGCGATGCCGCTCAGACCGCCGGTCTCTCCCAGACCAAGAGCATCAGCGCGGGCAAGGACTGGACGGGCAGCCGCCTGGTCACGCCCAAGGTGGCCAAGGCCAAGCGCTGAGCTCCTCCCGCACCACCCCGTAGTACCCGAAGGCCTCCGACGGCATCGCGCCGCCGGGGGCCTTCGTACGTCCGGCGCGGGCGCTGCGTAGGCTGGGCCACGGCTCCCGGCGGACCGGCCCGGGGGCGGCGACGCAAGCGAAGGGACACCCCCATGGCGATCGAGGTCGGCTCCCAGGCCCCCGCGTTCGAACTCAAGGACAACCACGGCCGGACGGTCACGCTGTCCGAGTTCCGCGGCGAGAAGAACGTCGTACTGCTCTTCTACCCGTTCGCCTTCACCGGCGTGTGCACCGGCGAGCTCTGCGCGCTCCGCGACGAGCTGCCCCGCTTCGAGAACGCCGACACCCAGCTCCTCGCCGTCTCCAACGACTCCATCCACACCCTGCGGGTCTTCGCCGAGCAGGAGGGCCTGGAGTACCCGCTGCTCTCCGACTTCTGGCCGCACGGCGAGGTCTCGCGCGCGTACGGCGTCTTCGACGAGGAGAAGGGCTGCGCGGTGCGTGGCACCTTCATCATCGACAAGGAGGGCGTGGTGCGCTGGAGCGTCGTCAACGGCCTGCCGGACGCGCGGGACCTGAAGGAGTACGTCAAGGCGCTCGAAGCCCTCTGAGCCCCTGCCGGAGGGCGGTGCGGCCGGGCTCCGGGGATGCTGCGGTGCCCGCCGGCAGCGACACCCGGACGTTCCCCTCCGAGAGCACTCCCATCGCC
>NZ_JBSFFN010000060.1:0-32006 GCF_053596135.1 Streptomyces sp. NPDC001770 | reverse complement strand
GCCCCTGTTCTCCCGGATCTCGAACTCCATCGCATCCCCTGAGCTGGGGTGTTGCGACGACTACTAGAACTCAAGGACGCACGGTGGGGCTTCCTGGAGAGACGTACGACGCGGTGCTGGAGATGGCTATGTCGACCCAGTGGCGTACGCGCCGTCGGTTCTTACTGTGGGTCTGTCAAACGAGGGCTCTGTTGCGTAGTCGGTGGTGACGTTGGGCGCCTATGTGCTCAGCAGGATGCGGTGGCAGAGGAGGTCGAGTCCTGCTCGTCCGTGCATCTGGCGCATGATCCTCCTTGTTCGGGTGTTGACGCCTTCGGTGCGGCCGTTGCTCCAGGGGAGAGTGAGTCCGGCGTTCACGGCGGCGCGGTCGAGTTCGAGGCCGTTGCAGAAGGTTTGCAGGGAGGGCAGGTTGACGCTGCGGACAGTGGTGATCCACTTGGTGAGCTTGTCGTTGTTGGTCTTGGCCGGGGTCAGAAGCCTGGCGAACTTGCCGATGAATCGCGCGAGTACGGTCATCTTCGGGCAGACCGCGGTGAGGGATCCGAACACGTCGGTGTTCTTGGTCCGTAGCGTTCGGGGCGGGTGAGCAGAAGCCGGGCGAGGTGACGGGTGGTTGTCACGGGACGGTCGCCTTCGGCGCGACCCTGGTTGAGGTAGTGGACCAGCAGGTTGGCACTGCTGGTTAAGCCGAGTTCCCTGATCTCGTGCAGGAGGTGGGTGACGGGGACGGCCGGATCGTCGGACCGGCGCCGGCGCAGGTGGTCGCGGTAGGGGTAGGGGGCGACCAGGGTGGGCCGGTAGCGGGGGCGATGCGGTCGGCGGACGGTTCGGGGCTGCGGGCGTAGCGTTTGACGGTGTTCAGGGCGAGGCCCAGTCTGCGGGCACATACGAGCAGGCCGACGCCCTGTCCGAGGAGGGTGTGGACTTGTGTCAGCGCTCGCGGGTGGTCTGCTCACGGGCGCCGCCGGGACGGGGTGGGTTGACGGTGGCCCAGCAGGGGGCATGGGCACGGATCTCGGCCAGGTCCTTGTCGCACAGGTTTTTCCACAGGTGTCAGCGGTCGCTGACCTGCACCGCCTCCGGCAGGGCCCGGCGGATTGCCTCGGCGTAGGTGGCTGAGCCGTCCCGGCACACGACCTCGACCTCGTCCTCCCCTCGCAGCCATGCGACCAAAGTGGCGGCTTCGCGGTCGGGCGGAACATCGACGCGCTCCCCGGTCTCGGCGTCGATGATGATCGTGGCGTAACTGCGGCGGCGCAGGGTGGTGGCGTAGGAGAGGGGCGTGGCCAGCGCTCAGGCACCGACGGCGACCCGCAGGCCATGGCCGCCAACCTTGAGCGCCTCGAAGCCGCCGCCTGGCCCATTTTTGCCGCCGGCCACCTCCCCGTCATCGGAGAGTGGATCGCCCTGCCCCTCTTGCACTCGGTCGGCGCGGGCCCCACCGACGCCCTCGCTGACCAGGTGCTCTACCCCACTGCCGAACGCCTACTGGCCCGCTGCGACGCCGTCCTGCGCCTGCCCGGCAACTCTGCCGGAGCCGACCAGGATGTCGCCATGGCACGCCGCCGGGGCCTGCCCGTCTACTTCGAGGTCGACCAGATCCCAACCCTCAACCAGCAGGCAGACGAGTGACCCTCAACCGTGCGGCTGCGACCGTCCCCGCTGAAGCCAACCGCTGCACCAGCTCTTGAGTCGGGCCCGTTCTCCGCACCCCCGCCGTCGCGAAGGTGGGGCAGAACCGAGGGACGCCGCGTACGCGGGTCCCGGACTGTCGCACGACCCCGCCCGCCGGCTGGTGCCGAGGAGGCACGAGCCGGACGAGCGCGGCATGCTCAGACCATGCGGCGGTTCTCCGGTGTCTGGAGACCGAGGACGAACTCGGCGTGGCTCTCGAAGCCTGCTTCGGACATCACCCCGTGGGCGGAGATGGTGTTGAGGTCGCGCACGAGTTTGCCGAACACCGAGCTTTCGAGGATCGCCGCAGCCCCGGCGTGCCGGAAGACGCGAGTGACGACCTCGACCGCGGTCTTCGCGGCGAGCGAGGCTGTGGTCTGCATCCTGTCCAGGAGCGGCAGTTCGGCCTTCTCGCCCCTGCCGATGACCTGGTCCACCTCGGTCAGGGTCTCCATGGCGAGGCTGCGCACGGAACGGACCCGGGCGTCGAGTTCGCCCAGCTCGCGCTGGAACCAGGTGAGTTCGGACAAGGCAGCGGGGCGGCTGAGGTTGATGCGGCTGCCCCGCCGGATGCGGGGTGCGGCGTCGACGATCTCGTCAAGGGCCCGGCGGGCGGCTCCCAGGACCATCCCCGGGTGCATCTGGAGGACGTAGGGCACCATGCCGAGCAGGGCGAGAGGGGTGTCCCCGCGCTTCCCGTGGCCCATCGGATCGTAGATCAACTCGTCCGCCACATGGACCCCTTCGACGGCGAAGCTGCTGCTGCCGGTCCCTCGCATGCCCATGACCCGCCAGTCGTCGAGCACGTGGATGTCGGCCTTGGGCAGGATGGCGGCGCGGCGTACGGGACGGCCCTCGGCGTCGTCGACGAGGAAGGTCGCGCTCACGTAGTCGGCGTGGTGGAGTCCGCTGACGAAGTCCCAGCGTCCGCTCACGCGATAGCCGCCCTCGACACGTTCGGCGTTGCCCGGCTTGAGCGAGGCGGCCTTGAGGGCGAGGTTTTTGTCGAAGAGTTCGCGGGCGGTGGCGGGGGCGACCACGGTGGCGAGTTCCCCGGCGCCCTCCAGGAGAATGGTGGCGGTCCAGGCGGTGGCGGGGTCGATGTGGCCGATCTTCTCGATGATCTCGAAGGCGGTCACGGCGCCGACCACGTTCCCGCCGAGATCGTCGGGGGTCATGATGCCGAGCACTCCGGAGGACCTGAGGGCGTTGGCCGACCGGTCACTGAGTCGCCGCTGCTGCTCCGACTCGTCCGCACCGAGGGTGAGTTCCTCCCTGATCGCCTCGACTGCGGCGAGGGCATGGGCGCGCCGCGCGACCGGGTCGGTGGGCCAGGCGGTGGTCGTAGCGGGCTGGGTGGCGTACGTCGTCATGATGGTCCTGTTCTCAGGTGTGGGCGGTGTCACGGCAGGAGCGCGTGCCGCGGACGGTGCCGCTTTGCGGGGTGGCGGCGGGCTTCGGGCGTTCCTGGGGTGCGGGCAGGGCACGGTGGGTGCCGAAGCGCCGGTTCTGGTAGGCGAGGGTCCGGGCCTCGCGAGTACCGGCCGCGAGCACCGTGGCGAGGACGAGGACATGGTCGCCGCCCTCGACCAGAGTGGTGGCCTCGCACTCCAGCCAGACCGGAGCCTCGCTGAGCCGGGGCAGCCCGTTCTCGTGGTGCCATGCCACCGACGCGAAGCGGTCGGCCCCGGGGGTGGCAAAGGTGAGGGCGAGCTGCTGGTCGTCGGCGCCCAGGAGGCAGACGCCGAGTCTGCCGGTGGCCTCGACCGCCGGCAGGAGGCTGGAGCGCCGGTCGAGGGCGACGGTGACCATGGGTGGGTCGAGGGACAGGGACGCGAAGGCGCTCACGGTGACTCCGCAGGGGCTGCCGTCCTCGCGGCGGGCGGTGACCACGGTGACCGGTGAGCAGAGTGCGGCCATCGCGTCCTTGAAGTCGGCGGCGAGAGCGTGCCCTGCTTCGTCCTGGTGCGGTGGCGCTGTGGCGGACATGGCGGTCCTCCCGAATCTTCGTGGGGCCGGTTCTCCAGGTGGTGGGCCGGCGGCCTGTTCATCGTGGGGCGCGGGGTCCGAACGGCTCATCCCCAGAACCCGGTAATCCGCCGGGACTGCGGTGTGCGGGTACTACCGGTTCCTGGCCAGGGTGGCCGTCACTCGGCGGGGGCGGGCCTGCGGACGAGTCCCAGGACGTGTGCGCGCAGTTCGGCGAAGGCGGGCAGCATTTTGGTGGCGATCTGGTCGCGTTCGGAGCCCAGGCCGACGGAGACGATCTCGCTGACACGGGTGGGTGCGCCGGACAGGACGACCACACGATCGGCGAGGTAGACGGCCTCGTCCATGTCGTGGGTCACCAGGACGACGGTCATGCCGCGTTGGCGCTGCAGGCGCAGGGTGAGGTCTTCGAGGTCGGCGCGGGTCTGCGCGTCGACGGAGGCGAAGGGTTCGTCCATGACCAGCACCCTCGGGGTGCAGGCGAGGGCGCGGGCGATGGCGGCGCGCTGCTGCATTCCGCCGGACATCTGCCAGGGGTAGAGCGGTCCGGCATCGGCGAGCCCGACGGCCGACAACGCCTCCAGGGCCGCGGCCCCGCGCTCCGCCGCGTTGCTGCCCCGGCGCCTCAGGGGGAGTTGGACGTTGTCGAGAACGCTCATCCAGGGCAGCAGCGAGCGCGAGTAGTCCTGGAAGACGAGGGCGAGTCCCTCGGGCGGGGCGTGCACGGCGGCGCCGGCAAGCCTGACTTCTCCGGAGTCGGGGGCGAGCAGCCCCGCCAGACAGCGGAGCAGAGTGGTCTTGCCCGCCCCCGACGGGCCCACGACGGTGACGAACTCGCGGTCGTGGACCTCGAAGTGGACGCCGCCGAGTACGTGGCGGGCAGTGTCCCCGCTGCCGTAGGACTTGGCGATGCCGTGCACTTCGAGGAGCGGGGCCGCCCGGTCGGGACCCGCGGTGTCCTGACGGTGAACGGCGGAGGGGTGGGCTGCGGGTGCGGTCATGAGAGGGGTTCTCCTTGTCCTGCGGCCCGCTGCCTGATGTACCAGCGCAGCAGGCGCGATTCGAGGGCGCGGAAGGCAAAGTTGCTCGCGTAGCCGAGGATGCCGAGCAGCAGGAGCGAGGCCCACATCTCGGCTATGTCGAAGGTGCGTTGGGACTGGAGTTGCAGGTAGCCGATGCCGTGCGTCGAGGCGGTGTACTCGCTGGCGATGATGAGGACCACGCCGAGGGCGACGGCGACCCGTGCTCCGGCCATGATCTGCGGGGCCGCGCCGGGCAGGACGACGCGCAGGAGGCGCTGCCCGCGCGGCAGCCGGTAGCTGTCGGCCATGGCCACCACGGTCGGGTCGAGGGACCGCACGCCGTCCACGGTGCCGAGCAGGACGGGCCACACCGTGCCGTACGCGATGACGGCCGCCCTCATCCCGTCGCCGGTGCCGAGCAGGACCAGCGCGACGGGAACGAGGGCGATGCCGGGGACGGCGCGCAGGAACTCCAGGACCGGTCGCGTGGCGTCGTACAGCCACCGGGCGCGGCCGAGCAGTAGCCCGAGGGAGACGCCGACGAGTCCGGCGAGCAGCAGTCCCGCGACCAGGTTGAGGACACTGGGGACGGCGTCCGAGCCGAGCCGGTCGAAGAGCCACAGGTTCCGGAAGGCCCGCAGGATTCTGGGCAGAGAGGGGAAGAAGAAGGAGTGGTGTCGGACGGTGACCGCCCAGACGACGGCGACCATCAGGGCGGGCAGCCACAGTTCGTGAGCGGCGGCCTTGAGGAGCCGCGGAACACGGTTCACCGGCGGGTGTCCTTTCGGTGGGCGGGTGCCCAGGGCAGGGCGAGTCGTTCGGCCGCCATCAGGAGGCTGTCGAGGGCGACGCCCAGCAGTCCGGCGACGACCAGCAGGGCGAACATGCGGTCGATCGCCCCGGCCTGTTGGGCACGGGAGAGTTCGTTGCCGATGCCGGGTGCGGCCCCGAGGTATTCGCCGGCGGTGGTCAGCATGAGGGCGAGGACGGCGCAGTTGCGCACCCCGGTCACCAGGAAGGGGAGCGCGGAAGGCAGGAGCAGACGGCGAACCCGCTGGTGTGCGGGGAGACGGAAGGTGCGGAAGGTGTCGACCGCGACCGGGTCGACGTGCCGCACCCCGTCGACGGTCGCCGTGAGCATCGGCCAGACCGCTCCGACGAGGACGAGCACGAGCTTCATGGCCATCGTCGAGCCGAGCGTCAGCAGCAGTACCGGGCACAGGGCGACGGCGGGGATGGTGCGCAGGAAGTCGGTGAGCAGCCGGGTGCTGCGGGTCAGGAACCGTGACGTGCCGATGAGCAGCCCGGCGGTCACACCGGTGGCCGTGCACAGCAGCAGTCCCGCGCACCAGCCGAGTGCGGTCTGCCCCAGTGCGTGCCAGAAGCCACCGCTCCCGGCGATCGTGCGCAGCGCGGAGGCCGTGGCGCTCACGGTGGGTACGGAGCTCTGCGGCAGCAGTCCCTCGCGTACGGCCAGTTCCCAGGCGAGCAGGGTGGCGACGGCGAAGCAGAGTTGGCTGAGAGGTGTGCGGTACGGGAGCCGACCGCGGGCGGACCGGTGCGCGGTAGTCCGGGCGACGGGGGCACGGGGCGGGGCGAAAGTTTCGGGCGGAGTGGTCATGCGGTGCCCTTCAGCTCAGCAGCTCGTCGACGTCGACAGGTTCGGAGAGGAATCGGTACCGCTCCATGAGGTCGACCCATACCTTGAGCGAGGACCGGGGAGCGGAGTCGTCGAACACCGGGAGCTTCATCGCGGGGATCAGCTCCTTCGGCACGGGACTGATCGAGGGCAGTGCTTTCCGCACCTCTGCCGGGTGGGCGGCGGCGTAGGCGATGCCTTTGCCGAGTGCGCGCCGGAAGCCGTCCACGATCTCCGGGTTCTTCTTCTCGAAGACGGAGGAGGTGGCCACGGCCATCTGCATGCCGTGCGGGGCGGCCTCGGCTCCGGGCGACATGATGCGGACGGCGCCCTGCGAGAGGGCGGACGTGTCGAAGGGCGAGATCGTGCTCATGGCGTCGATGCGGCCCCGGAGGAGGGCGGCCGTCATGTCGGGCAGCGGCATCTCCAGTATCTTGACCCGGTCGCTGTCGGCCCCGGCGATGTCCAGCGCGGCGCGCAGCGCCACCTCTCCGCCGCCTTTGAGCTGGCCCACGGCGACGGTGCGTCCGTTGAGGTCCGCGGGCTTCTCGATCGTCCCGTTCTTCATGACCAGGAGTCCTCCGCTGTCGTCCTCGGGCCGGGGCGCGGCCTTGCTGATCCCGCCGATCACGTGGACGGGCAGCCCCTTCGCGTAGGCGGAGACCACTCCGGCGGTCTCGCAGAGGGCGAACTGGTCGGTGCCGTTGATGAGGTTGGTGAGCAGGGCGCCGGCGCTCGTCGCGTCGGCCCGCGCGTCGATGCCCTCGTCCCGGAACCAGCCCTTGTCCACGGCGAGGGTGAAGGCGACCGCGTCGACGACCGGGATGTGCCCGACGTGCACGACGACGAGCCCGTCGTGCCGGCCGAGCTCCCGAGAGGGCCCGCAGCCCACGAGAGCGCCGAGAGCGAGGACGGTCGAGACGGCGGCCAGGCCTCGGCGGCGTAGGCCGCGGCCGGGCAGCGGGAGGGGTGGCGGGGAGTCCATGCGGTGGTCCTTCCGGTCGACGCCGGCCGCCTTCCCGGTACCCGGCAGGACCGGGCACGGAAGGGGGGGCGGTACGAGGAAGTCGGGAGGTGAATTCCGACAGACAGAGCGTGCTGTCCGGGCCCGGGGAGGGGCAATGGCCAGAACTCGGTATTCATCACGACCGCGCGCGGGCGGCCATGGGTACACCGCATGAACGTCTCGTGTCGTCCGTATGTCACGGCCGATCATGGCAGTGAGCAGCAATGAAAGGCCCGTACGGCGGTGTGGGGGCAGCCGGGGACGGGGAGGGGCGCGGCGGCGTCCATCCGTCGTTCCGTCACAGGAACTGGTCATCTTTCGGACGGGGCTGCCCGTGTACGCAACACCGGGACACGGATGCCGGAAAGCCGGTTCGGCCCGCCCGGGTCACTCCTCCAGGAGACCCGAGCGGATGGCGTAGGCGGTGGCCTCGGCACGGCTGGAGGCACCGATCTTGCGGTACAGGTTGCTGATGTGGCGGCCCACCGTCTCGATGCTGATGAACAGTTCGGAGGCGATCGCCCGACTCGTCGCGCCCGAGGCGACGAGCCTCAGCACCTCGGTCTCACGGCCGGTCAGCCCATCGGGATGGCGCCTGCGGCGTTCCCTGCGGGGGCTGGGAGCACGCTTCGTGGCGAGCAGCGGCGGCACCTCGGCGAGGATGTCCCCGACCGTGAGTTTCGCCCCTTCGTCACACAGCCGCTCGAACTCCGGTCGGGACAGGCTCCACTGGATGCTGCTCAGATCGATCGCCCGGGCGGGAAACTCTACCCAGCCGTCCAGGGTGAGGCGGGAGCGCACGGTCCGGGACAGACCCACGAGTCGCGCGGCGTAGGGCGTTTCGCCGAGGTCGTCGAGGCATGCGGCCAGCCCTTCGAGGCACCAGACGTACCGCGGCCTGGCTCCGATCCCCTCCACCAGGCGCAGGCTGTCGAGATGATGCCCGCCCGCCCGGCCCGCCTCGCCCCGCGAGAGCCTGACGTCGGCCAGCAGATTGAGGAAGACGGAGGCGTTCCAGTCGTCGCCGTTGCGCTGGGCGAGGCCGAGCCCTTCGCTGAGGAGAGCAACGGCCTGCACGTCGTGTCCCTCCTCGTGCAGCATCCTCCCGAGTTGCTGGTAGGGAACGTGGGTCCAGGTGCTCTCGCCGAGTTCCCGGAAACCGCGTACGGCTTCGTCCAGCACTTTCTTGGCGAGCGGGCGGTGCGTCTCGGTGGCCGCGGCGGACGCGCCGAGCAGACTGCGGGCGCGTGCTGCCCACCAGCGGTCCCCGGCTTCGTCGAGCACGGCGATCGCTTCCTGGTACAGGGGTTCGGCGCGGTCGAATCCGTGCGCCTCGAACTCTGCGGCAGCCAGGTCGACCAGGGTCCGGGCCCTCGCGGTCGTCTCCCCGGCTTCCTTCCAGCCATCGGCGCACTCCTGGAGCGCTGTCAGCGCGTGGGCGTAGGAACTCGCGGCTCCGGTGAGTACGGCGTGCGCCTCGCGAGCCCGCAGCCTGGCGGTGCCCTCTCCAGCGGCGGGCAGCGCGAGCACCTCTTCGAGCAGGTTGATGCCCTCGTGCAGCCGACCCCGGCCGAGCCAGTGGCCGCGCAGCGCGGCAGCCAGATCGAAGGCGCGGCGGTCGGCGGAGTCGATGAGGAACCGGAGCGCCGCCCGCACGTCCGGCAGCTCCTCCTCGACGCGACGGGCCCAGTCCTCGGCCGCCGTGCCGTGCTCGTCGTGCCCGTCCAGGACCCGTCCGCCGAAATGGCCGGCGTGCGCGTCGCGCAGAGCGTCGGCGACCTGTGCTCCGGCGTCCTCCTGCAGCAGTCGGCGCGCGTACTCGCGTACGACGCCGGGGATGCGGAAGCCGATTCCGGTGCCGCCGCCGGCAGCGGGGTGCAGCAGCTCATGGGCGACGAGTTCGCTGACGCCTTCCCACAGCGCCTCGTCCGCCGCCATCTCACCGAGTACGTCGATGGCGGCGGCGTACGTGAATCGACCTTCGAACACGCTCAGACGGGAGAGGAGTTGACGAGCGGCCGGGGAGAGCGCGGTGACACTGTCGTCCAGGACCCTGCCCAGGCTGCGATGCCGGTCGGACAGATCCACCGGGCCCTTCATGGTGAGGGAACATCCTTCGCGCAGCCGGGCGAGCAGTGCTTCGGCCGGCAGGGCGGCGAGCTGCCTGGCCGCGATGATCAGCGCGAGCGGGTGCCCTTCGAGCTGCCGGCAGATAGCGGTGACGGTCTGCTCGTGCGCGTCGAGACTGCCCTGGTAGGCGACCCGTCGGGCGTGCCACAGGAAGAGTTCGCGAGCGGCGGCCCCGTCCGTGACGTCCAGCGGGCGGACGCGGTGGAGGTGTTCGTCGGTGAGCCTGCCGGCCGCACGGCTCGTCGCGAGGACAGTGAGACAGGGGTGTTCGGCCAGGAGCGCGCCGAGGGCGGGCGCGAGCGGCAGCACGACCTCCAGGTTCTCGGCGAGCAGCACATGGGGGGCAGTTCCTTCCGCCGGGTGTGCGGGGAGCGCCTCGGAGAGAAGGCCGAGTGCCGCCTCGGGCCCGGCGGCGCCGGCGAGTTCCACGACACGGACGTCCGTACCGCCCCGCTCCAGTTCCTCGCACACCTGCCGCGCCAAGCGGCTCTTGCCGACCCCGCCGATTCCGACAAGCGTCAGCAGTCGCACCTCCGGATCGCCCAGAAGCCCTACCACCGCACTGATGTCGTCCCCACGACCACCAGCACCGTTCATGTCACCAGGTCTGCTCACAGGCCCCCTTCGGCAGAGGCCCCAAGGCTCCGAGCACGCACCCTCACCCGTCAAGGCCCAGTGACGTTCATCACGGATCAAGGACGTCGGTCGCGGGCGGGGTCACGAATTTCCCCACCGGTCGTCCACGAGGTCCACGTGGCGTTGTGCTTCCCCGATGGGCCACGGCGCCCGGTGGGCGTCGATGGGCCCGGACCGGCGGACGGACTCAGGCGGGCAGTGCGGCCGGTTCCGGCAGGTGCAGCGGTGCCGCGGTGGCCGTGAGGACCTGCTCGGGCGTGACACCGGGGGCGGTCTCTGCCAGGACGAGTCCGCGGTCGGTGACGTCCAGGACAGCGAGGTCGGTGACGATCCGGTGGACGCATGCCCGGCCGGTGAGCGGGAGCGTGCACTCGGGGACGACCTTCGGGCTTCCGTCCTTGGCGGTGTGCTCCATCAGGACGATGACCCGGCGCGCTCCGTGGACGAGGTCCATCGCGCCGCCCATCCCCTTGATCATCTTGCCGGGGACCATCCAGTTGGCGAGGTCGCCGTTCGCGGAGACCTGCATGGCGCCGAGGATCGCGGTGTCGATGTGGCCGCCTCGGATCATGCCGAACGACAGGGCCGAATCGAAGTACGCAGCACCGGGAAGGACGGTCACCGTCTCCTTTCCGGCGTTGATCAGGTCCGGGTCGACCGCGTCGTCGTCCGGGAAGGGGCCGGTGCCCAGAATGCCGTTCTCCGACTGCAGCACCACGTGCACGCCCTCGGGTACGAATCCGGGGATCAGGGTGGGCAGTCCGATGCCGAGGTTGACGTAGTCGCCGTCGTTCAGTTCGGCAGCCGCGCGAGCGGCCATCTCGTTGCGGGTCCAGGCCATCAGACGTGTGCTCCTCGTGCGGGAGGCGCGGAAACGGTGCGCCGTTCGATCTGTTTGTCGCCTGCCTGCTCCGGGGTGAGTCCGACCACGCGCTGGACGAAGACGCCCGGCAGGTGGATCTCGTCCGGGTGCAGGTCTCCAGGTTCGACGAGTTCTTCGACCTCGGCGATGGTGACCCGTCCGGCCATGGCGGCCAGGGGGTTGAAGTTGCGGGCCGACTTGTCGAAGACGAGGTTGCCGTGCCGGTCGCCACGGGCTGCCCGTACCAGGGCGAAGTCGCAGGTGATGGCGTGCTCCAGGACGAAGGTTCTGCCGTCGAAGAGGCGGGTCTCCTTCGCCGGGGACGCGACGGCTGTGCGGCCCTCGGGGGTGTGCCGCCAGGGGATGCCTCCGTCGGCGAGCGGGGTGCCGACTCCGGCGGGGGTGTAGAAGGCGGGGATGCCGTGGCCGCCGGCGCGCAGCCGTTCGGCCAACGTGCCCTGGGGTACCAGTTCCACCTCCAGTTCACCGGTCAGGTACTGGTGGGCGAACTCCTTGTTCTCCCCCACGTAGGAGCCGATGACCCGGGCGATGCGGCGGGCTCCGAGGAGAATGCCCAGGCCGTGGTTGTCGGTGCCGCAGTTGTTCGAGACGACCCGCAGACCTGTGGCTCCTTGCAGGTACAAAGCCGAGATCGAAGTGCTGGGAACGCCGCACAGACCGAACCCGCCGACGGCCAGAGAGGCGCCGTCGCCGATGTCGGCCACGGCCTGGGCCGCGGAGGCTGCTGTCTTGTCCATGAGGTCCTTCGAGTGAGTGACTGAGCGACGCGTGGCGTCCGGGCCGCGCGGCAGCGGCGGGCCCGGACGCCGGACGGTGCCCGCAGGCCCGGGAGGGTCCCGTGGGGCACCGGCGATGGAGCGTGCCGTGCGGTGGCCCTGTCCCACCGCGGTCTGGTGGGTTGCGGCGATGAGCGGGAGGTACCTCTACTCCACCGTCATCAACGGTTCGGGGGCTGGGCTGACCGGGCCCGCAGCCGTGGGACGGTGCAGTTGCTCGCGCAGCTGGCCGATCAGCCGGCGCAGCTCCTGGCCGCTGCAGGCGGCCCCGAAGAGGTAGAAGTCGGGGCGGACGACCGCCGCGACGTGACCGTGCTCGCGCATGTGGTCCAGGTAGCCGCCGTCCGCGTCCAGGTATCCGTCGGACGGCGCGTCACCGGCGTACAGGGCAACGACGGTGGCACCGATGTCGTGGAGGAATTCCCGGTCGGTGTCGTCGAGGGCCGTGCCGGGCCGGTGACCGTCGGTCAGGACGGTGAAGCCGCCACCGGTGAGACTGTCGAGAAGGGCGGTGCGGCCCCGGTGGGTGACCTCGTACTGAGGGGTGAGGTGACCCACGTCCGCGGCTCGTCGTCCGTCGCGCTCGCGGCTCAGGACGCCGTCGCCCAGAACCGGCGGTGGGGGCGCGGGCAACGCGTGGCGGGGGTCTGCGCCGGTGGCGATCATGCGGGCGTCGCGCGAGGCGGCCTCATCGGGGTCCAGTACGCAGATGACCTGCCCCAGAGCCATGGACATGCCGATGGCGTGCTGCACGTGGTCGCTGCGCTCGCTGGTGTAGGTGTCGAGCAGAGCCGGGTCCGCCTTGCCGTCGAGGACGAGGCAGAGTTTCCATGCCAGGTTCATCGTGTCCCGCATCCCGGAACACATGCCCTGGCCCGCGAAGGGCGGCATCTGGTGAGCAGCGTCGCCTGCCAGGATCAGGCGCCCCTCGCGCCACCGGTCGACCCAGCGGGCCTGGAAGGTGTAGACGGTGTGGCGCTCGATCGTGGTGTTCTCCGCCGTGCGTCCCCACGGTTCCAGCAGCTTCCATGCGGCCTCCGGAGTGTTGAGTTCCTCGACGCTCTCGTGCGGCAGGCGCAGGAATTCCCAGCGGCGGCGCCCGGGGCCGCCGGAGACGATGGTGGTGGGTCGGGCCGGGTCGCACAACTGCCAGTTCATCGGCGACCAGGTGGTCTGCTCGTGGGGCTGGACGTCGACGATCAGCCAGTCGTAGAAGAATCCCAGGTCGGTCACCGTGGTCGACATGCGGGAGCGAACGAAGCTGTTGGCACCGTCGGCACCGATGACGTATCGGGCGCGCACTTCGCCGGGTCCGCAGGGACCGGAGGTGATCAGACGAACATCGTCGGCGCTCTCCTCCAAGTCCACGGCTTCGCAGCCGCGGACGACGGTGACCAGCGCAAGCTCCTCTGCGGCTCCGGCGAGGACGGCTTCGAGTTCGGGCTGGGAGAAGAAGCTGGCGGTGGGCCAGCCGGACGGACCTGTGCCGGACCAGTCGATGCGGACCAGGGGCTCGCCGGCCCGGTTGCGCCATTCGTAGTGGTCGGGGACGGGGTCGGTGACCGCGCGGACGTCGTCATCGATGCCCGCGGCCTGGAAGATCCGGCCGATCTCGTCGTCGAAGTGGACCGCCCGGGGCAGGTCGTAGGGCTTGGGCCAGCGCTCCAGTGCGACGACGTCGTGGCCGGCCCGCCCGAGTAGCAGGGCCAGCATCTGGCCGATGGGCCCGAAGCCGACGATCGCCACGTCGTGCACGGGTGCGGTCCGAGGTTCCTGGCTCACGGTGCTACCTCGCCCCACTGTGGGTGCCGGTCATCAGCGCGGCAAGATCTTCGGGGGCCAGGAAAGAAGGCGGCGGCGGGGGCCCCCAGTTGAAGAGGCCCTTCGCACCTTCGAGGACTTCTGGCGTCCACAGCTGGTCGTCCACGATGCAGTCCATGTCGGAGTAGTACTCGCTGAAGTTGCCGGCGGGGTCCTTGAGGTACCAGAAGAAGTTGGAGCCGGCATGGTGGCGGCCCAGGCCCCAGATGTGCCGTTCGGGGTGGTCCTCCAGCATGGCGGTGGCGCCGCGGCCGACCTCGTCGATGTCGTCGACCTGCCAGGAGGAGTGGTGGAGGAAGGTGACCGGGGCGGCCAGCACCAGGATGTTGTGATGGTCGGTGGAGCAGCGCAGGAACGCCCCGTGGCCCTTGATGCAGTCCGACGTCTTGAAGCCCAGACCGTCACGGAAGAACGCGGTGGTCGCGTCGAAGTCGGTGGTTCCGATGACTGCGTGACCGAGTTTGCGGGGGCGGACGCGCTCGGCGCGAAGAATGCCCGGGGCACGCCGGCCGGTGCGGTCCGTGCGTCCAGGTCCGTTGTAGACGGTGGCGGCGACCGGTTCCTGAACGAGGCGGGGTGCCGGTTGGAGGACGGCGCGGACCATGGTGGCCCTGTCGTAAGTGGTCAGAGTGGCGCCGGTTGCCTCGCTGGTGATGCCCATGCGGTGCAGCCGCGACGCGGCGGCGGCGAGATCGTCCGGCGTGTCGACGCCGATGCGTACCTCGATGAGGCGGCGGTGGGCGGCGCGCACGATGCGCAGCTGACGGCCTCCGTCGCGGGAGGAGAACCAGCCGTCTTCGCCGGGTTCCAGGCCGAACTCGGTGTAGTACGCGGCTGTCTCGGCCACGTTCGGAACGCCCATGGTGATGGAGGTGAGGCGGTGCAGTGCCATGAGAGGGACTCCCTTGTCCGTCGGTCCGGCCGGTCAGGCGACGAAGGTCTGGCGCAGTTCGCCGATTCCTTCGACCGTGGAGACGAGTTCGTCGCCGGCGGTCAGGAAGCGCTGGGGGTCTCGTCCCAGACCGACGCCGGCCGGGGTACCGGTGAAGATCACGTCGCCGGGGAGCAGCGGCAGTACGGCCGACAGCCCCGCGATCAGAGCGGGAACGGAGAAGATCAGGTCACGAGTGCGACCCTTCTGGACCTCCTCGCCATTGATCGCGCAACCGAGTTCGAGGTCGTCGGGGTTGTCGAACTCGTCCGGGGTGACCAGCCACGGGCCGATCGGGGAGAAGCCGGGGAAGGATTTGCCCAAGCTGAACTGCGGTGCCGGGCCGGCAAGTTGCGACACTCGCTCCGACAGGTCCTGGCCAACCGCGAGCCCGGCGACGTGACTCCAGGCGTCAGCCTCTGCCACTCGGTGGGCTCGGGTACCGACGACGGCCACCAGTTCCACCTCCCAGTCCGTGTGGCCGTTCTGCGGGAGGGTCACCTCGGTGACGGGGCCGCTGATACTGGTGACGTACTTGGTGAACACTGGCGGCAGACCTTCAGGGGCGACGAAACCGGACTCTGCGGCGTGGTCGCGATAGTTCAGGCCGATCGCCAGCGTCTGACGCGGGGCGGGCACCGGGGAACCCAGCGCCGATACGTGGAATGCGTCTCCTTCACCCAGGTCAGCCACACTGGCCCAGGAGAGGAACTCTTCCCAGCGCTCGTAGACGTCCTGCGGGTTGGCGGAGAACAGGCCACCGCTGACCCGTTCGACATCAACTGCGCGACCGTCGGCGATCAGGGCCAGTCGTCCGGCGAGGTTGGCGATACGCATGGAAGCACTCCTGACAAGAAGAGACGGCGGCCCTCGCGACGCCCGAAGTCGATTCATGAGACGCGGACCGGTCGGCGAGCAGCCGGGACGAACGGCGGGATCCGCCGGCGACAACGAACCCCTTGCCCGCCCGTCAGCTATTCAGCATGATGATTACCTTGATGTTGCGTCTCCGTAACCCGCGACGTCAAGAGGTCAGCCGATAACCTTCATGATGAATATGTCGATCACCTGGAGAAGCCTTGACCAGCACACCCGGAAGCGCAGCGCACGCTGAGCGGCGCGCGGCGGATCCCAACGGCTCCGAGCTGCGCCCCGGCCCCCGCAAGGCAGCCCCGTCGGACGGGCCGAGCACGGCCCGCAGGTCCGGCGGCGCCTCCCGCGCCTCCTCGGCGGGACGCGCGGCAGGCGCGGCCGAAGAGGTCGCCGCCCTCGTCGCAGCGGCCGAGCCGGGCTCACGCCTCGGCACCAAGGAAGAGCTCCGAACGCATTGCGGAGTCTCGGTGGGCACCTTCAACGAGGCGCTGCGGCTGCTGCAGTCCCGCGGACTGGTCACCGTCAAGCCCGGACCGGGTGGCGGGCTGTTCAGCGCCGAGCAGTCACCGATGGTGCGCCTCGGTAACTCCGTCCTGGCGCTGGACACCCAGCAGAGCGATGTCGCCAACGCCGTGCGCATTCGGGACGCCCTCGACCCCCTACTGATCGAGGACGCCTTGTGGCACGCCTCCCCCGCCGACATCGGCGGCCTCAGGGAGCACATCGCCGCCATGGAGGCAGCAGTGGGCACATCGGACCCCGTCGCCTTCGTCCACGCGAACTGGCGGCTGCACGCGGCCATCGCCGCCATCAGCCCCAACGTTCTGCTGGGCTCGCTGTACTCCAGCCTGGTGGACCTCATCGAGGCCCACACCCTGTCGGTGCTGCCGGCCAGCGAGGAGCCGCTGGAGGAGTACATCGCCCACCGGCACGAGCTTCACCGGGACCTCGTCGACGCCCTCGACCGGCGCGACCGCGACAGCGCTCTGCGCCTGATCCATGAGCACAACACCAGCCTGCGGGACGACGACTCCGTACCGGCCTCCTGAGCTGCCGGGCCCGCGCGCGGGATGGATCCGCTCGCGGCCGCGCCCGCTCCCTCGCCGTTCGACCGGCTCGTCGCCACGCGGCTCCCGGAACATGGGGCGTCGCCCCTCGAGCGCCGACACTCCCGGCTGAGAAAGGGTTGGGCAACCCGCCGATCACTCGTGGTCGAGGTCGTCGGTGAGGCTTCGAGACGCTTCGGCCTCGATGCGGCCGTGGGGTGCCGCCGCGTCCGTAGCCAGACGGGGCACACGCTCCCGGCCGCGGTACCAGTGGCCACCGCGGCCGGGCCGCTGCAGTGCGCGGCCGGCACGGGTGCAGAGCACCGTGCCGCTTCCGTGTCGGCCCAGCCCGACACCGTTACGCCTCGTAGATCACCTCCCCTCCGAACTGGCCACTCATCACGGATGGAGCAGTTCCCTTGTCAGCACTGGGACTCCGCAGCCGTGTGCGGTCGGCCTGCCGACGCTTCGATCTGTTCGGACAGGAAGTCGAGAACAGCCGGGATGACGGCAGGGTGGTCGTGTCCGGCGCCGGGGACGATGTCCAGTCGCGTGGCGATGCCGTGTTGGTACCAGTTCTCTCGCAGCTCGCTCAGGCGGTCCATACGGCTGCCTGGCTGCTCGGCCCCTTCCCAGACCTCGATGTGAGTATCGCGTTCCCCGATGACGAGCTGTACGGGTAGTCCCGACATCGCCTTGGGATCCGGATCGGCTCCGAAGAGTTCCGCACTGTCAGCAGTCCCCCGCCACCAGGCGGTTCGGGCGTCGAGAAGGGTGGTGCGGCCCGGCGCGCCGACAGAAAGGGAGGCGAGGCGATCGGGGTGCAGATAGAAGAACCGGTGGGCGAATTGCCCCCCGCCGGAGAAGCCGTGCAAGTGGAAGCGGTCGGTTCGGATGTGCCAGCGGCCGGCCGCCTCATTGATCATGTCCAGGAGGAGCACGTCGGGCCGGAAGCCTGGCTCCGTGAAGAACTTGTAGCTGTCCAGGTCGTTGGGGCCGGTCAGACCGGCGGGGAACAGCGGGGCGAGCACGACGCAGCCGTGTGCCTCCGCGAAATCGGCGAAGTGGTCCCGGACCCGACCGACGTCGCGATGGGTGCCGTGTACTGCCACGACCAGGGGGCTGGGCTCACCGGTATTGCTGTGACCACGAGGTACGTACAGACAGTAGGAGACGCGCGGGTCTCCCGAGAGCGCGAACAGCGGCGTGGACCCGGTGAGGAAGAGCTGTGCGGGGTGGTCTGGCGGCAGGTGCCAGGGAGAGAGCGGACGTTCGGTGGGCATGGGTGCGGGCTCCCGAGTGCGCGAGGAGGAGGGGGAGGAGGGCGGGCGCGGGTCAGGGGGCGGCAGGCAACTCCATGTCCATGAGCGGGGCGTACTGCTGGCCGGCGTAGCAGTCGGTGTCGTGGAGGTCGCCCTGAACGGTGGGGCGGGGCAGGGAGACCTTGACCGCGAGTGCGCCGGGGTGGTTGACGACGAGGATCCGATCGGGATCGGTGCAGTAGAGGGATGCGAAGAGGCCCTTGGTGAGGAATCCGGTCGCCACCAGTGCGTCGTAGGCGGGCTGGTCGTGACACATGAAGTCGAACGTGAGCGTGAAGGGTCCGGCGTTCTTGGAGCGGACCAGGGAGCAGTAGTCGAGCAGGGTGGCCATGGGTCTTACAGCTCCTCGGTGGTGGTGCGGAACAGTTCGGTGGGGGTGATGCCGGTGGCGACGTGGTTGAGGGTGAAGCGGTAGAGCGGGCCCCGGTCCATCTCGGGGGGCGAGTAGGGGTAGGCGAGGGTGGAGACCAGCCCGTCGTACTCGGCGATGGGCAGGTGGCTGCTGGTGTGGGCGACGAACGTGGCGATCGCGTGGGCGGTGGCCTGGTCGGGGGCCGTCACCGTGATCAGTACGCCGAGTTCGCGGGGGTGCAGCGGGTCGGGTTCCGGGCCGTCGAGAACGGCTCCGCCGCCGTAGAGGCGGTAGTCGATGTCGATGGTGGACGGGTCGACCTCGCCGGCGAACACGTCGAGGATCTTCGCGTCGAAGTACTGCTGGGCGAAGGGCAGGAGTTCGGGCAGGGCGTCGATGACGATGCGGTCGCGGACGCCACCGATGATGACGGTCTGGTAGCCGACGAGTTCGGCGCCTTCGAGTTTGTTGGTGTAGCCGTCGGCGGGGAGGTACCGGGCGCCGCGGACGCGGACGGTCTGTTCGTCGACGGCTTCGTAGCCGGCGTCGGTGGTGTCGAGCACGCCCGAGGGTTCGGCGATGTGGAACGGGTCGGCGTTCTCGTACAGGGTGTGTGCCGCGACCGAGCGGGGTGTGAGCCGGGTGCCGTCGGCGAGGGTGGTGACGTCGAAGTGGTCGTCGCGCAGCGTGGCGAGCAGGCCGTTGGCGGACGGCGGGACGGCGCAGGCGGCGCCGCACTCGATGGTCTTGGCCATGTGCCAGGCGAGGCCCGCGTCGGCGCCGCGCAGGTGGGGAAGTGCGGCGAACAGGGCGGTGTCGCTCGCGCGGCCGGCCAGGATGACGTCGCAGCCCTCGGCGAGAGCTTCCTGAATGGGTTCGACGCCCATCATCGCCACGGTGTGGCTGCGTTCGAACAGCTCCCGGTCGATTTCGGGCGCATGGGCGAGCGGACGGATGCGGCCGTCGTCGTAGAGGTCCTGAAGGCGGTCTGCGGGCTGGTCGGAGTAGATCAGGGCGAGCTTGAAGCGCAGGTCCTCCTCGTCGGCGATACGGCGGGTGAGTGCTGCCACCTCGTCGACGCCGACGTCGCGTCCGGAGGTTCCGCACGATCCGATGATGAGCGGCACCTTGAGCTCGTCACGAGCCTTCAGCAGGAGCCGCAGGTCACGTGCGACGGCCTGAGGGGAGAGCTTGGGTGTGCCGGAGCCGAGGGCCGCTGGGCCGGAATCGGTGGATCCGGCGTCGCAGGCGATGACGTGCGGACGGGCTGCGACGCCGCGGCGGAAGGCATCGGCGTCGAAGCCGGCGCCCAGTGCTCCGGTGGGGGCGAGAATGCGGAGTTCCATGGGGTTGTGACCTTTCGTGGTGCTGGTGGAGCGGTTCTTCATGCTTCGCTCCGGTCGGGAATCCGGCGGGTGAGAAGGGTGAAGACTGCGAAGGTGATCGCTGCGAAGGCGGCGGCGTTCAGCATCATGAAGCGCCAGCTGGTGAGATCCACCGTGATGCCGAGGATCGCCGGGCCCAGAGCCATGCCGGCGGAAGAGGCAATGGTGTAGAGGGCGGTGTAGGTGCCGAGCACCTTCTGGGTGGGGGCCAAGTTCCACAGGGCAACCAGTGCGTTGACGGCGAACGAGGCGTAGCCGATGGCGGAGAGGACCGTCGAGACGACCGTGCCCGGGACCGTCGGGACGGCGAAGCCCACCAGGAGGCCGATGACGAACAGTCCGACGCCGTAGCGCATGGCGCGCAGTTGCCCGAGCCGGTCGGAACCGTAGGCGAGGGGCAGCACGCACACCAGGAAGGCGACGGCGCCCGGCAGGGCGAGTCCGCCGGCTTCACCTCGGGTGAGCCCGAGCACCTCGGTGCCGTAGGGCGTGTTCAGCGAGCGCAGCGCGGTCCACATGCCCGAGAAGCAGAAGATGCCGATCATCAGGAGCACCGTGGGGCTGGAGGGGCTGCGTACCGCGTCCCTCAGGACCGCCCAGGGAGAGGCGAACTCCGGTACGTCCTCATGGCTCTCGGTGGGCCGGTCGAGCAGGAGTGCTTGCTCGTGTCGGCGGCCGAGGAACATCCAGGACAAGCCGAGCATGATCAGCATCAGGACCGGGGGGATCGCGAACGCCAGGTGAAGGCTGCGGTCCACGACCAACAGGCTGATCAGGGACGAGACGATGATCGTCAGGCTGACGCCGGCCTTGATGAACCCCTGGGCCTTGCTGCGGCTGACGGCGGGGACGTAGTCGGATATCAGGGTTTCGGTGACGCCTTTGAAGGCATTGGCGACCAGGGCGAACCCGACGACGCACACCACCAGTGCAGGGAGACCGTCCGCCCAGGGAATGAGTGCGAACGGGACCGTGGCGACCGCGGCGCCGATCAGCACGATCGGCCATCGCCCCGCCCTGCGGCGTACGAGCCTGTCGGAGAGGAATCCCACGGACGGCTGGGTGAAGATCCCCAAGGAGTGGTCCAGCCCCATGATCAGGCCGATGACGCCCGCCGAGGTGACGTACCGACGCAGCTGCTCGGGGACCTGCGCGTCGTAGAAATTCCAGACCGCTTCCTGGGCGAAGACCGCCAGGGTGACCCAGAGCACCGCGCTCGCGCTCATCCGCCTCCCGGAGGCGGGCGCCGACGGCACAGGGGTGTACATCGGCCCTGCAGCGGTCGCGTCGGGTTGATGCAGCATGGCGGCTCCTTGCCATATGCTATAGCAAAAGGGATACGCGCGCGCCGACTGTCGCCGTGACCCGATGGGCAGGCAGCCGGACGCGTCGGTCGATCAGATGCTGGAGAGCTGGTGCAGCGCTTCGCGATGATGATGCGCGGCGAGCAGTTCTGCCCGCTCCTCGTCCCGGTCGAGAAGAGCGTCGAGCAGGGCACGGTGTTCCCGGAACCTCCGGCGGAAAGCCTCGGCGCGCTCCGGAGCGAGCTTGATCGTCAGATCGAGACGCTCCTCGTCACTGAAGGCACGGGCCTGCTGGAGCAGGCCTTCGAGCACCGGATTCCCGACCGCCGCCTCCATCTGGTGATGGAAGCGGCGCAGATGACGGTGGACGGCCACCAGCTTGTCGGTCACGTCGGCCTGCGCCCCGCGTTCGGCAAGATCCTGCTCGATCCCACCGACCAGGGTGTCGGCCTGCTCCAGCGTCTCGCCCAGGTCGGTGAGCTGTGCATCTGTAGCATTCCGAGCGGCCAGGCGGGCCATGAAGGCGGACAGCCGCACCTCGGCCTCCACGATCTCCGAGCGTGCAGAGGCGGAATGGTCGGCGATCCGCAGCGAGCGGGTCCCGACCCGCTCCACCACCTTCTCGTGCACCAGCTGGCGCAGCGCCTCGCGCACGGGTGTGGGACTGACGCCGAGGCGGGCGGCCAGGTCACGTTCGGTGATCTTCTCGCCCGGCCGCAAGGACCCCTCACGCACCGCAGCACGAAGCCGCCGGTACGCCTGGTCGGCCAACGACGTCGTCTCCATCGGGCTGAGGGCATCGGTGCTCATGTCCGCAACAGTGCCGCCGCTATAGCAAAGAGTCAATAGGTTGGTTTCCTGCAGATGTCTGCGGCGTCGCCGAGCATCGGTTGGATCCGGGCCCACTGTCCGGTCCGGACGCCCCCACCGCCCGGCCGCTGGTGGCAATCCATCCATCGCCTCCGGTTCTACCGGAAGGCATGGTGCAAGGCGACGCTGCTGCTACCGGAGAGCGGCTACGGCCCGGCCGTCCGGGCGACTGCCCGCGCGGTTTCCCGCCGACTCGAAGAGGACGGGCCGTAAGCGGCCTCACGGCCCGGCGATACGCATGCCCCTCCGTGAGGCAACCGAATCCACGCTGAAGCCACGCAGAACCGCTGCGAGAGCCGGCGCCTTCAAGCGTGGCGAAACTCTTCTCCGGACCTGCCCGGCCAGAATCCTCCCCGGGGGCGCGACCCCGGGGAGCGCCGAGACGGACTCCACGACACCTCGGTCCCCACGGGTTCCGTCCCTCCGACGTACGGCATCTTCCACCGGCAATGGGAGCCCCCTTGGCAAGCCTGTCACCCGTCTTTCGAGTGAGGCCTCCCAGGGGGATCGAGCGAGCCGGCGGAGCGCCGTCATCGGCTACCGATCAGCTTCCCCGGCCGGCGGACAGGGGCTCCGTCGCACCGGGCCGGCAAGGAGACCTGCTGCTGATGGTGGACGGCGGTCCGACGGTGGACAGACATCGCCGCCGGCCTCTCCATCCGCGCGGTATGCCGCAGGGGTGGCCGACTCCACCGCGCCCCGGCCCCGTAGCCCCTCGGCCACAAGCACCTGAGCCGCTGGGTGTCGGCCTCGCGGGTCCGGGGGCTCCTCATACAAGCGACCCACCGCGCTGACGGCGGCCCGTGTCGGTCCCGAGCAGTTGCGGGTCCGCCTGCGCTCTGGGGCGGACCCGCAACCGTCAGGCTGCCTTGACGGGCAGCTGGAGGTACGAAGCGCGCTCTCCCCCGGTGTGGATGACGTGCTGGCCGCTGTTGGCCGGGACGTACTCGCGGTTTCCGGGCATCATCGTTCCCAGCAGCGACCGGCCGCTGACGACGAAGCGCAACTGCTCGCCGGGGTAGAAGGTGAGCCCGACCGGAAGCAGGTCGATCTCGACGTCGACGACCTGCCCGGGTGAGAGCTTCTCGATCCGGTCGAAGCTGTGGGCGGGAACGTCCTCCGTGGAGAGCTTCTCGTCCAGGTGGCGCATCGAGACGCGCAAGCGTCCGTCTGAGCCCTTGTACCGCAGGATCGAGGCGCCTCGCTCGGTGACGTCCTGGATCAGGGCGCCCTGGTTGGGCACGGTGAACTGCTGCAGCGGCGTGCCGTACGCGTCGAGCTTCTGGACCAGGACGAACAGGTCCATGTCGTCGGAGCCCTTCGCCTCGACCCACAGGTGCGCCTTGGGGTATCCGACCAGCACGGTCTCCTGGTCGAAGCGGGTCACGAACGAGACGGTGTCCGGATTGGACCCGACGGCGTAGCCCGCCGTCGCCTCGGCGCTGGGCACCGACGTCGACAGGGTCCGCGAGCGGCCGTCGAGGTAGTACTTCGTCGACGTGACGTCCTCCGGCGGGAACGTGTCCGCGGGGACGTTCACCTTGTCGCCGCCTTCGAGGTCCAGGAGCGAGTAGCGGACGCGGGGCGTCTGCTCCCATCCGTTGTCCTCGTCCTTGAGATAACGCTCGAAGAACCGGTGCAGGTCCTCCCGGTTCGCCTCGTCGTAGTAGTCCGGCCACTCCTGGCTGTTGTGGATGCGCAGCCACTTGTCCTCGGAGGCGATCCGGCGCCAGGCGCGGAAGGTGCCCGCGGTGTGCAGCGTGTTGGAGTAGCTGGCGACGATGTACGCGGGGACGTCGATCTGCTCGAAGAGCGGGATCTTCTCCTCCCACAGGTCGCCCATGAGCGGGTGGCGCTCTGCCTCCGTGACGATGTCCTCGCGCCGCCCCTTGCCGAAGTAGCTGTGGTCCTGGAGCTGGCTGGCGAATCCGGTGTCGGGCATGCCGCCGCGCATCACCAGGTCGCGGTAGACGTCGCTCACGCCCTCCCACGGGTTGATGGCCGCCAGGTGCGGGGGCCTTTCGGCGGCGGTGAACCACTGCGAGACCGCGAGGTAGGACGTTCCGCTCATGGCGACCTTGCCGGTGCACCAGTCCTGGACGGCCAGCCATTCGACGAGGTCGTAGCAGTCCCGTCCTTCCTGGCGGTCCCACACGACGCTGTCGCCCTCGGACTCCGCCACGCCCCTGATGTCCGGGTTGCAGATCGCGTAGCCCTGCGCACACCAGTAGGCCGGATCCGGGCCTTCGAACTTCTCCAGGCCGGAAACGACGTCGTTGCCCAGCCCCACCATGCCGAAGATGCCCATCACGCTGGCGGAGGTCCCCTGGCCCTTCCCGTACGGGCTCCAGGCCACGATGACCGGCACCTTCGCGGCCCCGGCGGGACGGAAAACGTCGACGTGAATGGTGACTCCGTCACGCAAAGTCACTGGAACGTCCTTGTCCAGGACGATGTCGACCGGCACGGACTGGAACTGCGGTGCGATCCGGAAGCCCGCTTCCAGCGTTCGTGTACCCGGCTCGAAGCTGCTCAGAATCCCGTACCGGGGGCCCGGCTCCAGCGGCTGGGACGGCTTGTACACCCTCATGTCATCGCTCACGACGAGCTCCTCGCATCTCTCGGACTGCCGACGTGCTCTGCCTGCGCATCGACCGTACGTCCGCGAATCCGATAACTCAACCCACGTTGAGTTCCACGTTGAGTTATCGGGCGAGGAGGTACTTTCTGAGCATGACCGCGCATACGAACTCCGCCACCGCTGGGCGCCCGGGGCGCCGCCCCGGGCCCAGCACGACCCGGCAGGCAGTCCTTGACGCCGCTCGTGCCCGCTTTGCGACTGACGGGTTCACCGCGACCACGATCCGACGGGTCGCGTCCGACGCGGGAGTGGACGCCTCGCTGGTCATGCAGTACTTCCGGTCGAAGAACGAACTGTTCGCCGCCGTCATGTCCATCCCGGCGGACGCGCTGAGCCGCTTCAGCGCCGCGTTCGAGGGACCCGACGAGCTCCTCGGCGAACGAGTCGTACGTGCCTTCCTCGGGATCTGGGAGGGCGACATCCGGAGCTCCGAACCGCTCATGGCAACGCTCAGGGGCGCCATCGTGAACGAACAGGCGAACGAGCAACTGCGCGAATTCCTCCAGGAGCGGATGCTCATCAACGCCGTGGCGTCACGTTCCGTCGACAACGCGTCGCTCCGGGCGGGCATCGTGTCGTCGATGCTCGTCGGGCTGGTGGTGGGACGAGACCTCGTCCGAGTCCCGACGCTCAGCGAGGCCGAGCGTGAGACGCTGGTCCGGCTGGTCGGACCCGCTGTCCAGAGCGTGCTGGTCCCGCCGCCGGCAGACGAGAGGACGGGCCGATGACGGCGATCGACGGTCGGATCTATGTCGAAGGCCGTCGCACCGCACGCCCGGTGGACTTGCAGGACGCCGCCGACAGTCTGGAGCGGTCGGGAGGGGTGGCCTGGATCGGGCTGATGGACCCCGGTCCGGATGAGATGGAAACCGCCGCAGCCCGATTCGGGCTGCACCCGCTGGCCGTCGAGGACGCGTTCAAGGGACATCAGCGCGCCAAACTGGAGCGGTACGGCGACACCATGTTCGTGGTGTTGCGGCCCGCCTCCTACGACGACCGACGCGAGCGCGTCGATTTCGGCGAGGTGCACCTCTTCGTCGGTCCGCAGTTCGTCATCACCGTCCGGCACGGTGCGGTACCCGATCTGTCGGCGGCCCGCGACGCCCTGGAGGCCGAGCCGCAGTTCCTCGGCATTGGCCCCGAGGCGATGCTGACGGCTTTTCTCGACGCCATCGTCGATGACTACGCGCCTGTCGTCGCGGGGCTGGTCAACGACATCGACGAGGTCGAGGACAGCCTCTTCGGGGAGGGAAACGCCGATCCCGCACTGTCACAGCGGATCTACCGACTGCTCGAGCAGGTGATCGCGCTCCAGCGCGCGGTCGACCCCCTCTCCGACATGGTGCGGGGTCTGCTCAGGGGCGCGGGCAGATACGGTACCGGTGACGAGGTGCAGAACCGGCTGCGCAACGTCCTCGACCATACGATCCGGGTGACCCAACGCGTCGACGGCTCGAGGTCCCTGCTGGAGAACGCGCTGACCGTCCACTCCACGCTGGTGACGATGGAGCAGAACGACGCCATGCGTCGGATGTCGAGTGCGAGCCTCGCCCAGGGCGAGGAGAGCCGCCGCCTCGCCGAGGAGACCATCGAGCAGGGCGAGCAGGTGAAGAAGATCTCGTCGTGGGCGGCGATCCTGTTCACGCCGACCCTGGTCGCGTCCATCTACGGCATGAACTTCGATCACATGCCCGAGCTCCATTGGGTGGCCGGGTACCCGTTCGCCCTCGCACTCATGGTCGGCTTCGGCGTCGGGCTCTGGGGCGTCTTCAAGTGGCGTCGGTGGCTCTGAGTGGGCTGCGGCACGCGAAGAAGTCCGTGACACACACGTGTACCTGCGATGACTTCCATGGGCTCACAAAGCCCGCAGGTGTGACGTCTCGTCGCAGCCGTGCCCGTGCCGCGACGACCGCCTCAGGTTCGGGCGCGGCGCCGGTCGGGAGTGAGGAGGTAGGCGATCGCCATGTCGCTGAGGTCTTCCGCGTACCGGCTCACCTCCTCCTCCCCGGTGACCGGGTCGGGGCGCACCGAGTTGTGGAAGCAGGCCCCGAGAACGGCGCGGGCGGCTGTGTCGAGGGCCGCCTCGGGGTTGGAGCGCCGGATCTGACCGGTGTAGGGCGCTGTCGCTTCAAGGAGGGAGCGGTGGATTTCGAGGATCGCGCGGGCCCCGCGGTCCGGCGACTTCACACCGCGCGCGCGAAGCAGTTCGGGAAAGAGGTTGTTGTTGTCGGTGAACGATTGCAGCAGCGCGCGGGCGTAGGCGTCCATGACGCCGGAGAGTGACGGCTCAGCGGCGCGCAACTGCTCGGCCACGTACTCCTCGCGTCGCTCCAGCATCCGCTCGCTGAGGGCGGTGATCAGCTGATCCTTGTCTTCGAAGCGACGGTAGATCGTGCCCACCGAGACGCCGGCGTGCTCGGCGACACCGGTCATCGTCATCTCTTCCAGGCCGGCCGACGCGGCGACTTCCTCGGCCGCCCGCAGTACGCGAGCCAGGGTCGCGGCGCTGCGTGCCTGCCGGGGCTGCCGGTAGAGCGCTGGGCGGTCTGGCTCCTCAGTCATGTGACGCATCGTACCGGCGTCGATCCACGCAGGTCCTTTGACAAGTCCCGCACCTCTATGAGTATCCTCGAAATGCGAACGTGAATTCATGTTCACATATCGAGGAGGTTCAACCATGACCGACAACCAGATTTCTCCCGTGACCGTGACGCTCCAGTCGGGGCCCACCGGCGGAGGGAGCATCGACGACCTCGAGCTCTTCTACTCCCGCCGCGCCCTGGACCGCTTCCGGACACGGCTGGGCCGCCAGGGCCTGCTCGACCTGCTGGCCGCGGACATCGAGGAAGGCAACGCCTTCCTGCGGGACAGCGCCCTCGCCTCCGACGGTGCGTTCGAGGCAGGCACGACGGTGCTCACGACGAAGGGCCTCACCTCGGCCGACTTCCTCGCGTGGATGGAGAAGGCCTTCGCGGGCGACGAGAGCGCGCTCCTCGCCGCGCACCCCGAGCACTACGTCATGGCGCCCGGGGCCGACGGCGCGTTCAACGTGGTGGAGAACATCGGCCCCCACGTCTGTTCCTTCTTCATGGGCGGCTGGGGAACGGACGCGATGGCCTGGGCCGCGGACGCGCCCGAACTCCTCCCGGAGTCCGACTTTCCGCACAAAATGTCGTCGAACCTCTTCCTGGCCGACGGCACGATCGTCGGACGGGCCCTGACCCAGTTCGGTGACACCGCCGGCGGCTTCACCGCGAGCCTGACGGTCTATGTCCCCACCACGTGCCCTCCGGAGGTACTGGAGCACCACCTCCGCCACTACGCGGTCGAGTTCCGGAACTGGATCGTCGTCGCGGCGGCGACCCGCGCCTGAGGAACGTCCGTCCGGATGCCGGAATGCCCGGCCCCTCGAGGGGCCGGGCATTCCGGCATCCGGCCTACGAGTGCCGCGCCGTTCCCTCTCCGGCAAACCTGGGGCTGGGAGAGCGATCCTCTGGCCGCAGACCGCGACGAGCGTGTCGCCGAGGTCTGCGGCAATGGCTCCGTCGTCCTGCACCGACGACGAACCCTCCAACCGGGTACTCGTCGTCAACGGGCCCCGACGGGGCACATCTGGCTGGTCAGCGACGTGGGCGCCTACCAGCACCCGGGGCCGGAAGCCTTCGGCTTCCTGGAGTGGGTCCAGCGCCGGCACACCGGTGACGGGCGGTGGGACCGACCGCCGCCCGGAGAGCCCGACGTGCCGGGAGCGCGTCGGGCTCGAACGTCTGATGAAGAAGCCACCGCCGCCGCGGAAGAGCTCCACACCCGGTTACGTCGATTCTCGGCGCGTCACCGAACCAACCGGGCCGTCACCCGGTTCGGCGGCCTGCCTTGCGCGGCGAGAGAGCGCTGACAGTCCGTCGGGAACATGATCTCGCCCGTGTCCGGCTGCGGTGCGGGATGAACATCACCGTTCGTCCGCACGTCGATGCGCAAGCCGCAGCAGAAGGCCGTACCTTCCTCCGACACCCGGAAGATCTCCTCCGCACCGAACGACTCCGAAGTACGGGGGCCGGCTCGGCCACGTCGTCGTCGTGGCCGAGCCGGCCCACCCATCGCCGCCCTCTCCCGGGGAAGCCCAACTGCCGAGTGCGGGGAACACACTCGGCAGGACTGCGGACCTGCTTCCGCGACGTTTCGGAAGCGGCGGATTCAGCGACCCGGGGCAGCGCCCTCCAGGAGTGGGACCGCACCCGACGGCTCGCGTTCGGGAGAGGCGAGTCCGGACTCCGCAGGAGCGGTACGCCTTCCGCGCCGGTCGGCGAGCAGGGCGAAGGTGACGCCGAGAACGATCCACACCGTGAGGACGAGTGCGGGGAAACCGGCCTGCGTACCGTCGAAGAAGCCGTTGGTGCGCATGAGGCTGCCCGCCGCGCCGGGGGGCAGCAACTGCCCGAGGGTGGCCCAGCCGGACGGCAGCCAGTGAGGCCCGGTGGCAAGGCCGGAGAGCGGGTTGCCGAGAAGCATCATCAAGGCACCCCCGAGGGCGAAGCCGGCCATCCCCAGGAATGCCTGGAGACCGAGGAGAGTGGTGGACATGGCCGTCATGCCGAGGATGACCCCGAGAGCATTGAGCCAGTAGTCGCCACCGATCGTGTCCGTGCCGAACTGAAGGACCGCGGCGACGACAGCACCCGCCACGACGGAGAACATGACGGCTCCCGCGAGGCGCGTCCGCAGCCCGCGATGCCCCGGGAAGACACTGCCAAGAATCAGCGCGGGAAAGATCCCGCCGAAGATGATGGGCATCAGCGCCGCGGTCAGCCCGGCACCACGGGGGTCTTCCGAGGTGAAGGGCACCAGGTCGTGAACGGTCACGGACGTGCGCTGCTCCGCGGCGAACGTGTTGCCCAGAGCCGTCAGGGCACTGGTCGCGGACGGTGCGCCCGCCGTGGCGGTGTAGACATCGAGTGCGCCCTTGTGCAAGGCCAGGCCACCAGTCACGTCCTGACTCCGCACTGCCGTTCGGAGTTCCGACGTGCTGTCGTACACGTCGATGTCCCAGGCGTCTCCGACGAGACTCCTCTGCAGATCCCGGGTGGCCTGCCCGGTTCCGGTGATGCCTACGGGTACGTGGTGGGGGCCGCTGTGGAGCGAGGGCAGGGCGAACGCACACAGCATGGTGCCGATGAGAGCCGCGAGCCCAAGAACGACGAGGGTCAGTTTGCGGGTTGTGTCCGGGGACTTGGAGGCACGGTTGCCCATAAAGATCATTCCGATCGCCTGTCCTGCATGCGACAGGGCCCATGAGAGTCGGGTCTGAAAAGAAGGTGGAAAGGCGCGGGCGCTGTCATCGCCTCTTGCGACGGCAAAGAGCGCGGCGCCACATCGAGACAGCGAATGAGGCCTCATTCTCCTGATACTCGATTACAGGTTAAGCGTACACAAGTGTCAAGTCTCCACATCGGGTAGCCCTGCGCGGCGCCCGCCCTGGGGAGCGGCCTGCGGCCGACGAAGCAGCGGCGACGCGAGCGGACGTCTCATCGCCCGCGTGACGATGAACACGACTGGGCATGACCTGCTGTCGGGCCTGACCGACACACCTTCACGCGCTCGTTCGGCAGGAATCGGAGAACCTGGCGCACTGGGACGTAGCGACTGGCCTCGGCATGGACGCCTGGCCGCTCCCCTTCGTGCCCGAGACACGCGCACCGACGGGTGTCGCACAGGTCCTCAGTGCGACGACTCCCGCGGTGGACGCTGGTGGGGACCACACCCTCGAAGCGCTCCTCGGAGCGACCCGCCTCGCGCCGTCGTCACGACCACAACGCAGGGCCGCGAAGCGCTTACCCGGGCCCTTCCCGGACACATCGCGGTCGTCCGGCGTCTTCTACTGGAACTTTGTCGGGCCCGGACACCACCGCGCTCGGCGGCATCCTCAGCCGGGTTCGCAGTCACATGCGCGCCCAACCGCCCCGTTCCGTTGCCGCCCGCAAGCGCGTACCAGCGAGGGGCAAGGCAGCAAACGGAACACCGTGAACCGGATTTACCGCCCTTCCACGCACACGATCCCGTCAGTCGGCGAGAGCGCCCTGCGGGGCTGCGCCGCCGACCGGAGGCAGCGCCACCGCCCAGAGGAAGGCTCGGGCGAACGTCTCGACGGCCTCGCCCCTCGGCGGCATGTATTCAGCGGCTACACGGGTGGTGACGGGGCGCAGCAGGAAGTGCAGAAGGAGAGGGCTGACCATCTGCTGAGTGAGCAGCAGCAGGGGAATGTCCCTGATGCGACCAGCGGCCACCTCCGAGGCGAGCCACTGCCCGAGGCCGGCCAGCATCCGCGGAGTGAGGCTCTGGAAGGCGATCTCGACGTTGCCGTCGCCAGGTCGGGCGAACACCTCGGCCATGAGCGCGGGCAGGACGCGCGGCTCCCGCTCCAGTGCGTCGCCCAGCATGCGGAACACCTGATGAACGGTCTCCTCCAGGTCGCCGTGCGGTCCCGCGAGAAATGCCTCGACATCGACGATCGGGCTGTAGCGATCGAACACCGCGCGCAGAAGCTCGTCGCGGCCGCCGAAGGTCGCATAGAGGCTCGGGACTGAACATTCCGCCGCTGCCGCCACTCGCTCGAACGTGACCCTGCCCAGGCCTTGCTCGCTGATCAGGCCGCCTGCGGCTTCGACCGCGCGTTCCCTGACCGGCTTCCGGCCCCCGGGTTCCACACCGGCGGCCCGCAGCGCTTCGTCCAGTGCACGCCGACTGCCACCCAGCCTGCGAAGCAGCGTGCTGCGGGAGATCCCGGATTCTTGGGCGATGTCCCGCAGAGTGACGTCCGCCGGCGGCAGCTCGCGAGACTCCGCGACCCGCAAGGTCGCCTCGATGATCTCCTGGGGGACTTGGGGAGCCATCGACTCATCGCTACCTGACATAACTCTCAGTATATACGGTACCCAGTTTCGATACTGCGCGCGAACGACGGGGTCGCGCCTACCGGCTCGCGCCGGACGTCACCCGGACGAAAGTGCCCGCATCGCGCGGGTGGGGCCGCCCCACCTACTGTCCGACGACAATCTCGGGCCCTGCATGGGCCCCGCCGCCCCGTCCAAGCGACCCTCGCACGCCTCCCCATGACCACCGGATCACGCCCGCACGACGACCACTCCCCCATGCGGCACTCCAGACGGGAGGGCATCGCGCCCACGTACCGAGCGAGCACGACCCCTGGCGACCGAGATCCGGCCGGACACGTCGATGGAGGCGCGGACACCGTAGACTGGAACGCGAATACACAGTAGGTTAACTAACGTGTCACACGTCAGGCGGGCACCGGTGCTGCGATCCCGACGCCCGGGTCGCACACGAAGGGCCAACGAATACACCCTGCGCGGACTGGTACGCCGAAATGGTGCTTCCCAGGCATCGCCGCGAGGCGTCGAAACGTCCTTCCCTCCGACGAAGACGACCGGACCTCAGGCACCTGGGACGAGGGATCCGGTGCGGTGAACAGCTGGGCCTGCGGTGCACTCCGCATCACGCCGGGGCTCCGCAGCAGGAACTTCGAGAGAGTGAGTGGTTATGTCTGCAGCAGGCGACGACGCAGTCGCTGGTGGCGTGATGGCTGCCAGTCCTGAGGAGCGCCGGTTCGAGCCGCCGGCCGAGCTGGCCGCGAACGCCAATGTCACGGCGGAGGCGTACGAACAGGCAGCCGCGGACCGGCTGGGCTTCTG
>NZ_JBSFFN010000059.1:0-32306 GCF_053596135.1 Streptomyces sp. NPDC001770 | reverse complement strand
GAGCAGGCGGTGTCGATCGTGACGGCCGGCCCCTCCAGTCCGAGGGTGTAGGACACCCGCCCGGAGGCGACACTGCCGAGGTTGCCGTTGCCGAGCCGGGCCCGGGGCGAACGGCCGACAGCGAGGAACGGCCGGTACGCGCAACCACCGGCAGGCACGCAGCACCACCCGCACGCAGCACCACGGCACCACCCGCACACGGCACCACCGCACGCAGCACCACCGCGCACGGCACCACCCGCACACGGCACCACCCGCACCACCGCACGCGGTACCCAACGCACTACCCGCACTACCCGCACCACCCGCACGGACAGCCATCGGGCCTCCTTCCGGCCCGCCGCCGAGGCCGAGCCATCGGCCTCCCCGGCCCGCTGCGCAGGGGCGTCCTCGCAGCTGAACCACCGGCCTCCCCGGCTCGTGGGCGAAGGGTGAGAACCGGTTCCGCCGGCTCGCCGTCCCAGAGGCTCCGAGAGCCCGTCCGCGCGTACGCACCACCGGCCCTCCCCGGCCCGCACCATCCCGTTCGCCCCGCCGGCCGGCTCCGCACAGGCCGGCCCCGGTACGAACGGCTCCGCCCATCCAGCCCCACACGACCGGCACCGCTCGGCACCGCACCGGGACGCGCAGTCCCGCATCCGGGCCGGCCCGGTACCGATCGACGCGCCCGCCGGCGCACCCCAGGGAAGGACTCCCGCCCGTGGCAACCTCGACCCCCACCCGGGACGCCTACGTCCCGCCACCCCGTGGTTCCCGACAGCAACCGGCGAGCAGCCGGCAGACCTGGCGGAGCCGGCTGTGGCGGTTCGACGACAAGGCGTCCCCGTACGCGTACATAGCCCCGTTCTTCCTGGTCTTCGCGGCCTTCGGTCTCTACCCGCTCATCTACACCGGCTGGATCGCCCTCCACCGGGTCGAGATGACCGGCATGGACCAGATGGAATGGGTCGGCTTCGACAACTTCACGAAGATCTTCCAGGACTCCGAGTTCTGGACGGCCCTCAGCAACACGTTCGTGATCGGTGTCCTCTCCACCGTTCCGCAGCTGCTGGTGGCGCTGGGCCTGGCCCACCTGCTCAACTACAAGCTGCGGGCCAGCACCTTCTGGCGCACCATCATCCTCACGCCGTACGCGACGTCGGTCGCCACCGCGGCCCTCGTCTTCGCCCTGGTCTTCCGGACCGACGGCGGGCTCCTCAACTGGGTCCTGCACTTCGTCGGCTTCGGTGACACCAACTGGGGCAACGGGCACTGGACTTCGAAGATCGCCATCTCGGTCATCGTGATCTGGCGGTGGACCGGCTACAACGCGCTGATCTACCTCGCCGCGATGCAGGCCGTCCCGGGCGACCTCTACGAGGCGGCCTCGCTGGACGGCGCCAACCGCTGGCAGCAGTTCCTCAAGGTGACCATCCCCTCGCTGCGGCCGACGATCCTCTTCACGATCGTCATCTCCACCATCGGCTCCATGCAGCTGTTCGGTGAGCCGCTGCTGCTGGAAGGCGGCGCGATCGGCGCCATCGGTGGCACCGAGCACCAGTACGAGACGTTGAGCATCTACCTCTACAACTACGGCTGGAACCTGCAGCACCTCGGCCTGTCGGCCGCCGTGGCCTGGGTCATGCTCGCCATTCTGCTGGCCATCGCGTTGATCAACTGGATCATCAGCCGCTTCGTACGCCGTTCCGCGGCCTGACCGGGAGCGATACCTCTCATGACCATCACCAGCACCCCCGCCAAGGTCTCCGCCCCCGGGCGTCCGAAGCCGGACCGTCGCGCTCCCCGCAAGGTCCGCCTCGCCATGGGCGCGGGCGACACCCACAAGGCCGGGCCGTTCACCTACATCGCGCTGATCGTCATCGGCATCGGCTCGATCCTGCCGCTGTACTGGACGTTCGTCGCCGCCTCGCACACCCAGGACGAAGTCCTGGCCAGCACGCCGCCGTTCCTGCCGGGCGGCCGGCTCTGGCACAACCTTCAGGCCGCCTGGGAGAACGCCAACCTCGGCAAGGCCATCGTCAACACCCTCATCGTCTCGGCGTCCATCACCGCCGCGACGCTGTTCTTCTGCACCCTCGCCGGCTACGCCTTCGCCAAGATGCGCTTCAAGGGCCGCGGTTGGCTGATGACCGCGGTCATCGCCACCCTGACGATCCCGCCGCAGCTCAGCGTCGTACCGCTCTTCATGATGATGTCGGACATCGGCTGGGGCGGAAAGCTGGAGTCGGTGATCTTCCCGACCCTGGTGAGCGCGTTCGGTGTCTTCTTCATGCGGCAGTACCTGCTGGAGGCGCTTCCGTACGAGCTGATCGAGGCCGCCAAGATCGACGGCGCGAGCAACTTCCGCATCGTGCTCAGCGTGGTGCTTCCGGTGGCGCGCCCCGCGATGATGGTGCTCGGCATGCTCACCTTCGTCCAGGCGTGGAACGACTTCTTCTGGCCGTATCTCGCGCTGAACCAGGCGAACCCCACCATCCAGGTGGCTCTGGGCCAGCTGAGCGCCTCGTACACGCCGGACCAGTCCATCGTCATGGCAGGCGCCCTGATCAGTACGCTGCCCCTGCTGGTGGTGTTCGTGGTCTTCGGCAAGCAGATCGTCGGCGGCATCATGTCCGGCGCGGTCAAGGGCTGATACAACCGGCCCGCACCTCCGGGCGCCCGCGCGACGCCCCCACCGGTGCCCGCGCGGGCACCGGATCCCCCCTCTTCCTCTTCATCCATGGGAGCGCTCCCGCATGACAGCTGTACGCCCTGACCTCGCCCCCAAGCAGGCCGCCGACGCCCTCGTCTTCCCGCCCGGATTCGTCTGGGGCGCGGCCACGGCCGCCTACCAGGTCGAAGGCGCGGCCTCGGAGGACGGCCGCACGCCGTCCATCTGGGACACCTTCTCCCACACCCCGGGCAAGGTCCACAACGGCGACACCGGTGACATCGCCGGGGACCACTACCACCGCTACCGCAGCGACGTGGCGCTGATGAAGGAGCTGGGCCTCGGTGCCTACCGCTTCTCCATCTCCTGGTCCCGCGTTCAGCCCACCGGCCGCGGCCCGGCCGTCGAGCGCGGCCTCGACTTCTACCGCAAGCTCGTCGACGAGCTGCTCGAAGCGGGCATCCAGCCCGTCGCGACCCTGTACCACTGGGACCTCCCGCAGGAGCTGGAGGACGCCGGCGGCTGGCCCGAGCGCGCCACCGCCGAGCGGTTCGCCGACTACGCGGCGATCATGGCCGGCGCCCTCGGCGACCGCGTCGGCACGTGGACCACGCTCAACGAGCCCTGGTGCTCCGCCTACCTCGGTTACGCCTCGGGCGTCCACGCCCCCGGCCGTACCGACCCCGGCGCGTCCCTCCAGGCGGCCCACCACCTCAACCTCGCCCACGGACGGGCGATCGAGGCTCTGCGCGCTTCCATCCCCGCCAGTGCGCAGACCTCGGTCACCCTCAACCTCCACCAGGTGCGCCCGCTCAGCGACGCCCCCGGTGACGTCGACGCGGCCCGCCGCATCGACGCGGTCGGCAACCGGGTCTTCACCGGCCCGATGCTGCACGGCGCCTACCCCGAGGACCTGATCGCCGACACCAAGCACCTGGTCGACTGGTCGAAGCTGGTGCACGACGGCGACCTGGCGACGATCTCCCGCCCGATCGACGTCCTCGGCATCAACTACTACGCGCCGACCCTGGTCACCGACCCGTCGGGCGGCGGCGCGGAGAGCAACAGCCACGCGCACGGTGACAGCGCGCACTCGCCGTGGCCCGGCTCGGAGCACGTCGCCTTCCACAAGGCCGAGGGCAAGCCCGTCACGGCGATGGACTGGTCCGTCGACCCCGACGGCCTGCACGCCCTGCTGGTCGACACCGCCCGCGAGTTCCCCGACGTCGCCCTCATGGTCACCGAGAACGGCGCCGCCTTCGACGACTACGTCTCGCCCGAGGGCCGCGTCGAGGACCCGGAGCGCATCGCGTACCTGCACGGCCACATCGACGCGGTCCGCCGCGCGATCGCCGACGGCGCGGACGTCCGCGGCTACTTCCTCTGGTCGCTGATGGACAACTTCGAGTGGGCGTACGGCTATTCGAAGCGCTTCGGCATGGTCTACGTCGACTACGCCACGCAGACCCGCATCCCCAAGGCGAGTGCCCGCTGGTACTCCGACGTGATCCGCCGTCACGGCCTGCCGCAGGCCTGACACTTCCGCACCCGCGGCGTCGAGCCCGGGGGTGCCGGGGGAGTCCTGGCCGCCTGACCGGCCAGGACTCCCCCGGCACCTCCTCGGCGCAGACGGCCTCCCCGCCCACCCTGCGTCACGGGGGCGCTCCACACGCCCCCGGTACCGAGACCCGGCTGCTGATGCGGCCGGGTCTTCGTGCGTCCTGATCCCGACGAGAGACCCGGGGCCTCTCGTCGGGGTCCTGCCAACGAAGGACCTGGGGCCTCTCGTCGGGGTCTTGCCGGGCTCGCGTGCCCGGTTGCCGCACTTCGCGGCGTTGTCGTCGGTCGCCGACGCTCCGCGTCGACTCCCTCATCCGCCTTGCGACGCACAACACCCGGCCCCGCTCCCCGACCCGGCCTGATCCCAACGAAAGACCCGGGACCCGTCCCGTACGATTGGGAGCGCTCCCAAATTTGGTGCTCTTCGGCAGCCCCCGGGTCCGGAAACGTGTCAAGGGAATCTTTCGACAGGGCTTGGTTCGACATATTCGACTGTGAGAAGTTGACGGCGAAACGGGAGGCGGACATGGTGTCAGCACGCGTACGGGGTGGCGGGCGGCCGACGCTCGAAGAGGTCGCCGTCAGAGCGGGTGTGGGCCGCGGCACGGTCTCCCGCGTCATCAACGGATCGCCGCGCGTCAGCGACCAGACCCGCGAAGTGGTCGAGGCCGCCATCGCCGAACTGGGATACGTACCCAATCGCGCGGCTCGTGCCCTGGCCGGAAACCGCACCGACGCCATCGCGCTCGTGGTACCCGAACCCGAGGCCCGCTTCTTCGCCGAGCCGTACTTCTCCGACATAGTGCGCGGGGTGGGCGCCGCCCTCGCCGACACCGACATGCAGCTGCTCCTCACCCTCGCCGGCAACGACCGCGAGCGCCGCAGACTCGCCCAGTACCTCACCGCGCACCGCGTGGACGGCGTCCTGCTCGTCTCCGTGCACGCCGACGACCCGCTGCCCGAACTCCTGGAGCAGCTCGGCATGCCGTGCGTCATCAGCGGCCAGCGCGGCGCCGACGAGCCGCTCGCCTCGGTCGACTCCGACAACTTCCAGGGGGGCCGGAGCGCCGTCGCGCACCTCATCGCGCAGGGCCGCCGCACCATCGGCACCATCACCGGCCGGCTGGAGGTCTACGGCGCCCAGCGCCGCCTGGACGGCTACCGCAGGGCCCTCGCCGAAGCCGGCCTCGCCCCGGACGAACGCCTCATCGCCCTCGCCGACTTCACCGAGGAGGGCGGCGCCCGAGCGATGACCGAGCTGCTCGCCCGCCACCCCGACCTGGACGCCGTCTTCGCCGCCTCCGACGTGATGGCGGCAGGCGCCCGCCACGTACTGCGCGAGCACGGCCGCCGCATCCCGGACGACGTGGCCCTCGTCGGCTTCGACGACTCGGTGGTGGCCCGTCACATGGAGCCCGGCCTCACCAGCGTCCGCCAGCCGATAGAGGAGATGGGGCGCGCCATGACCGAGGTCCTCCTCCAGCAGATCACCGACCCCACCGACGAGCGCCGTCACCTGGTGCTCCCGACCGAACTGGTGGTCCGCGCCTCCTCGTAAGACCCCCGAACGGCTCCCTGGCCGTGGACGGGGACGTCGGACGGGGACGTCGGACGGGGCGGCGGTCCGGTGCGGCCACCGCCCGGTGAGGCGGCGGCGGGGCAGCCGTCGCGCGGGGGGAGCGCCCCACTCAGGCCGCGTCGGCCGCCACGTCGGACGGGCTGCCCGCGTCCTCGCGCGCGAGGCCACGCAGCCACCGCCGGGCCTCGCGGGGCGAGTCGAACCGCACCACCCGCAGCGGTGCCCCGCGCGGCGCCCCGGTCCGCCCGCTGATCTCCGTACGCCGCGCCGCGTGCCCGTGCCAGGACGACAGCACGGGGTGGTCCCGCGACAGCCACTCGACGGCCCGCTCCCGGTTCCCGCCGAAGATCCGGCGCCGCGTCACCGTCCGCAGCAGTGAGCGCCGCAACACCCTCGGCATGACCACCCGCCGGGGGTAGTCCAGCCACACCACCGTGTCGGCCCTCTCCCAGACGAGGTCGCGGACCTCCGGGTACCCGTACGAGTCGAAGATCCAGCGGTCCTCCTCGACGATCGCCGCCACCGCCCGCCCGAACTCCGCGCTCACCGCCCACCCGGGCCCGGAGAAGTGGAGCGCGTCCATCTCGTACCAGGGCACACCCAGCCGCGCCCCGAGGGCCCGCGCGAGGGTGGACTTGCCGGCACCGGTGATGCCGACGACCAGGATGCGTCGCATCGGGGCAGCGTAAGCCCGCAACGGGAGTTGGGGCGTGCCCCCCGGCCGCGTGCCGGTTCTCGTCCGGGCCGGGCCGGGCCGGGGCGGGGCGGGTCCGGTCCGTCCTGTCCGAGTCCTCAGGGACGGCTGCGCAACGGGTGGTCCGCCGGGACCTCGATCACCGCGATACGCAGCCCGTCCGGATCGGCGATCCACATCTCGATCAGCCCCCACGGCTCCTGGACGGGCGGCCGCAGGATCGGTACACCGCGTGCGCGGAGTTCCTCGTGGGCGGCGGCGACATCGGCGACCTGGAGCCAGAGCCGCAGGTCGGGGGAGGGCGGGGTGTCGCCCCGGCCGGAGACTTCGAGGAACCCGCCGCCCAGGAAGTAGACCGTGCCGCGCTCCGGCCCGCTACCGAAGTCGCGGTGGACCGCCAGGCCGAGGGCCTGGCCGTAGAAGGCGCGGGTGCGCTCGGGGTCGGTGGGACGCAACAGCGTCCTGCTGCTCAGTACGTGCACCATGCCCACCGACGTTACGCCGCCCCGGGGCCGGCCCGGGGCGCGACGGGGTTCAGCGTCCGGCGCGGGCCCTGAGGTTGTGCACCCAGCAGCCGTACGTGGCGTCGAGCGAGCCTGGAGCGCGGGGGCGGGTGGTGAGCGGGCGCCCGCAGCCACCCCTGGGCGCGACAAGGCCGAGGGTCGAAAATTGCGTCCGCGTCGGCGAGGGCTTCACTGAGCGGATGGACCAAGCAAAGACGGACGACAATGGTGACCTCTTGCCCGACGACATCGAAACTCGCATCGCCTGCGCTGCAATTACCCGTGCCCGCCACCGACTCGACATGGGCGGTTTGGGCTGGAGCAATCAGCATCCAACGTCAATCCCGGCGGGACGCATCGAGTACAGGACCTGGCAGGTAGCGACCAGGGTGGGGTGCTGTCGGGGAAGTGTCTGTCGAGGAACCCGCTGGTGGATGGCCTGTAGAAGTCCCATTGCGACCTCCGCTGTTCGACACGAATTTCAACCGCCCCCGGACACTCTCGCCTTCCGCCACATTGACGGACGCCCCTTCACCGACGAGGAACAGGTCCTCGTCGATGAAGCCACCCTCGAAGAACTCCAGGCCGCCGGTGTCCACGTGCATAACCGTCGTCGCTGCGGGCGCTCATTTCCTCCGCTCGAACAAGGACTGCGCGCACAGGCACCGCGCCCCATACAGAAACGGAGGCCGGTGGTCGGGGAGCCTTCCCGGCCACCGGCCGTGCTCCACCGTTCGGCCCGAGCCCCGACAACGACGATGCGCCCCCTGCACGTACTTCTGTGGCCCAAGGCCGCTCAGGAGGGCAGGGCCGCGTCGAGGTAGTCCTGCACCGGCTCGAAGAGGCCGTACGGCACGTACTGCGGGATCTCGCCATGGGCGACCCAAGCCAGTTCGGCCAGCTCCTCGGTATCCGCGACGTGGGCCGTGCCGTCCAGTACCTCGCATGCGGTGTACGACATCAGCCGGCCCGTCTTCGGGTGGACGCGCTCGCCGAGGAGCTTCACGGCCGCCACGATCAGCCCGGTTTCTTCCTGGGTCTCCCGTACAGCGGCGTCCTCGCGGGCCTCGCCGGGCTCGACCTCTCCAGCCGGGAACTGCCAGGACAGCTGTCCTTCGCTGACTCGGCGGCGCACCATCAGCACGCGGCCCTCGGTCACGACGATCGCGGCGGCAATGCCCGGGCGCTCGGCCGTGTTCTGGTTCGTCATGTCTGCTCCTCCAGGACGGCCAGGATGGGTGGGAAGATCGTATCGACGGGGATGAAGCGAGGCACCGCGTTTCTGGGGACCCACATGACGTCGATGTTCTCGGCCGCGTCGCTGTTCGTGGCCTCGCCGGCCAGGTACTCGCAGAGGAAGTACTCGCACAGCACGCCGGTCACGGGGTGAAGGCGGTTCCCGAGGTGCTGCCGGACCGCGCAGTGGACACCCGTCTCGTCCAAGGTCTCCCGCACAGTGGTGGTCTCCGCCTTGCCTCCCGGCTTGATGACGCCGGCCGGGAACTGCCACGTGATTCCAGCGGCGTCGTCGCCCCGCCGGCACACCAGGAGGACATCGCTGTCGCGGACGACCACCGCGATGGCTACCCGTAGCGCCTGCGCGCCTGGCGGTGTCGAGTCCGCTGGGGTCTGTTCCTTCGCCAGCAGGAGCGCGAAGCGCTGTCGAACAGTCTCCGGAGCCTGCTCGTGGGCCGTGTCGAGGAGTTGCTGCATCTCCCTGCGAGGCACGACAGACGCGTCGGAGTGCCAGGCGGCCACGGTCCTCACGGCGATACCCAGGCGCGCGGCGAACTGTTCGTTGCCGAGCCGCAGGGCGGACTGCAGCAGACAGGCGTAACGGCCATTCCAGCGCTCGATCACGTCCACAAAGCTGCCCCCTCGTCGCCGCTCCGGTGCAGGAACCTGCGCGCCGAAAGTGCACTCCCACTGCACTGGCGCTTCATGGTCGCGCTGCAGAAGCCCCGGAAGAATCGTAGACACCAGGGGCCAAGGAATCACGCTTCCGAAGGCTCAGGCCCTGGGAGGCTCATAAGAGGCGCTAAAGCGCCGGTCGACCACAAGGGGATTCTAAGTGCGCACTCCCGGCGGATAGCAGAGACAGGGAAGTTGGCCGAATCGGGCCTGATGTTCGGCTGGTCGTCGGTCCTCCCACCCACGTTCGCCCGGCCGGGGCATTTGCCCGGACGCCCGAACCGCTCTGTCAGCGCCGGTAATCTCAGCCGGTGACGGCTGATCGTCCGTCATGTGTGGTTGTTAGCAAGGCGAAAGGGAGTCAATGGCCGAGGTTCAGGCACACACTGTCGAGCGCACGCTCGTCCTGCTCAAGCCCGATGCGCTGGCGCGTGGCCTGGCAGGAAGGGTCATCACTCGATTCGAGGATGCCGCGCTGAAGATCGTCGGTACCAAGATGAAGTGGATGGACGAGGAGTTCACTCGCAAGCACTACTTCGACCTCGAGGAACGGCTGGGCTCGGAGGTCTACGGCTTCACGGCGACGTTCATGCAGCAGGGGCCGGTCATCGCCCTGGTGCTGGAGGGCTTCGACGCGATCGCCACCGTCCGCAAGATCGTCGGCAGCACGTACCCGAATCAGGCGCCGGCCGGCACGGTGCGGGGCGATTTCTCGCACTACAGCGCTGCGGCCAGCATCGCGTCGGGCAAGGCGGTCGCGAACCTCGTGCACGCCTCCGGCAACGCGGAGGAGGCCAAGCAGGAGGTGGAGCTGTGGTTCGACAAGGACGAGCTGCAGGACTACAAGACGCTGGCCGAGATCTACACGTACTAGCAGCGGGTCACGGCGTCACCGCAGGGACGCCGGGGCGTTGATCAGCACTGGGGCACGACTGTCTGATCCGAGAGGGCACCATGACCAACCAGACCCGCCTGGCCTCCACCGACGAGCTGGAGTCGATCTTCCAGCGTGAGTTGGCGACCGACCGGTGGGCCGCCACCGAGACCGCGTACGCCCTGGCAGTGCGCCACCGCGACCTGGGCGACTGGTCCGCGTCGCAGGAATGGGCCCAGCAGTGCCTGCGTCTGCTGGAGGGCTTCCCCAGCGAGACGGAGGAGCAGGTCGCCACCGGCCGTACGTCGGTGGGCGGCATCCAGCTGCCGACCTACCTGCACTCGGGCGTCGTCCAGGAGCGCTTCGGGGCCCTCGGCTGACACTGCAGATCCACAGGGGTGATGCGGCCGGCACCAGCGTCGGCCGCATCACCCCGCGTTCCACCACCGACCCCATAGCGATCGCCCGACCGGACAGGCCCCTCACGGCAGGGTCCGGCTGGCTTCGCCATGCCTGAAACAAGGAGGCACCAGCCCCGTGGCCGTCGAGATCGAGATGCGTGCCCGCTTCACCAAGGAAGCTCACGACCTGCTCGTCACCCGTCTGAAGGAGAACGGAGAGGACCTGGGCCCCGACGACAAGCACATCTACTTCTACGTGCTCCCCGACCAGCTCCTGAAGGTCACCGACAACACCGCCGCCGGCACCGCCAAGATCACCCTCAAGGGAAGCAGGATCGGGCAGGGCGCGGCCTTCGCGGAGACCGAGTTCGACATCGCCCCCGCCGATGTCCCTGCCGCGGTGAAGGTGTTCAACGCCCTCGGATTCGAGACCGCGATGCACGAGGCGTTCAACTTCCGCCACAACTTCCGCTTCGACGGGGTCGAGATCGCGGTCAAGTGGAGTGAGGCGTGGGGCTACCACGCCGAGTTCGAGGTGCTGCTGGAGAACGATGCCTCGGACGCGGCCCGCGTCGAGGCGGAGGCCAAGATCACGGACGTCGCCACGGCGCTCGGCGTGACCCTGATGACGGAGCAGGAGCTGGCCGCCTTCACCGCTGCCTTCGAGGCCGCCGAGAAGGACCGCAAGGAGCGCGAGCAGCAGGCCGCGCCGATCCGGTAGGGAACTGCACCGCGGAGACCACCAAGGGGGTGGGCACGAATGAGCACGACCCCGTTGACCGCAAGTCTGATCGACCTGGCTGCCCGAGGGCGGCTGCCGCTCCACCAGCACATGGACCAAGCCACCATCGCGTGGATCGGCGACAACAGGCCCGACCTCCCGCAGGCACCGCAGCCGGCCTTGCGTCCGCTGTCGCGGGAGTTCCTGCTTCGCGGCGCTCTGCCCACCCGGTGGTGGACCGACCCGCGCCTGTACACCTCGCTCCACGGCGTCCGACACGCCATGAGGACGGCGGCGCTGGCCGCCGTCCTCGCGGAGACGGGCGGCCTGGACGCCGCCGACACTGCCACGACGATCATTGCCGCCGCCGTCCACGACTGCCAGAGACGCAACGACAAGGACGATCGAGGACATGGCGACCGCGCTGCCATCTGGCTCGCGGCGAACGCCGACACCGTCTGGGCGCACTTCGGCCTCACCGCCACGCCGAAGCGGATCATCCAGGCGGCCACCGCCGTCCGGTTGCACGACGTCCCGTACGAGGCGTTCAGCACAGACGACCGGACTGACCACGCCCGCGCAGAGCGCATCACCGATGTGGTCAAGGCCGCCGACGCCCTGGACCGCTACCGCCTGCCGAAGCTGAACTGGTGGCCGGATGCGCGGTACGTTCGCGAGCCCGCCTTCGACCAGGCGCGCGGCCTCGCCTTCGACCTCGTCCTGATCTCCGAGCGGGCCTACCTCGCCGGAGCCAACGGCATTGAGGCCGTACGCTACGCACTCGCCGAGAAGGGCCTGGTCTGACCATGGACTTCGTCGACGCCTACCACCTGTGGGCCGATGCCCACGCCTTCTACGACTCCACCCTCATCCCCAGCCACTCCGACCCGCTCGCCACCCAGGCCGCGGACTGGGACCGGCGGCTCGCCGAGGAGACCCCGAACGGCCATCTGCTCCGGCAGAACGCCCTCTTCGACGCCCTCAGCGGGAACGGCAAGCTGCACCTGCTGCACGTCACCCATGCCCTGGAGGAGATCAGCCGGCAGGGGGTGCTCTACCCGTCGGGCGGCTGCCTCGTCGGAAGCATCTACTGCGCGCCGGTCACCGCGACCGACCAGGGGTTCCGCATGCACAACCTGGGCTCGTACGTCCTGACCAAGGAAGCGCCGGCCTTCCTGGACAAGCTCGGCGTCACCGACCGCGTCCCCACCCCGCTGATCTTCGAGATCGACACTCCGCCGCAGGCCTACCGTGGACTCGCTGGAGTGGACTATCTGCGGCTGGGCCTCATCCATCTGCAGATCTACAGCAACCTCGAATACCTGCTGAGCAAGAACGAGCGGCACCAGCTGCGCGAGACCGTCGTAGGCCGCGTCAAGAACTCGGCCTCCTTCCTCGCCACCGCGGCGACCGTTGCCTACCAGGGCACCCGCGTCGGCGCCGAGCCGTACCTCCGGCTGCTCGACGAGACGATCCCCCGCCTGCCGATCCTCGGATACCTGTACTTCGAGGCGGTCGCCGAATACCTGATGCTCCACTCGACCTCGCACCACACGCAGCGCCTCGCCGAGCTCGGCGAGCTGAACAACTGGCTGTACAAGGAGATGCTGTTCGCCTCCTTCCCTGCCATGGCCGGCAAGTTCGACCTGGCGAGGTTCCGGCCTCGACCGAAGCAGCTGGCCGCGCTCCTCCACAGGGTCGATCCGACCATCGACACTACGCACGCGAGCTCGTACCTGGTCGAGCGGATCAGTTACCTCGTCGCCGCCCGCCTCTTCGCGCCCGGCGACGCCCCCGAAGCCTGGCACCGCACGCGCTGGGCGTTCGACTCCCTCGCCACCCAGCTCGGCCCTCTGCTGGGCCACCTGATCCACCGGGAACTGCGCACCTTCGGCCGTTACCCCGACTTCTACTTCTACTTCGACCAGCACAAGGCGCTGCAAGCCTGGAACTACTGGAACCACATGGACATCGTCGCCCCGTTCAACGGCACGATGCCCAAAGGCGAGATCGGCATCAACCCGGCCTACCCCAACCTCGACTACCGCGTCTGGCGCGCCGAGCAGGACGACGCCGGCCACCTCCACCCGGCCGAGGAACTCTCGCTGACCATCGCCCCGCGCCTGGTGGACATCAAGTACACCCTCATGCGCAACAACCAGTGGACCGCCCCCGCGCCCAGCGCTGCCTGATCCACCGCCGCCGCCTGCGGCCCACCACACCCCGAGCAACCTCACACGTAGGAGACCCGTGATGAGTTCCTCCGGCATGCCCTCCGTCGACCTCCTCGGCGAGCAGATCGCCTCCGTCCTCGCCGACCCCGCCACCACCCACGGCCTCGCCCGTACCCTCCGGGCCGCCGCCAAGGAGATCGAACTCCACCGGTACCACCACTCCAGCCGTCGCGTCTGGCCCAACGGCCGGATCGACGACAAGCCCGCGAAGGTGCAGATCGGCGGCGGAGCCCACCGCATCGACGGCTTCTTCAATATCGACCTCGTCCCGCCGGCCGACCTGCTCTGGGACATCCGCGAGGGCGTACCGCTTCAGGACGACAGCGTCGAAGAGATCTTCTCCGAGCACTTCCTGGAGCACATCGACTACCCGCGTTCGGCCAAGCAGTACGTCCGCGAGGCCCACCGCATCCTCGCGCAGGGCGGCCGGATCATCACCGGCGTCCCCGACGCCGCCTTCGCTCTGAGCCACTACCCGCGGCCGCTGGACGCCTCCGACGAGACGATCGAACGCTGGTACGCCAAGCGCGACTGCCGCGGCGACATCAACACACGGCTCGACCTCGTCAACCTCGTCTTCCGCGACCAGGACGACGACCCCAGGTACACCCAGCACCTGTGGGCCTATGACCACGAGAAGCTCGTCCAGCTCCTTTCCGAGGCCGGCTTCACCACCGTCGAGCCCTGGACGTTCGACCCCACCATGGCCAACCCGAAGCGCCGCTGGGGCAGCGTCTACGTCGTCGCCACGAAGTAACCCCTCAAGCAGCCCGCGAGGCCGAGACGCCCCGCCCCTAGCCGTCCCGACCTCGCTGGCCTCCACCCACGCCACAGCGCCCCGCACCCGCCCGGCCACGCCGCCGAGGGAGCCATCCGCATGTACCAGGTTCCCCCGTCCATCAGCGAACTGACCCTCGCCGCGGCCCCCAACGCCGTCGCCTGGGCCCGCCGCCACACCGTCGACATCCTCCAGCGCTGGCGCTTCCCCGACGAGGGGATCGAAGTCGCCCGGCTCCTCGTCTCGGAACTGGCTACCAACGCGATCCAACACGCCCACCCCGCGAAGACGTATGAAGCGGTCGCCCATTTCGTCGACATGGGCACGATCGTGCTCATGCTCTGGCCCACCGACGGTGGCATCATCCTCGCGGTCAGCGACCCAGACCCGCGACCGCCGACACCTCGCACCAGTGACGCCAGCGCCACCGGGGGCCGCGGACTCGTCCTCGTCCAGACCATGGCCAACCGACTGTGGCATCGTGCAGCAATGGCAAAGCCCGAGCCCCGTGAGCCAGTGCACCCCGACCAGTCAGCCCTGGATCCTGCACGACTCCGTCCTCGCGATGGACTGGATTGAGGAGATCGTCCGCGAAGCCCGGCAGGAGCGCTTGGGTACCAGCCGGTGACAGACGACGACCTGGGCTCACCCCTGCCAGAGAGCAGCGGGACGCCACGACGGCTCCTGGCGGAGCAAGTTGTCGCGTACGACCGTCCTACGGCCGGTCGTACGCACTTGCCCCGCCCAGGAGGGTGGGGGACGTCCGGCTGGTTACCGAGCGAGGGCGCACGGGGACCAGCCGGACGACCGGCATCGCACCGCCGCCCGTAGCTCGACAGCCGTGCAACCAATCAGCAACTCGACACCGCCATTGACGAGCTGGCAGCGCTACACACCAACCTTCGCGGTGCGTCAGGTCGCCTCAAACGGACTCCCGAATCTACGAATCCACCCGCTGATCGAGCGCTGCTTCGTAGAAGGCATCCGCAAGGGCGACGATGATCGCGTTGATAGCCGGTCCGTCGGTGAAGAAGTAGTCAGCCATCGTGTTGTGGGCGTCCTGGTTGTCCGCGACCGCCTCCGTAACGGCCGCTTGGAAGTCCTGCGACTCCACGAACTGCTTCTTGGAGTTCACCTTGGTCTGCTGGATCAGGTTGGGGTCGGCGAGCAACCGTTGGACGAGGCCCTGTACAAACTCCCTGACCTGGGACGCGGCAAACGATTCGGCGCCGAAAAGGTCGTTCATCTTGTCTATGACGACCTGGAGCGCGACGTACTTCGGATCCTTCTTCGTTCCTGTGCCGGCGGCGCTGATGCCCTTCAATTGCCCGTCGCCCACGAGCGAGATGTCGACCGCAATCGCCTTGTTGTGCTTGACCCCGACCAGCACCACATCGGAGAGGTCGACGTCCGCCGCCCAAGCTGCCTCGGCGATAACCTTCTCCAGCAGGCGCAAGAAGATCGAGAGCATCTCCATGTAGGGGTCGCCGTAATCGACGATCTGGGACATGAAGTCATAAAGGCGTACATAAGTGGATACGTCCTTACGGAAGAGGTCGAGCGCTTGGAGCGTGACCCTGTCCTCTTCCTCGATCGCCCGCGCGTAGCGGCGTCTGAAGTCGTGCTGCGCCGGGCTGATCGCCGCCGAGAGCGCATTGTTGCCCTTCCGAGTCACCCACAGTTCGGCGACCTTGCGGACGTCGGCCTCGGAGTAGATTCCGGCCTGGGCCAGCTTGTTAGCCAGGTGGACGACGACGTATGGATCGGTCTCGGTTTCCAGGGTCGCGTTCTTGAAGTACGGCTCGAAGGCTGCCTTGATGTCCTCGGGCCTGTTGGCGAAGTCGATGACGAACGTCTTGCGCTTCTGCTCCCCACCAGCGGTGCGGTAGGTGCGGTTGAGCCGCGAAAGCGTCTGTACCGCGGTGACGCTGGGCAGCTTCTTGTCGACGTACATCGCCGAGAGCAAGGGCTGGTCGAAGCCGGTCTGGAACTTGTTGGCGACCAGCATGATCTTGTACGTATCGCCCTTGAACGCGGCTGCCAGATCAGCCCCTGCGCCCGGATTCATGTTGGCCTCGGTGAACTCGTCATCCTTCGACGGCTGCGGGCCCCAGTCGCTGTGCCAGGTCTCGTCCTCGGCCATCGTCACCCCGGCGGAGAAGGCGACCAGGGTGCGGTAGTTGTACGAAGCGTCCTCGGCGCGCCGCTTGGCGATGTAGGCGTCGATGGCCAGCTTGTACTTCACGACGGACTTGCGCGAGTCGGTCACCACCATCGCCTTCGCCTTGCCTTCGAGCAGGTAGGCGACGTTGGCATGGAAGTGCTCGACGATGATCTGTACCTTCTGGCTGATGTTCGTCGGGTGCAACTGCACCCACCGCATCAGCCCCTTACGCGCGGTGGCTTCCTCGACTTCTCCTCCGTTGCTGCTCTCCGCCTTGCCCGCGATCTTCAGCGCGGTGTCGTAGTGCTGATAGCCCTTGAGTACGTCGAGGATGTAGCCCTCCTCGATCGCCTGCTTCATTGAGTACAGGTGGAACTCACGCGGCTTCCCGGTGGCGTCCTTGCGACCGAACAGCTCGAGGGTTTTGTTCTTCGGCGTCGCGGTGAAGGCGAAGTAGGAGATGTTCTCCGACTCGGCCCGCTCGGTCATCTCCGAGGCCAGCACTGCCTCCACATCGACCTCACCGCCCTCCTCAATCTCCTTGACCTCCTCGGCCGTCAGTACCTGCTTCAGCTTCGAGGAGATCTGGCCTGACTGGGAGGAATGAGCCTCATCGGCGATGACGGCGAACCGCCTGCCCTTCAGGCCGGCGTCGGTCCGTATCTCGTTCAGCGCATACGGGAAGGTCTGCACCGTCACCGCGATGATCAGCTCACCGTTTTTCAACGCACGCGCCAGCAGCCCCGACTTCGACTTCGCGCCAGCCTTGCGGACGTCCTCAGGGCTAATAGTCGCGACGATCTTTCCAGTGCCGTCGATCTGCCGGATCGCATCCTGCAGCTGGGAGTCGAGTACGGTGCGGTCCACGACCACGATGACCGTGTCGAAGACCTTCTGGTCATCGACATGCAGCCGCGCGAGCCGGTGGGCTGTCCAGGCGATGGTGTTCGTCTTCCCCGACCCAGCGGAGTGCTCAATCAGGTACCGCTTCCCGACGCCCTCCTCCTTCACCGCCTCGACGATGCATGTGACGGCCTCCCACTGGTGGAACCGTGGGAAGAGCATGCTCGTACGCCGCACCGAGGTGCCGGTGGCGACGTCCCACTCCTCCTTGGTCTGCACGATCATCAACCGCCCGATGATGTTCAACCAGGCGTGCTTCTCCCAGACCTGTTCCCACAGATACGCCGTCGACGACCGTCCATCTACGCCAGGCGGGTTACCGGCACCGCTGTCGAAGCCGACATTGAACGGCAAGAAGTGGGTCTTGTCCCCCTCCAGCCTCGTGGTCATCGCCGCCAGGTCGTTCGATACTGCGAAGTGCACCAGTGCCCGGTGGCCGAACGACAACAACGGCTCCGGTCGTCCGTTCGTCAACGGACTGCGATCCTGCTTGTACTGGTTGACGGCCTCGTCCAACGACTGGGTGAAGTCGGTCTTCAACTCCACCGTGGCCACCGGAAGCCCATTGATGAAGAACACCAGATCAATGCTGCGCTGGTCAGCGGTCGAGAAGTGCACCTGCCGCACCACCCTTAGCCGCATCGCCTCGTAGTGCGCCGTGGTCGTCTCGTTGAGCGACGTCTCCGGACGGAACTGCGCCATCTTCAGCCGACCACCGCCGATGTACTGAACCCCGTTACGAAGGATGTTCAGCGTCCCACCACCGTGTTCCAGCGGTCGGTCGAGCGCTGCGGCCAGCACGTCGAGGAATTTCGCCTGCGACCCCGCCGCCTTCAACGCCTTATCGTGAGCAGCCTTCTGCGTCGCCTGCAGCCACATGAACAGATCTGCGGGGAACAGCGCCCGCTCCCGGTCGTACTCGCCACCGTCATGGTCAGTTGTCGAGTAAAGCCAGCCGTGATCTTTTAGGTACTCGCAGATCTCTGTCTCGAAGACCGCCTCGTTGTGGTCGGCCATCACGCCACCTCTCGTACATCGATCTGCCCTGCCACTGCCGCCGCGACCAACGCCGAACGCCGCTCTGTGGAGAGCTCAATGAACCGTTGGGCCTCAGCGATGAGCAGGTCGATCTTTGTGGTCTGCTCATCCAAATACGCGGCAATCTTTCGCTGCTCATGGATCGCTGGGAGCGGGATGGGTGTCCGTGCCAAGGTGCCTAGGTTCAGGCGGCGGAACGTTGCACCCATGATCTGATAGTCCCAATATTCAGCCGTCTGCCGTGACAGAAGTGCCCACACGAAAAATCTCGTCATGACGAGATCCGGCCGCAGTGCAACTCGCACCGTATCTTGCGTCAGATTCGCACCATCCAGATCGGCCGATACGACAGCCACCTTCCCGTAGGCTGGTCCGATCGAAACGACCACGTCACCCCCCTTGAGGGTCGACCGTTTGTATGCGCTCGCAATCTCAGGTGCTGTCGTTCGCAGTGCGTCCTTTTTCGGGGATCGACCTTCACCCTGGATGTCCGACGGTCCGATGTATGCAACCCCACCGTCGACCGGCTCACCACACTGCAGAATGCCGTAGGTCATCGGACGATTATGATCGACTAGTCGTCGCACCTGGGTCCGCTCATGGCCATCCAGAGCGTCAGCGACTGTGGCCGCGCGACGCTCTCTAAGCAACTCGATCAATCGCCGTTGCTCCTCAATGAGCATGTCGATGCGGGCCGTCTCGCGATCGAGGTAGTTGGTGATGGCTCGCTGCTCCTCCAGGGGAGGCACCAGCAGCGGGAAGTTCAGCAGATTCCTGTCGCTCAACGAGGGCACCGCGCCCGGATTGACCAGATAGTCGAACTTGACCTGAGACATCGCCCAGAAGAGGAACCTGGACTCAATTTCTTCAGACGGAGTCAAGCCGGCCATATTGTTATCAATGCAAGCATCGACTGGAAGGGTCCGAACACGCCCGAGCATTAGTGCGGCACCCACCTTCGCATACACGAGAGTGCCTGCCGGGAAGACCGTCGCACCAAGCTGTTTAGCGGTTTCAAAGCTAATCGAGTTATCCGAATTTCCCAGAATGCCCTCGCGGCTTGCCTGCCCAAGATGCTTCACCTTATAGAACGGCAGATCAAGTCCGGTTTGCCCCTGGAGAGCCGGCGGAAACCCTGAGCCAGATGCCGTGCGCCCGAGACTCCAAATGCGGCGGCGCGCCCAACCCGCCCGGTTAATACCTACCCACGGTGCGATCTCACTCATCCTTCGACCTCCTTCAGTAGATCGAGGATCCTGGCTACCTGCTTCTCAAGATCCTCGTCGATCTGGGCGAGCGGGCGGGGCGGGAGGTATTTGTAGAAGTGACGGGTGAAGGGAATCTCGTAGCCGATCTTGGTCTTTGACCTGTCGATCCAGGCATCGGGAACGTACGGCTTCACCTCTGCGTCGAAATACGCCTGAATGACCTCGCCCTCTGCCGCCAAGCCAGCTGTCGAGTTGCTGTAGGTGAAGGGGACGTTCTCGGTGTCGCGCTTTTTTGAATCTGGCTTCAGGTTGCCCTTGCGGTCGGTGATCGGCTTGCCATCTTTGTCCATCAGTGGGCGCTCGACGGTGATGGTCCAGTAACCGAACTCGTCGTTGCGCAACACCTTCGCGAGGTCGGGATCAGCCTCTTCGAAATCGGCGTGCAACTGCATAACCTTGGCCTGATCGGCAACGCTGATCTCGCGGTTCTTCGAGCCGAGGTTCTTACGCATCTTAGTCCAGAACGATGAGCCGTCGATGAGTTGAACTTTTCCTTGGCGGGCGGGGTGCTTGGCGTTGTCAAGAATCCAAATGTAGGTGGGGATTCCGGTATTGAAGAACATATTGATCGGCAGTGCAACGATTGTCTCGACCAGGTCGTTCTCCAGCAGCCACCTGCGGATGTTGGATGGGCCGGACTCGGCTCCGCCGTTGAACAGCGGGGAGCCGTTCATGACGATGCCGACGCGGCCACCGCCGTCCTCGGGCGCACGCATCTTGTGGGCCAAGTGGAGCAGGAAGAGCATCTGGCCGTCCGAGGTCGCCGGAAGGCCCGGCGCGAAGCGGCCGTAGGGGCCTGCGGAGTCACGCTCCTCTTTGATTGCCTTGGCGTACTGCTTCCAGTCCACTCCGTACGGCGGGTTGGACATGGAGAAGTCGAACTGGCGGCCCTTGAAGGCGTCGTCAGTGAGCGTGTTACCGAAGGCGATGTTGGTCGCGTCGTGGCCTTTGGCGAGTAGATCGGACTTGCAGATGGCGTACGACTGCGGGTTGTATTCCTGACCGAACAGGCTGAGCTTCGCATCGGGGTTCTGCGCGAGAAGGTGTTCCTCGGCTAGTGAAAGCATGCCGCCGGTGCCGGCGGTGGGGTCATACATCGATCGGATGATGCCACCCTCGGTCAGGTCGACGTCCTTCTCCGCGAAGAGCAGATCGACCAACAGACGGATCGCGTCGCGCGGCGTGTAGTGGTCTCCGGAGGTCTCGTTCGCGGCCTCGTTGAACTTGCGGATGATGTACTCGAAGGCGTCGCCCATGTCGGAGTTCGACACCACATCGGGGTGGAGGTCGACAGCGCCGAAGGACTTGACGATCTCGCGCAGGAGCCCTGCCTTTTCCAGGGCCAGGATCTCCTTCTTGAAGTCGAAGAACTCGAACACGTCCACGTCGGTGGAGAACCGGTCGATGTAGTCAACGAGGTTGTCCGCCAGCCCGTCCGCATCGGCCAGCAGGTTCGCGAACTCGTAGTTGGAGGTGTTGTAGAACGTTCGTGCCGTAGCCCTCTTAACCTCAACCTTGAGCCGGTTCGGGTTCTCATACCTCGCAGCCAGATCCCGTACTGCCGCGCGGTCCGGCTCAAGGATGCAATCAAGCCGTCTCAGGATTGTGAACGGGAGGATCACTGTCCCGTACTGATTGGGGCGATATGGGCCCCGAAGCTGGTCAGCGATTGACCAGATGAAGCTACCGAGCGTGCTCACAAAGTTCCTCACGAGAATCGTCTAGCAGTGGCGATCACTTTGCCAGAGACGGCAGCCACCCTTCCATCGTTCCACTGCGAGGCCCTGCACCCCCGTGCCTTCCGGCCCGGGGCGTGCACCTGTTGCCGGAGTAGAGGATTTGGTAAGGCGTTGAAGGGAGGGCCTCTGCGGCCTGACATCGTCGCGAGCCGTCAGACCGCCTCAACGCCCCTGGATCAGCAAGGCCGCCTTCTCCAGGCCGGCTGCCGAGGCGAGGTGAACCTCCAGGCGCCCAGCCGCGAGTTCCCGTTGCCACGCGGGCCTCGAGTGGAGCCGCGGTTCAGCCGCCGCCGACGGTAGCCCGCACGATCGAACACTCCAGCTCCGCGTCATTCATGTGGGAAATCCGATGGATGTCATGATTTGGAATGAAACATGAGCGACACGCCTACTTTGCGACTTTGTTGTTCTGCCCGGATCGATCCAGGCATGATTCCTGTCACACAAAACTCTCTGTCAAGGACACTCAGTAAAGTGAGATGGAGGAGTGACGGTGCTTGATGCTGTCTCGAGCCGACGCCGCACCACCCTGGTCAGTGCTGCCATCCGTATCGGTTACGCCTGGACGGTCCGCCGTGACGAACCGCGGGCATGGCGCGAAATCATGAGCATGACCGGTGTGGTCAACTCGCTTCTCGGCCCTGGCAGGGCGGCGCTGACGCCGACCGAACTCGTTGACCAGCTGTCGCGAGACCCCTTGCGGAAGATCGCCCCCGAGGTGTTTGAGGGCGATCCTCTGGGGTGGCTGACGGTCCTGGAATGGGGCGAGCTCAGCGACGACGTCTACTCCGACGGGTGCTCGGCGATCATCTCGCTGCTGGAAAAGGGCGACCGCGGGCGGGGGTGGATGCCCAGTTGGACATGGCTCCAGCAGGAAATTGTGCAGAACGAGGCGTTCCTGAAGATCAAGACCGATGCGAGCGACGCGGACTATGTGGCCCGTCGACGGTTCGTGATCGAGTATCCGGCCGGCGAGCTGGAGACGATCGCCGACCAGTGCAGCGAGGCGGGGATCCAGCCTCCCGTCCACTATGCGCCGCTCCCGCCGGACCGCGTTCATGAGGGGCGGTACTGGTGGCCGTGTCCAACGTGCCGCTGGCCCATGCGAGTCAGTGGAGCGTCGGTGCGCTGCAGCTATCGGGCGCACAACGCCGAATACGCCATCCGTAGCCTGGAGGACGGCCGGCCGCCCAAGCTCCGGCCGCGTGACGACACCGTAGGCCGTCAGCCTGCGGCTCGGCTGTTGCGGACTGAAGGTGACCGGCGGACGGTGTGCGTGGATCTGCCAGCTTGGCGGTACATCGTCGTCCCTGGTGTCGATGAACTCGCGCTGTACAAGAAGTGGCACGGCAAGCCGCTCCTGGATGTCAGCCTGTGGCCGCACCAGGACGCTTACGACCTGAAGTTCACCATTGAGTCGCTGAATTGGACGTTGGCTATCGACCTCAAGGACGTTGCTAGTGCCAGCGCGCTGGCCGACGAGATTGCCAGGAAGCCGCTGGCCGCGAAGACCATTGTCCTCCCGGACCATCGGGGCATCGCGCAGCGCCAGGAGCTTCAGGACCTTCTGCCCGACTACACCGTGCTGAGGGTCGAGGACGTGAACCGGATCGTAAGGAAAAAGCTGTCCGAGGCAAGGCGTTCCCTGTGACCGACGCGCACGAGTTCCTCAGCGAGAGTGAGTCCAGGCTCCTGCCCCGCGTCATCGCCTGTGCCAGCGCCTGCGCGCAGGTGCACTTCCCTGCGGACGGACGAGCGGGGACCGCTCTCACTGCTGCCCAGTTTCTGCTCACTGGAAAGTTCGACGCCTGGGACCAGTACGCCAGCCTTTCGCTAGAGGACCAACATCGACTCAGTCGGTTGTTGCGTCATCGGACCAACGAACTCGCTAACGAGACCGCGTTCCGCAACCACGCGTCCGACTACTACCTGAGAGGCGACATCCCAGGATTCCGGTTGCTCGACGACGAGGAACGAGTGAGCGCCCATCACGGACTCGACCCTCGCCATTGTGCCGACCGGCTCCTGACCGAACTGGACGACATCCGGGCCTCGCAGCTGGTCTCCAGCCCAGTAGCGAAGCCAGGGGACTACACCCACATGCTGCGTGTGCCGATGGCCGGACGCCAGAGCGCCCCGGTGCTCGCCTACTACCCCTTCGATGAACGCCATGCCCCGCCGCCGGCACGGACCGAGCGTCTGCGTATCGCTCCCGAGCTTGTGGAAGCAGTGCTCAAGGTCGAGGACTTCCTGGACCTGAACGCGCAGCTCGATGAACCGCCCGGCAAGGCATTCCGTGTGGAGACCCTCATCCCCTTTTTCGGAAAGATGAGGACCCTGCGGGGCGAAGCCGTTGGAAAGGCGCTGAAACTGCCCGCGGGCACGACACGAGTCCTGAGCGCGCCCACGGGTTCGGGTAAGAGCGTCATGCTCCGGAGCTATGGATCCTGGGCGGTTCAGGAGGGGCACACGGTCGCCCTGGTTGTTGACACCAACGCCAACGCCTTGAAGCTCGCTCACGCCATCGAGCAGGACCTGGAGAAGTTGGACATCCCGAAGCGACTTGGGGTGGGTCCCTCGGAGGTGGTGGTCCCGCTCATGTCGCCGAACAGTCTCATGCGGGAACTGGAACGAGCGGTCAAGGGGTCGGAGAATCCCGAGTACGTCGACTGGGTGTTCGCTCGCATCGGTTACTCCTGCCAATTGCCCGCCTTGGCTTCGGTTGACGAAGAAGTCGACACCTGGGTACCCGGCGGGGAACCGTGTACCAGGCTGACCCCGGTGCGCCCGGAACGGGGCGAACCGTACCGGAGCATGCCGGCCCCGAAGGTCTGCCCCTTCAAGCAGAGTTGTGGCAAGTTCCGGCTGGCCCGCCAGGCATGCTCGGCACGGATCATCGTCACCACGCATGCCAACCTTTACGCGGGCCGTATGCACATCCCACTGGAGCTGGACGACGGGACGGTGAACGAGAAGGTCAGCGTGGAACAGTTCATCATGGGCCGCTGCCAGGTCGTCCTCATCGACGAACTCGACGCCTTCCAGTCGACGGTGATGGACCGATCCGGGCGCGGGCTGACCCTGGCATGGGGAGACCGCGGACACGACCGTCCGCTGATCGACGTGGACACGCAGCTCGTCAGTGCCTTCGGTCGATTGCCGGCGGCCCTGGAAGAGCGGACGCGCTCGAACGTGTCGGAGTGCAGGCGCTTGGCGGAGACCTACACGATGCACCTGTCCAGAGGCGAGCTGACTCTCAGCGACCAACTACCCGACGAGCCGGGCCACAAGCGCCGTAAGAGCGAAGGGAGTAGACGTTGGATCGTGCCGCAGCGTTGGGACGGCTGGCTGACCAGGCATCTGGCGGCCTTCTTCGTGAACGACTCCGCCCAGGTATCCACCGAACCTGATCCACTGCCGAGCCTGGGCACGGCAGCTCTCCTGGACGCGGTCTGTGATCGCAAGGTCGCGTCGTATCTACTGCCAGAGCACCTACGAGAGTTCGCGCGGGCGATCCGGGCCATCACGGCCACCATCGACGCTGCCGGAGTCCTGGAGCATGTACGCGGCGAGCTATTCGAGATGCTCGTCCCCTGGATTCCCGCGACAAAGACCCGGGCCGCAGTCATCGACCGGCTGGTACGCAGGATGTTCCTCGTGCCGCTCAGAACGATGTTGTACGGCTTCGTTCACGACGCCCCGCAGCTCAAACTTGCCGGGGTGCCGGCGGCAGAGGAGATCGCTCAAGCTGTAGGCGGCTACGAGAGCTGGCGCGCGATCCCGCACGGCCCGCTCGGTCGGCTGGTGTTCGCCTTCACGGAAGACCACAATCCCAAGTCGCTCCAGGACACCAAACTCAGCGCTGCCGCCTTCGGCGGCGACCCCCACAACTACATCACGTCCCTCGGACAGATCACCGCCCTGGCTCAGGCGGGGCACCGGCGGGTGGTGCTCGGACTGTCGGCGACCGCCTACATGCCGGGGGCACATCGGCACCATATTCACGCCCAACCCACGTTCGTCGTCCCTGACGAGGGCTCCGAGGTAACCATCGACGCCCGACCCATCCCCGGCCTGGAAGGCGAGCTGATTCGGATCTCGGGGCTGTCCGGCAAACAGAGGCGCGAAGCCACCAGACAACTCGGTATGAAATTGTGGAGCGAGCTGTCGCGCGAACTTGAATCCCTTGCAGCAGAGAACATGCCTGGCATTCAGGATGCGATCCTGCTCGCCACGACGTCCTACCAGAGCTGTCGCGACCTGGCCGAAGGCATGCGTGCAGCCGGCGCACCCCCGGGCTTGATCGCGGTCGCGGTGCGGCCAGACGCTGACGCAGGGACGACGGACAGGCAGGAAGCCGACGACCGGCCCTGGATCGAGATCGCCGGAGACCAGCTCGAGGACTTCGGTGCCCGCGCCCACACCCGTATTCTCATCGCCCCGCTCAAGCGTGCCGAACGCAGTCTCAACATCCTCTCGCCTGGCCAACGACGCTCCCGCATCGGTTCCATCTGGCTTGCTGTGCGGCCCATGTCGATCGTCGACGACCCTGACGAGCTGCTGGCGCACGTAGGGGCCCGGGCGCTGGACGATCGGCGCGCCCACGCCCACCCTTGGACCGAACTGGACCGATCCAAGAAGACCGCCGGTAGATATTTCGACGAGCTATTGGGCAGTCGGCGCTACTTCAGCGCGCTGCCGTATCGCGCCAAAAAGGCAATCGCCGCGGAGCTCATCGCCTCCATCATTCAGCTGGTGGGCCGCGCCCGACGCGGTGGCACCCCCGGGCGGCTGCGGCTCGTCGACTACGCGTTCCTTGATCCCAAGGGCAACTCCGACCTACCCGGCCTCATTCGCCAGCTCCGCGCCGACTGGACTCGTACCGGCGAACTCGACCTCATGCTCAGCACCAATGGCGCCGCCCTCAGGGCGTTCTTCACCTTCGCCGACAACCACACTGCCACTCGCGACTCCCTGGACACCGCATGCTGACCACCCTGGCCTACCTGTTGGACCCCGAGCGTCTCGGCTCCGCGGTGTTTTACCCGCTGAGTGAGGACTTTGCTCAGGCATGGAGCGAGCTGCCGCGTTTCCGCGACAGCGACAACGCCAAGCCCTTGCGCCCCGCCTACGCCGGCCTTGCCACGGCGCTGTCCGCCGTGACCAACCAGCCAGTCGTCATCATGCCGGACACCCTCGACCAGCCCGAGGACGATCTCGCCGTCCCCGCGGTTCTGGTCACCACTGCCTCCATCGAACCCCGCCTTCTCGCCCGGGCCGTGCGCAGCTGGGAACGGCACATCCGAGGTGGAGCGGACGACAACATCCTTGCTCCCCTCCTGGCGCAGTCCGAAAAGTACGAGCGCGCCCTCGGGTCTTTCGTGGTGAACGCAGACTCGGGACGGCCCCGAGCACCGCAGTGGTTCTACAAAGTCGCGGCATGGAATTTTGCCGCAACCATCGCCAAGACCTCGCTTCATCTTCCCGGTGCCTCAGCTCCGAGCGGCGGACAGCGCCTGAACTGGCTCATGGACACCAAGGGCAGCCTGCTCGCCTGGGACCACATCCTGGAAGGCAAGACGGAGAGGCCGGCGAGGGTCGGCTACGCCATGCATAAACTCGACTTCCGCGTCATTACTCTGCCCGGTGAGTCCCGGATCGGGATCCACGTCCTGCCGACCTTCAGCAGGCTCGCCACCCACTGGGCCAGCACCCGCACCGCGTTCGTCGCCCGCGGCAAGGACACCGTGCTGCGCCTGCCCGTCGGCCACCGCCGCACAGAGGAGGGCTGGGAGCCCTACACGCGAAACTTCGCCGCACAGGTCGTGGAAGCCTGCAAGCTTGAGGCCATCAACCTCGGCTCCAACGAGACGCTGGCCACCATGGAAGGCCCAGTACGCGCTCTGGTCCCCGGCCCGACCGAGCATCCGCTCGGCAAGGGCACCGGAACCCGCTTCAACCTCTACCTCGCCAACCACATCAAGAAGGCAGCCGCCAAGCTCGGTGCTGAGCAGGTCGCGTATGAGCGCACCAATGTCGAGGTGACGCGCACCACGAAGGGGCCGGTAGTACGGGAGGACCTCGACCAGGCACTGAGTGGGACGGGCCACGATCAAGTCCGTGTACTCGCCCTCTACGACGACGAGTACACCCGCGAACGTATGATCACCGCCCTGACCCCCTACCTCGAAGAACCGGCGCAGGCAGCGGACTGGGACGACAACCACGATCACCAACTCACCGAACGGCTGTGCGTCCGCCTCCACCGCATGCCGGCGCTGGTCTCTCCCACTCCCGTCGACTGGGACGTGGAACTCGCCTTCATTTCCGACCTGGACCGCACCGCCCTTACCGGCGTATGGGTCGAGACGGTCTGGAATCCAAGGAAGCGCACCCCCCGCCGAGGCCAGACCCCGGACCGCTACGACCCGAAACGAGACCTCCGCAGGCACTTTCACCGGCGTGGCATGGTCTCCCAGTTCGTCGCCCAGCTCCCACGGCCCAAGCCCCCCAAGCTGGAAGATGCGGCCGAGGCAACGCAGGTCCTGGACCTCCGGATGCTGGAAGCCGAACCCGAACTCGTGGCGCAGGCTGACGGTGAAGCGGCCATTGAGGACAACGTGGACGGCGCAAAGCCCAAGCGAACTCGTCCTCGGGTGGACTATCCGGCTATCAACGGACTCCGCGATCTGTTCCTGCGTCTTGGAGCGGTCGATGGACGCCTAGCCCACGGCGTCCCCCTGGACCGTCCCATGATCCTTGTGGGCCTGCACTTGCGCCAACAGAGGGTCAGTACCAAGACGTTCGGAGCCGCGAACAAGACTCAGATGGTCGAGGTCTTCACCGCCCTCCACACACACCCGGATCCGCAACAGCCCTGGCGGATGGAGATGTACAACCGCCACACGCACTCCTGGCAGCCCCTTCCGCAAGGGGAGTCCGCCTTCGGCGCGGGACCGATCGGTGTGGAAGGACATGCCCGGCACAAGGAGGGCGCAGGGCTGGTCCGCGAGCACGTCAAGGCGGCATTGCGCATCCTGCCCCCCCAGACCCCACTCGTCATCTTCGTGGATACCGAAGCCTGCCGGACCATCTGGTCTGGGTTGCAGCACGCCCAGCTCGGTGATGGCCCTCTCCCAGGAGATGGCCTTGACGACGGCCGCCCGATCGCCGTTGTCAGCATCAACACTTCGTACGGTGAGGTTCCGACCCCAGCCGATCGCTCCAACGCCCGGCGCCGTGATCCGGAGCGGCCCGCCGCTCCCGACGACTGGCTGTACGAGCGCACCACGGCAGGCACCAAGGTCACCAGTTGGTATCTCGCCCAGAAGTCCCGCACCTACGACGGTTTCGGTCAGACCAGCACCAACGGCAGCACATGCACCCGCTTCACCATCCCCGAAGAGCTTCAAAAGGCTCTGCTCCGTAAGGACTGGCACAGCTTTACGGCGACCCAGATCACCGTGCCTCGGCCGGACGGCCACCAACCACAGGACCTGGCTGCGCTAGCTGCCGCACTCTGCCATCAGTCCCTCGCCTGGGACGCCCGTACTCGCCATCCAGTCCCCCTCCACGTCGCAGGCGCGGTCGACCGAAACCACCCGGAGTACCGCGGTGTCAGCTTCGAGACCGAGGCAGCAGAGGAGAGCAGCGAGGATGCATCCTGACCGGTCCGACGCACGGTCTCGCGATGCGTAGGCCGCTCGTAGGGCCACCGGACGTAGCTCAAGCGCTGACCAGCCTCAGGCCGTGATCAGACGGCGGGCGGCCTCCCATGGCCGCCTGCACGGCGGCACTGATGTCCGAGTCGAGCGACCGGGCCAGGTGACCGTAGCGGTCGATCGTGGTCTGGATCGACTCGTGGCCCAGCCGGGCCTGGATCGCCGGTAGAGGGATGTTCGCGGCCACCAGCCAGGCGACGTGGCTGTGCCGTAGGTCGTGGATCCGAGGTCGGCGGGGGAGGCCGGTCTCCATCGCGGCAGCGACGGCGGGTATCCATTTCCGGTTGTAGAAGTTGGAGTGCCTCCAGGCTTTGCCCGTCGGCGTGCGGAAGAGGAACGTCTCCGGTGGCATCCCCTGCGTCAGCCTTCGGGCAAGGTCCACCTGCGTCGGGGCGAGCGCGACCAGACGGCGCGCCTTCCTCGTCTTCGGGGGCCCGAGGAAGAACGAGGACTGCGCGCCCCTGGGCGACCTCTTCCAGGCCCTCTGGACGTTGACCGTCGGCCCGGGGCCGCCCAGTCGAAGATCTTGTACCTGGAGGGCCGTGGCCTCGCCCCACCGCATGCCGGTACCGATCAACCGGTCGGCGAGGTCTCGCGCCGCGGGATCGGTGAGGTGCGTGCGGAGGAGTTGGTACTCCTCCATGCTCCAGGAAGACCATCTCCTCGGACGTCCCGTCGTCGACACGAGGAAGGCGGGTGTTCGCGCAGCAGTTCTTGGTGCGCAGTGGGGGATCAGCATCGATCGCCGCCTGCACGATGCACCACAGCTGGCCGTACCGATTGGCCGTGGACTTCGGCGAGGCGGGGCGACGGACCCACCGCCCTGGCTTGGCGTCCGGCCGGCCCGCTTCCTGAAGCCGAACCCAGTCCTGGACGTCGTCAGCGGTGATGTTGCCGATCGTGGCCGACACCACGAGTCCCGATCGGGTGGTGTGCACCATGAGGGAGATGTGCCGGTCCACCTCGCGCCGGTAGTCGTCCCGGGTCCGCGGGTCGATGCCGGTCAGCCGGTCGACGTAGCGCCGGGCCCAGTCGGTCAGGGGCACGTCGTCGGGGTCCTGCTCGGGCTCGACGAAGCCCTGGCCGGGAATCCATCCGTAGGGCCACTGCTGCTTGTGGGCGTCGACCAGCTTCCTGAACGTGTCCGCCTGCTCCGGGTCCTCGAACCTCTCGGCTTCCCAGGTGCCGCCGCGCCCTCCCTGGAGCCAGCGGACCTGGAAACTCGCCGTCCCGTCCTTGCGGACCCGCTCCCTGATCGTTGCCATGGCGCAGACGGTAGGTCGAAAATCCGGCCGCGTTTGGCCGTGGTTTGGTCGGCCCAGGACACGAAGAAGCCCCTGATCTGCGTTTCCGCAGATCAGGGGCTTCCCCTTCAAGGGTGAGTAACGGGACTCGAACCCGCGACATCCTGGACCACAACCAGGTGCTCTACCATCTGAGCTATACCCACCATGTTCGTCCGGGCGTTTCCGACCGGCCGAGAAAAAGTGTACAGGGTTTTCGAGGGTGCTCGCGCCACCTTTCCGTGGCCCCCTCCGCAGCCCCGTCCACAGGCCCTCCCGGGCCTGTGAACAGGGGTTTCGCAGCGGTGCGGGCGGCAGGCCCCACTGCTCGGCCGAGCGGCAGGCCCTACTTCTCGGCGGACACCACGTGGCGGGCGGCGATCTCCTTGGCGCGGTCCGAGTCCGGGCCGGGCTGGGGCACGAAGACGGCCTCGCGGTAGTAGCGCAGCTCCGCGATGGATTCGCGGATGTCGGCCAGTGCCCGGTGGTTGCCGCTCTTGTCCGGGCTGTTGAAGTACGCCTTCGGGAACCAGCGCCGGGCCAGCTCCTTGATCGAGGACACGTCGACGATGCGGTAGTGGAGGTAACCCTCCAGTGCCTGCATGTCGCGCGCGAGGAAGCCCCGGTCGGTGCCGACGGAGTTTCCGCAGAGCGGTGCCTTGCCCGGCTCCTTCACGTGCTCGCGCACGTACGCCAGCACCTGGGCCTCGGCGTCGGCCAGGGTGGTTCCCCCGGCCAGCTCGTCGAGGAGGCCCGAGGTGGTGTGCATGCGCCGCACCACCTCGGGCATCGTCTCCAGGGCCGCGTCCGGCGGGCGGATCACGATGTCCACCCCTTCGCCGAGGACGTTCAACTCCGAGTCGGTGACCAGAGCCGCCACCTCGATGAGTGCGTCGTCCGTCAACGAGAGCCCGGTCATCTCGCAGTCGATCCATACCATGCGGTCGTTCATGGGCCCCACCCTACGGGGCGCTCCGCTGTCCCGGCAGGGCCGGGCGCCCGCCGGTGTAACCGTCCGGGCTCCGGTCCGGCCGGTCCGGGAGGACCGGCGTGCCCGGGGACGCGGCGAACGCGGCCAGCCCCGCGGAGCCGGCCGGCATCCTCCGTACCGAGGACGCGACCTGTGCGGGCACCACCGCCTCCACCGCACCGGGCTCCGGCCCCGACCCCGGACGCCGGGCCCGGTAGGCGGCCCGGTACGCGGCGGGGGAGGAGCCCAGCTGACGGCGGAAGTGACCGCGCAGCGCCACCGGCGAACGGAAGCCGCAGCGGCCCGCGACCTCGTCCACCGAGTAGTCCGACGTCTCCAGCAGCCGCTGCGCCTGGAGCACCCGCTGGGTGATCAGCCATTGGAGCGGCGCACTGCCGGTGAGCGAACGGAAGCGGCGGTCGAAGGTACGGCGGCTCATGTACGCGCGGGCCGCGAGCGTCTCCACGTCGAACTGCTCGTGCAGATGCTCCAAGGCCCAGGCCACGACCTCGGCGAGCGGGTCGGAGCCGATCTCCTCGGGTAAAGACCTGTCGAGGTAGCGCTCCTGACCGCCGCTGCGGCGCGGCGGCACCACGAGCCGGCGGGCCAGCGCACCGGCGGCCTCCGTGCCGTGGTCCGTCCGCACGATGTGCAGGCAGAGGTCGATCCCGGCGGCCGTGCCCGCCGAGGTGAGCACGTCACCGTCGTCGACGAACAGCTCGCGCGGATCGACGTGCACCGACGGATAGCGCTTCGCGAGCGTCGGCGCGTACATCCAGTGCGTCGTCGCCGGGCGGCCGTCCAGCAGGCCGGCCGCCGCGAGGACGAACGCCCCCGTGCAGAGCCCGACGATGCGGGCGCCCTCTTCGTGGGCGCGGCGCAGCGCGTCGAGCGCCTCGACCGGAGGCGGGGAGGTGATCGAACGCCAGGCGGGCACCACCACGGTGCCTGCCCTGCTGATCGCCTCCAGGCCGTACGGCGCGGTGAGTTCGAGGCCGCCGGTGGTGCGCAGCGGCCCTTCCTCCCCGCCGCAGACCAGCAGGCGGTAGCGCGGTACGCCCGCGTCCTGCCGGTCGATGCCGAAGACGGAGAGCGGGATGGAGCTCTCGAAGATCGGGCCACCGCTGAACAGCAGTACGGCTACGACTTCCCGGCGTCGCCGCCCGGCCAACTTCCGTGCGGCCTCCGTTGCGGATGCGGAGTCCTGGCTCATGACGCTAACTGATGGTTTCAGAATGAGGTCGCAAGGCGGCGAAGGCGTGTGGGGTGCCGGCCGGATGAGGCGAGGCTCCGTCCGGTCTGCCCCATGCAGTTC
>NZ_JBSFFN010000058.1:0-33677 GCF_053596135.1 Streptomyces sp. NPDC001770 | reverse complement strand
GCACCACGCGGAGTGCCATGCCTTCTCCGTATCCCTTGCGGGCGAGCATGCCCGCGAGGCGGCGCAACCGCTTGTCCCGGTCGAGCCCTGGGGCCGGCCGCCGGAAGGAGAGACGGGGCCGGCCGCCGCCCGGGAACGCCGAACGCCCGGCCGGTGACCCCGGCCGGGCGTTCTCGTACGGTCTGTCGCCGGGTCAGCCCCGGGCGCGCAGCTGCTCGTAGTAGGCCTGGCAGTCCTCGAAGGAGGGCAGCAGGCCCTGTGCCTCGGCCTCGGCCAGCGTGGGGGCGGCGGCGTCCTTGTCGGAGAGCAGCGGGGTGATGCCCTCGGGCCACTCGATGCCCAGCTCCGGGTCGAGCGGGTTGATCCCGTGCTCGCGGCCGGGGGCGTACCCCTCGGAGCAGAGGTACACCACGGTGGCGTCGTCGGTCAGCGCCATGAAGGCGTGGCCGAGGCCCTCGGAGAGGTACACCGCGTGGTGGTCCACGTCGTCGAGGCGGACGGCCTCCCACTGCTTGTACGTGGGGGAGCCGACCCGGATGTCCACGATCACGTCGAGCACCGCGCCGCGCACGCACTTGACGTACTTGGCCTGGCTCGGCGGGACGTCGGCGAAGTGGATGCCGCGCAGGGTGCCCCGGCTCGACACCGAGCAGTTGGCCTGGGCGAGCTGGAGCCCGTGGCCGGCCGCCTCGGTGAAGTCGGCCGCCTTGAACCACTCGTGGAAGCTACCCCGGCTGTCGGGGAAGACCTTGGGCTCCTGGACCCAGGCTCCGGCGATGTCGAGCTGCCGCATCTGATTCACGTTCCTGTTCTTTTCGCTTCTCTTGTACTTCGGTTTCCCCGGCGAGGCTGTGAGCCGGCCGTCCGGTACGGGACGGCCGGCTGTCAGCCGGCCACCTTCGCGGCGAGCCCACGCGCCTTCTTGCGGGCCTTGGCGGGCAGCCGGCGGACGATCGGTCCGCCCACGGTCCGCAGCGCGCCGCGCACGGTCGCCTTGCGGCGGGCGGAGGCCATCGCGCTCAGCATGGCGGGGCTCACCTCGGCCAGGTCCGACACGAGGACGATCTTCCCGCCCCGCTCCACCCGCACGTCGGCGAGCGGCACGGCGGCGCTCTTGGCGCCGTCGAGGCGGACCGAGAGCTTCCACTCACCCGGCGGCACGTCCGCGGCCTTGGCGGGCACCGACACGTGGGCGCGGCCCTGGACCGGGCGGAGTGTCGTCGGAAGCACCCGGTCGGTGCCGCCGGCGGCGGTCAGCACCAGTTCGGCCTTGGAGGCCGCCGTGGAGGTCGTCGTGACGATGTCCAGGCGCAGTTCCGTCTTGCTGCCGGGGGTGCGCAGGACCGGGCGGCCCTCCAGGTACACGGCCAGCTTCTTGGCGCGCCGTGCCACGTCCAGCGTGAGGTTGCCGTGCGGGTCGGTGAAGTACGGGATGACCGCGCGGGCGGGCGAGCCCAGCGAGGCGGGCAGGCAGTCCGCGTCGACCGACGGGTCGCGGTCGGCGCCGAGCCGGGCCTTGCGGACCACGCCGAGGCCGCGCAGCGGCACCCAGATGTCCCAGAAACCGCGCGAGACGCGGCCGCGGTTCTTGACGCCCTCCGAGGTGACGTGGCCGTGGCCGGTCAGGACGACCTCGAAGACGCCTTCGGAGATCTCCTTGACCTCCGAGGTGAACTTGGCGGGGCAGGGCCACTCGACGGCCGTCTCGCGGTTGCGCAGCGAGATCTCCGCCATGTAGCCGTCTAGGTCGTCCTCGACGTCCAGCAGCTCTCCGGTCGGCAGCAGGTCCGCCGTGAGGTCGGGGTGCAGGTGGAGGCGGCCGTCGCGGCGCACCAGGGTCACGGGCGCCTGGTCGTCGCCGTGCACGAGCCGGCCGGTGATGTCGACCCGGATGCGGCCGTCCGGCTGCCACTCGAACTTCTCCAGGCGGGCTGCCGCCTTGATGGAGCCGGCGAGCCGGGCGATACGGACCAGCCCCTCGCGGTCGTCGTTGCGCAGCAGCGTGGAGCGGAGCCGCTGGATCGGGCCGAGCCCGTCGTGCACGCCGTCGTGCATGAAGTCGCGTGCCAGGGGCTGGACGGCGTCGATCATCTCGTCGCGGTACTCCGGCGCGTATTTCTGCACGGCGGGTTCACTGAGACGCGACAACATCTCCACACGGTAGAAGCGGCGCAGCAGGAGGTCGCGGAATTCACCCGGCTCGGTGTTCTCCACGACGACGTCGAGGACCTCGCGGAGGTTTCCGTAATAGCCCGAGGGGATGAGCTTCGCGGAGCCCGCGTTCTGACCGTCGTCGCGCCGCGAGTAGTAGTAGCAGGTGTAGTTCCCGAGGATGGAGACGACCTTCGCCGGGAAGTACGCCTGCATCATGTAGAGCTGGTCCTCAAGGCGGCGCTTGCCCTCGGGATAGGCGATCGAGTTCTCGCGGAGGAACTCCGTCCGGAACATCTTGTGCGGCGTCAGGGAGTCGTAGAGCGGTGCGTCGCGCAGGGTGCACTTCTCCCGGTTGGCCTTGAAGACACCGTGCGGAACGCCGCGGAAGTTGCTGGCCACCTTGCCGATGACGATGTCGGAACCGTTGCGGTGCCCCATGTTGTAGAGGCGCAGCAGGGCCTCGGACGCCAGATAGTCGTCCTGGTCGAGGAACTGTACGTATTCGCCCTTGGCCTCCGCCACGCCGATATTGCGAGGCTTGCCCGGCCACCCGGAATTGGGGATGGTGATCACGCGGAAGTGCGGGTGCTCAGTGGCGAGCTTTTCGAGGCGCTCGCGTGTGTCATCGGTCGAGCCGTCATTGACGAACAGCACTTCGAATTCGCTCGCGGGCAGGGTCTGACGCAGCAACGAGTCGATGGCGGGGTCGATGTACTTTCCCGGGTTGTACACCGGAATGATGACGCTGACTTTGACTGACACAACTGTGTCCCATCTCTTGTGGGAACCCTGAACGCGAAGGCGGTGTCGGGATCGGAGACCGATTGAGGGCGAGGGTCGCCGCCCGGAAGCACCATAGCGGTTGTGGTGCATCGAACAGTTCGGTCCGGGCGGGATGTCATGTACGGTGCACCAGAGGTGTGGGGTCGAGCAGGGGCTCCAGCGAGGCCAAGTGGTGTACGCAACAACGGCCTTGCACTGTTGCGGCGTTGCTCTCCCGCAAGCCTCGCGTGCCGGTCGGGAAGCCGGTTCGCCGCTTCTTCGGTTAGAGGTGCCGTCATCACTCGTACGCGTAACGCCGTCGGCCGGATCAAATGGTCCCACGGATCGGTCGCCGACTGCTTCAAGGGCCGGAACAACAGTCTCGGATTCATCCGGCTGTGTCTGGCTTCCGCCGTCGTCGTCTCGCACGCCAGCGTGCTGGGATTCGGGGACAAGGAGTTCGGTCACTGGTTCAGCCACGGGCAGACCGACCTAGGCAAGCTCTCCGTCTACGGCTTCTTCGTGCTGTCGGGCATTCTCGTGACCCGCAGTGGCAACCGGCTCCCGCTGGGGCGCTACCTCTGGCACCGCGCTCTGCGCCTGCTGCCCGGCCTCTGGGTCTGCCTCGCCGTCACCGCCTTTGTCATCGCCCCCTTCCTCTACTGGCGCCAACAGGGAAGTCTGGACGGTTTCTGGGGCCACGACAGGGGGCCGCTCGACTACATGGAGTCGAACTGGGCGATCGCCCCCCGCCAGAACGACGTCTCCGGGGTCATCGCCCACTCCGCGGGTTCCGGCCTGGCACACAGCCCCAGCATCGACGCCGCGCTCTGGTCGCTGCGCTACGAGGTGCTCTGCTACTTCGGCGTCGCCCTGCTCGCCCTGACCGGCGTGCTCGCCCGCGCCCGCCGCGTCGTGCTCCTGGTGGCCGTGGTCCTCGGCTTCTTCGTGATCAACCCGGCCCTGGCCACCCCGCACTGGGCGGGATTCTCCGACTCGTCGTACGCCACGAGCTTCGAGATCTTCCCCGTGATGGGCAAGTTCGACCCCGACATCCTCATCTATCTCGGTTTCGCGTTCGCCATCGGCGCCGTGATCGAGATGTACCGGGAGCGCATCCCGGTCAGCGACCCGCTGGGCATCCTCTCGGCCGTCCTGCTCCTCGGCAGCATCCACTACGGGTACCTCTTCGTCGTCGGCATCCCCGCCTTCGCCTACCTGCTGCTCTGGCTCGCGATCCGGCTCCCCGGGCCGTTCCGCCGCATCGGGGCCCGCAACGACCTCTCGTACGGCGTCTACATCTACGGGTTCGCGGTCCAGCAGTCGCTGACCGCCGTCGGCTTCGCGCGCTGGGGATTCTGGCCCTACCTCGCGATGTCGCTCGGCGGGACGCTGGCGGTCGCGGCGCTCTCCTGGCACCTGATCGAGAAGCCCGCGATGCGGCTCAAGGACATCGGCCGCAAGCCGGCCGCCCGCACCGCCCCTCCGGCCGCCCAGCCCGCTCCCCCCGGGGAGACGGAGAGCCCGGCCGAGGACTCCGGCCAGGACCGGACGCTCGCGGAGAGCGGCACCCGCACGGGCTGACGCCCCGCACGCACGCACCGGAACGCCCCGGCCGCCCCGGGCACCGCCGATCACCGACGGCGCCCGCCGCGGCCGGGGCGTTCTCGTGCGCCGCCCGCCCGCAGCCCCGGGGGCCGCCGTTACCACTCCGTGTCCAGGAGACGGAACAGCGGTGCGTCCGGCGCCCGGACTGGCATACATTCGCCCCTGTGACATCGGTAGCGGAGACAGTGGCAAGACAACAGGTGACCGAGGCCCGCAGGATCGTCGTCAAGGTGGGCTCCTCCTCGCTCACCACCGCGGTGGGCGGACTCGACGCCGACCGGGTCGACGCCCTCGTGGACGTCCTCGCCAAGGTCCGCAGCGGCGGGGAGCGGGAGATCGTCCTCGTCTCCAGCGGCGCGATCGCCGCCGGGCTGGCCCCGCTGGGCCTGCACCGCAGACCGAAGGACCTCGCCCGCCAGCAGGCGGCGGCCAGCGTCGGCCAGGGGCTGCTGGTGGCCCGCTACACGGCCTCCTTCGCCCGCTACGGCGTACGCGTCGGCCAGGTCCTGCTGACGACCGACGACACCAGCCGCCGCGCCCACTACCGCAACGCCTACCGCACCCTCGACCAGCTCCTCGACATGGGCGCCCTGCCCGTCGTCAACGAGAACGACACCGTCGCCACGGACGAGATCCGCTTCGGCGACAACGACCGCCTGGCAGCGCTCGTCGCCCACCTCGTCCACGCCGACCTGCTCGTCCTCCTCTCCGACGTGGACGGGGTCTACGACGGCGACCCCAGCACGCCCGGTACCTCGCGGATCGCCGAGATCGCCGGCCCGCAGGACCTGGCCGGCGTCACGATCGGCAGCGCGGGCAAGGCCGGTGTCGGAACCGGCGGCATGGTCACCAAGGTGGAGGCGGCCCGGATCGCCACCGCCGCCGGCATCCCCGTCGTCCTCACCTCCGCCTGGCACGCCGCCGACGCCCTCGCCGGACGGGACACCGGGACCTACTTCCATCCCACCGGCCGCCGCTCCGCCGACCGCCTCCTCTGGCTGGCCCACGCCTCGGCCCCGCAGGGCGCGCTCGTCCTCGACGAAGGAGCCGTACGGGCCGTCGTCGAACGCCGCACCTCCCTGCTGCCCGCGGGCATCAGCGCCGTGGACGGCGACTTCACCGCCGGAGACCCCGTCGAACTCCGCGACCCCGCGGGGCGGGCCGTCGCACGCGGCCTCGTCAACTTCGACGCCAGGGAGATCCCCCAGCTGCTCGGCCGCTCCACGCACGATCTGGCCCGCGAACTCGGACCCGCGTACGAACGTGAGGTCGTACACAGGGACGACCTCGTCGTTCTCATGCCCCCCTCGACGCCCCGAATCGGCTGAAACTCCGCACTCCTGACGGAGAGCTTCACCAAAACCGCCCCACGCCCGCCCTCGGGCTGGTCAACTTTGTAGCGGGGGTACGCAGGGGAACAGCACAGCAACACATCCACAGGAGGCCGCCGGTGAGACGAGCGCGCCCGGGGGCGCCGCCCCGAGGAGCGGGCACCCGCGCACTGACCAGCGTGGGAGCGGGAACCGGCTTCGACCGGAGTCCGCCCGCCGACCGCACGTCCGACCGGGCCGAGGACCGCACCACCGGCCACGACCCGGTAGCCGCGAAGGGGGAGGCCACGCAGTCCCGGCTGTGGCACATCACGCTCTGCGTGTCCGGGACGGAGACCCCACTGGGGGAGGTCAGACGCGGGCTGGAACAACTCGCCCACGACCACCCCTTCCTGCTGACCAGCCGGTACGCGAACGACCACGCGGAGATCCGGTACTGGGAAGAGGCCCGGGACCTGCACGACGCGGCGGCCGTCGCCCTGAGGCTCTGGGGCGAGCACCGCTCCACCGCCCAGCTGCCGCCGTGGGAGATCGTCGGCCTCGAAGTCATCGACCGGGAGACCTACCACCAGCGCGTCGCCGAGGGGTACGGCCCGCCGCCCGCCGCACCGGTCGGCGTGCACCCCTACTGACCCCGGAGGCGGGAGCGCGCCCACGACCCCGGTGGTGGGAGCGCGTGTCCGGCCCGCTGCCGCCCCCGGGCGGTCCCAAACGTCCCGCACACGAAACCCGCTCCCGCCCCCCGGGCGGTCTCCGGACGTCTCGCATCACGAAATACCGGCCGGACCACCACAGCCCGCGCACTACCCTGCGGGCATGACCACGCTCACCCCGTACGACAACATGTCCCCGGTCGCGCAGGCCGCCTACCGGGCGCGCGCTGCCGCCGCCGACATCGCGCCGCTCCCGCGCGCAGCCAAGGACGACGCGCTGCTCGCCGTGGCCGACGCGCTGGAGGTGCGCGCGGGCGAAATCATCGCGGCCAACGCCGAGGACGTCGACCGCGCCCGGGCCGCGGGCACCGCCGAATCGGTCGTCGACCGGCTCACGTTGACGTCCGAGCGCATCCGCGCCATCGCCGCCGACGTGCGTCAGGTCGCCACCCTGCCCGACCCGGTCGGCGAGGTCGTGCGCGGCTCCACCCTCCCCAACGGCATCGACCTGCGCCAGGTCCGGGTGCCGCTCGGCGTGGTCGGCATCATCTACGAGGCCCGCCCCAACGTCACCGTCGACGCCGCCGTCCTCTGCCTCAAGTCCGGCAACGCCGTGCTGCTGCGCGGCTCCTCGTCCGCGTACGCCTCCAACACCGCCCTCGTGCGCGTACTGCGCGACGCGGTCGGCGGCGCCGGGCTCCCGGCCGACGCGGTGCAGCTGGTCCCGGGCGACACCCACGACTCCGTCCGCGAACTCATGCGGGCCCGGGGCCTGGTGGACGTCCTCATCCCGCGCGGAGGCGCGGGGCTGATCCGCCGGGTCGTGGAGGAATCCACCGTCCCCGTCATCGAGACCGGCACCGGCAACTGCCACGTGTACGTGGACGCGCACACCGACCTGGCCATGGCCGTCGACATCCTCGTCAACTCCAAGGCGCAGCGTCCCAGCGTCTGCAACTCCGCCGAGACGCTCCTCGTCCACCGGGACGTCGCCGACCAGTTCCTGCCCCTGGCACTGGACGCGCTGGCCGAGGCCGGGGTCACCGTGCACGGCGACGAGCGCGTCCTGACGTACGCCGAGGGGTCCAAGGCGACCGTCGTACCGGCCACTCCGGAGGACTGGGAGACGGAGTACCTCTCCTACGACATCGCCGCCGCCGTGGTGGACTCGCTGGACGCCGCCGTGGCCCACATCCGGCTCTGGTCCTCCGGCCACACCGAGGCGATCGTCACCACCTCCCAGGCCGCCGCGCGCCGGTTCACCCAGCTGGTCGATTCGACGACGGTCGCCGTCAACGCCTCCACCCGCTTCACCGACGGCGGCCAGTTCGGATTCGGCGCGGAGATCGGCATCTCCACGCAGAAGCTGCACGCCCGGGGCCCGATGGGGCTGCCGGAGCTGACCAGCACGAAGTACATCGTCACCGGCGACGGTCACACCCGGTAGCCGGCCGGGCCGTCCAGCCGGGCGCCCGGCCGGGGAGACTTCTCCGTCTCCCTGACCGGACCGCCCCTCCACGGCTACGCTGATTCCGTGGACGACGCGGGGGGCAGGCCGTTCCCGGACGGCTCGGAGCCCGACGACGACCGCGGGGGCGCGGACGAGGACTTCGCCACCGTGGTCTTCGACGAGGACTTCGTACGGGCCGCGAGGATCCACGAGCCCACCGCGGTGGAGCGGCTGGTCGCCGCCGCCGAGGCACGCGCGGAGGCCGAGGCCACCCGGTCGCGTGCGGCGGGCGCCGGCCGCGACGGCGACCCGTACGGCCACTACGGCTCCCCCGGAAACGCGTCGGGGCGCGGCGGCTCGCTCGACCCCGACGACCTCGACTACGACCCCGGCCACGGCACCGGCCGCGGCCCGTACGGACCCCACGGCGGCGCGCTGCGCCCCTACCGGGGCTCCGCGCGCTGGCACAGGCCGGTCGCCTGGCTCCTGGCGCTGGTGATGGGGATCGGGATGGTCGCGCTCGCCTTCAGTGCCGTCTACCGCGGTGCCTCGGCCGACAGCCAGGACCACGTCCCGCCCGCCACCCGCGGCGTGGACACCACCGCGGACCCGGCCGGCCCGGCGGACCTGCTGCCCTCCCTGCCGATGGGCCGTCACGCCCCGGCCGCCGCCGTCCCGCGCACGCCCTGAGCGGGCTCTCCAGCGTGGTTCCCGCGCCCGGGGCGTGTGCCGTGTCCCCCGTCCGGCCGTATCGCCCCGTAGCGCCCAGTCGTGCGAACTGTGCGGTTGGCCCCGGCCACCGCGTTTACGCGAGGGGCATTCGACCTACTCTCACTGTGTGACCCCTCTTCCGGAGGGGGCTTCTCGCTGCCCTCGGCCGCCTGGCCGGGCAGACCGTTGCGCACCGACCTCGGCCGGTGGTGTGGAGATCGGGAGAAGTCATGGCAGGCCGCGGAGATCCACCGGAAGAGCAGCCCGAGAGCCCCGCCGACGGCGAGGACGAATACCGCTCGCTCGTCTTCGACGAGTCCTTCGTCCGGGCTGCCCGACTCCAGGAGTTCTCCGCCCAGGAACGCATGGGCGAGCACGCCCGCGCCGTCCGCTCGCTGCCCCGGCGCTCCTCGCGCAGGAGCCCCGGCCTCGCCACCACGATGGTGGTGCTCGTCGCGCTCGCCTTCGCCACCGCCGTGTACATCGGCTTCCGCCAGCCGCTGCCCGCCCCCGTACCCGGCCGCGCGGAACCGCTCCAGGCCACCGTCGTGCCGCTCGCCCCGCGCGGAGCCGTACCGGGAGGGACCCCCGGCTCACTCATCGAGCACGGCCCGGCCGCGCACTTCCGCGTCGGGGCGGCCGGGATCAACCTGCCGGCGGTCCGGCGGACCGACAACTTCTCCGTCAGCCAGGTCATGGCGGCCCTGGCCACCGCCAAGGACTTCCTGGTGGAGTCCTCGCTCAACCCCGATGTCCTCGACGGTCAGGAGACCGGGACGGTCAAGGCCCTGCTCGACCCGGACCAGGCCGCCGAGTTCGACCTGAGCATGGAAGGCCCGGCCGGGGGCGGCAGGCATCCCGCGGCCGGCTGGCTGGTGCGCTTCGACCCGGCCCGCGCCGAACTCGCCGACCCCGCGATCCGGGTCTTCGGGACCCTCGCCTACTCGGAGACGGACGCGAGCCGGCTGGAGGTGGTCGCGGACCACACCTTCACCTACGCCGTGCGCCCGGCCGTCAACGGCCCCCAGCAGGCGGACGGCGCCTCCCTGTTCACCGTGCACCGGCTGCTGCACTTCCGCTTCGACCGGGACGACCTGAGGCTGCACCGGCTGGAACTGCGCACCGCGTACGTACAGGCGGGACCGGAGTCCTGCTCCTCGGGGACCGCCCCCGCGCTGCGCCCTCTGCTCGCCGGGGAGCGCGCCGACCCCGCCGGACCCGGGGGCACCGATCCGTACGCGACCGGGACCCCCGCGGGCGGGCTCTGCGGAACGCTGGAGATCAGCCCTGCGCTCGGCCAGGCCCCGCCGGCCCTGCGGGCCCCGGCGTACCCGAGGCCGGGGCTCACGTAGCGCCGGGGCTTACGCAGGCAGTACCTGGGCCCAGGTAGCGCCGGGGCCTACTCCGTACCGGCGGCCGGGTCGGGTGCGCCGCCGCGGGCGCCGCCGGTGAAGCGGTCCCGGATCCTGCCGCCCAGGTCCCCGGCACCGCCCGCGACGTCGCCGACGAGCTTCATCAGCGGGTCCTTGCTGGTGCGGACCGTGTCGGCGTAGTGCGCGGCGGACTCACGGAAGGAGTCCGTCACCGAGGTGTCCTTGTCCTCCTCGCGGCGCGGGTAGTGGCCGTCCATGATGCGCTGGTAGTCCCGGGTCTCCGCCCAGCTCTTCAGCTCGGCCGCCCGCACGGTCGTGAAGGGGTGCGAACGGGGGAGCACATTGAGGATCTTCAGCACGGAGTCGCGCAGATCGCCCGCCTTCTCGTACTCCTCGGCCTGGGCGAGGAAGGCGTCGACGTTCATCTCGTGGAGGTGATTGCCGCCGGCTATTTTCATCAGGCCCCGCATGGAGGCCCGGAGGTCCTGGCCCACCAGCAGCCCGGCACGGTCGGCCGAGAGCTCCGACTTGCGGAACCACTCGCGCAGCGCCGTCACGATGGCCAGCACCGCCACGTTGCCCAGCGGTATCCAGGCCACCTTCACCGCGAGGCCCGTCAGGAAGAGCAGCACCGTGCGGTAGACGGAGTGGCCGGACAGGGCGTGCCCCACCTCGTGGCCCACGACGGCCCGCATCTCCTCCTCGTCCAGCAGCTCCACCAGACCGGTGGTGACCACGATGATCGGCTCGTCGAGTCCGATGCACATCGCGTTGGGCTGGGGGTTCTGCGTGACGTACATCGCGGGGACCTTCTCCAGGTCCAGGATGTAGCAGGCGTCACGCAGCATGGTGTGCAGATGGGTGAACTGTTCCTCGCCCACCCGCACCGAGTCGGAGAGGTAGAGAAGCCGCAGGCTCCGCTCGGGCAGCAGGCCGCTGAGCGCCTTGAAGACGGTGTCGAACCCGGAAAGTTTGCGCAGCGCCACCAGTGCCGAGCGGTCCGTCGGGTGCTCGTACGCCCGGGAGGAGATTCCCGGGAAGCGCATGCGCCGCCTGCTGGGTTCGTTCGTACGGGTGTCGCCGGTCATCTGATCCCCCTGGTCGCTGTGGGACGCCGCCCGTCCCCCTGACACCGGTCAGCCTAGGTGCTGGCGCTACGGTGTGCGGGGGGCTGTGGACAACCAAGAGGAGCACCCGGAATGCCGCACACCGTCGCACTGCTTGCCGCCGCCGCGGACGACCAGGGACCGGGCAACACGGTGCGCATCGTGCTGCTCGTCTCGCTCGTCGGAGTGGCCCTGATGGCCTGGCTGCTCCTGCGCGGCTACCGCAACAACGACTCCAACGACTGAGTCGCCGTGAGCGTGCCCGACGGACCCGCATACGATGTGCCCGACGTCTTCCTTCCGACTCCCGATCGATAGGTCCTGCCGAAGATGAGCCTCACGAGCACCGCCCACCAGCTGGTCCTTCTCGCCTCCGAAGGCGGCGAAGGCGGCAACCACGAAAGCCTCAACCCGTACGTGACCGGCGGCGGCGCCTTCATCGCCCTGCTGCTCCTGCTCTTCGTCACCACCCGTTTCAACCGCGACCGCTGAGCGGTGACGCCGTGCCAGTAGGGTCTGCACGCATGGGAGAGCAGGAAGTGCCTACCGGCCGCGGCAAGCGCCGAATCGGCGTCATGGGCGGGACGTTCGACCCGATCCATCATGGACACCTGGTGGCGGCCAGTGAAGTGGCCGCCCAGTTCCACCTGGACGAGGTCGTGTTCGTGCCGACCGGGCAGCCGTGGCAGAAGAGCCACAAGGAGGTCTCGCCGGCCGAGGACCGCTACCTGATGACGGTCATCGCCACGGCGTCGAACCCGCAGTTCTCGGTGAGCCGCAGCGACATCGACCGCGGGGGACCGACGTACACGATCGACACCCTGCGGGACCTGCGGGACACCCACGGGGACGCGGACCTCTTCTTCATCACCGGCGCGGACGCGTTGTCCCAGATCCTCACCTGGCGAAACGCAGAGGAACTCTTCTCGCTCTCCCATTTCATCGGTGTGACCCGGCCGGGCCATGTGCTCACCGACGCGGGACTGCCCGCCGGCGGAGTCTCCCTGGTGGAGGTCCCCGCCCTGGCCATCTCGTCGACGGACTGCCGGTGGAGGGTCGCGCAGGGCGATCCGGTCTGGTATCTGGTGCCCGACGGTGTGGTCCGTTACATCGACAAACGCCAGCTGTACCGAGGCGAATGAGCCACGGAGAGGGGCACCGGTGGTGAACGACCGACAGAACCCGTACGACCCGTACGGACAACAGCCGCAGATCATCGGCTACGACGCGTACGGGCAGCCGGTGTACCAGCAGCAGCCCGAACAGCAGGGCTACGACCCGTACGCCTCCCCGCAGGACCCGTACACCTACGGGCAGCCGACGCAGAGTCAGCAGCAGGACCAGCAGAGTCAGCAGGGCCAGCAGGCGGGCTACGGCTACGACCCGTACGCCCAGCAGCCGCAGCAGCTCTACGACCCGTACACCGGCCAGCCGCAGGCACAGCCGCAGCAGGGTGAGCAGGGGTACGGCTACGGCGCCTACGGCTACGACACCGGGCAGCAGCCCGTGGTGGTCGACTCGGCGGCCCAGCAGTGGAACGTCCCGCAGCAGAACACGACGGCCCCGCAGGCCGCACCCCAGGCCGCTCCCCAGCCCCCCGCCCCGGCGGGCGCGCCTCAGCCGGAGCCCGGGGCCCGGAGCGGGCCCCAGGGGGCCGGAGTCCAGGAGCCCGGGGTTCCGGAGCAGCGCCGCTCCTCCCAGGACTACCGCACCGGGCAGTTCTCGTTCATCGAGGAGCCGGACGAGGACTCCGAGGACGTCATCGACTGGCTGGCGTTCACCGAGAGCCGCAGCGAGCGGCGCGAGGAGGCCCGGCGCAAGGGCCGCAACCGGCTGATCGGCCTGATCGTCGTCGTGGCGCTCGTCGTCGTCGCCGGGGTGGGCTACCTCTGGTCGGCCGGCAAGCTTCCCGGCTCCTCCGGCGAGGACGGCAAGGCCGCCACCGCCGGCGGCCCGCAGCAGCGCGACGTCATCGTCGTGCACCTGCACAACACCAAGGGCGGCGGCACGTCCACGGCGCTGCTGGTGGACAACGTCACCACCAAGAAGGCCACCACCGTCCTGCTGCCCAACTCCCTCGCGGTCGCCAACGACGACGGCACCTCCACCACGCTCGGTGAGTCGGTGGAGGACGACGGCAGCACCGGAACCCGCGAGGCGATCGACACCCTCCTCGGTACGAAGATCAGCGGCACCTGGCGCCTGGACACCCCGTACCTGGAGAACCTCGTCGAGCTGGTCGGCAACATCGAGGTCGACACCGACACCGACGTACCCGACACCAAGAAGGGCGCCGCGCCCCTGGTCCACAAGGGCGAGGCACAGACCCTGAGCGGCACGATGGCCGTGGCGTACGCCACGTACCAGGCCAAGGGGGAGCCGGAGGCGAAGCAGCTGACGCGGTTCGGGCAGGTGCTGCGCGGGGTGCTGCGCAAGATGTCCGAGGACCCCAAGGCGGCGACGATCACGGTGCAGACGCTGGCCCAGATCCTCGACCCGTCGCTGCCCGAGGCCGACCTCGGCGCCTCGCTCGCCAAACTCGCCGGCCACGCCAAGGTGGGGGACTACTCCACCCAGGTCCTGCCGGTGCGGGACGACGGCACCCTGAGCGACGCGGCGACCAAGAGCGTGGTGAAGGACGTCCTGGGCGGAGCGGTACGGGCCCCGGACAAGGACGCGGCGGTCCGGGTCGGTGTGAAGAACGCCTACGGGGACACGGACGCCCTCGACGCGGCGCGGGTGGTGCTGGTGAACGGCGGCTACTCCTTCGTCGACGCCGGGAAGGCGGACACCCGGTCCACCTCTCAGGTCGTCTACGGCACGGCCGACGACAAGGCCAAGGCGGTGGAGGTGGCCAAGACGCTCGGCCTGCCGGAGACCGTCGTGATCAAGGGGGAGGCCGCCGCGAACGCGGACGTCTCCGTGGTGCTCGGACAGGACTACACGTTCCAGAAGCCCTGACCCCTCCTTGCGGGCCCGACCCGTCGACCGGCCCGCAGGGGCCCTCGCGCCGAGGTGGCGCGGGGGCCCCTGCGGCGTACCGGGGGAATTCCCAGTCGGCGCTGTCGGCGGTCCGTGAGACCCTAAAGAACAGTCCCGCGATTTCTGGCGGGCACGCGACGACGGCGACGGAACCCCGCCGCTCCGTCCGCGTGCCGATCCGCCAGGGACGACGGAACAGCTTCCAGGGACTGCCCCGACCGCCGACGAAAGCCTGCATGTGACCGCCACGGACCGCTCCATCGAGCTCATCACCGCCGCCGCCCAGGCGGCGGCCGACCGGCTCGCGCACGACATCATCGCCTACGACGTCAGTGACGTCCTGTCGATCACCGACGCCTTCCTGCTGGCCTCGGCCCCCAACGACCGCCAGGTCAAGTCGATCGTCGACGAGATCGAGGAGCGGCTCCTGAAGGAGCTCGGCGCCAAGCCGGTGCGCCGCGAGGGCGACCGCGACGCCCGCTGGATCCTGCTCGACTACGTCGACATCGTCATCCACGTCCAGCACAGCGAGGAGCGTGTCTTCTACGCGCTGGAGCGCCTGTGGAAGGACTGCCCCGAGATCGCGCTCCCCGAGGACGCGCTCAAGACCCGGGGCAAGGCCGAGGAGCACGCCCGGCTCAACGGCACCACGGAAGGTGACGCGAGCTGAACGGCAGCGGCAGCGGCCGGGGCCGCCGAGTAGTCCTCTGGCGGCACGGTCAGACGGCGTGGAACCTGGAGCGGCGCTTCCAGGGCACCACCGACATCGAGTTGACCGACACCGGAGTCGGGCAGGCCCGCCGGGCGGCCCGCCTCCTGGCGTCCCTGAAGCCCGACGCCGTCGTCGCCTCCGATCTGCGGCGCGCGGCGGCCACGGCCGCCGAGCTGTCCGCCGTGACGGGCCTCACGGTCACCCACGACGCCGGACTGCGCGAGACCTACGCCGGCGAGTGGCAGGGACTCACGCACGAGGAGATCATCGACCGGTACGGCGAGCAGTACGCCGCGTGGAAGCGCGGCGAGCCCGTACGCCGCGGTGGCGGCGAGCTGGAGACCGAGGTGGCCGACCGGGCCGCTCCGGTCGTCCTGGACCACGCCGGCCGGCTGCCGGACGGCGGCACGCTCGTCGTGGTCAGCCACGGCGGCACCATCCGTACGACGATCGGCCGGCTGCTCGGACTGGAGGCCCACCACTGGGAGGGCCTCGGCGGACTCAGCAACTGCTGCTGGTCGGTGCTGGGCGAGGGGGCGCGCGGCTGGCGCCTGCTGGAGCACAACGCCGGAACCCTGCCCGAACCGGTGCTCGGCGACGACACCTGAGGAGCCGCCCGACCACCCCGGAGGGCACCTCCGGGAGGGCGGTACCGGCCGGATTTCACTTTCCGGCTGGTCACAGGCTAGAGTTCTTCTTGTTCGCAGCGCGGAAAACACCGGAAACGGTGAGGAAGCGGAGAAGGACAGCGAACAGCGGGGCTATAGCTCAGTTGGTAGAGCGCCTGCATGGCATGCAGGAGGTCAGGAGTTCAATTCTCCTTAGCTCCACAGATGAAGATCCCGTCCCCTTGGGGGCGGGATCTTCTGCGTGTACCGGTCCGGTGCTTCTGCCGACCCGGTGTTCGTGTCGGCCCGGTGCTGACGGGCCGTCCCGGCCGCCGTGCCGTCCCGCTCCTCTTCCGATGCCGGCTCCGCCGCTGTTCCTCCCGTGCCGGTCCGTGGGCGGTGGCCGCCTGCGTCTTCGTCCGGTCGTGCGGCCGGGCGCGCGGGCTGACGTGGCGTCAGTAGCCCCCCGTGCACGGTTCGGCGGGCTTCCCCTCTTGCGGTGGCATGGCAGAATCGGAGCGCCGGAGGGGGCGACGGACCGATCGGGAGGGAGCACGATGCCTGCGAGCCGCGTGCGGGTCCCCGGTCAGCCTTGTGCGTCCGCTGTTCCAGCTCCGCCCGCCCGTCCCGTAGTTACCGTGATTCCCGAACACAGGTCCGGTCCCGGCGGCCCGTCCCGCGGCTTCTCCCAGGTGGTCCAGGCACCGGAGGGCGGCGGGATCAGGTGCGCACGCACGGCCAGCGGCCACAGCTGGAGCTGACTGCATGGGTGCGCACAGGCGGAAATGCGACTGGTGTGGCAGTGGTACGCCCATCGTCAGGGACATGGATCCGGTCAACGCGGACTACCAGTACTGGTGCGAGGAGTGCGCGCGGGCGCTGATCATAAAAGGCGACCCCATCGAGACCTACCGCGAGCTGGAGGGGGAGCCCATCTACGGGCGGCTCCTGGAGGAGCACTGCACCCTCAAGAGGTTCTACTCCTTCGCCACGGCCTGATGGCGGGGGCCGGCTGCGGGGGGCCGGCGCCGGGGGCCTGGCGGCAGGGCCTGCGGAGGTGTGGCGGGGGCGTCAGGGCGGCACGAATCGGGCATAGCGGACCTGGTCGGAATGGATTTGGGGAGTACCGGGGAGGCCGTGTAATGTTCTCGATGTCGCCAAGGGAAACCGGAACGGCAAGCGGAACAAGGGGCTATAGCTCAGTTGGTAGAGCGCCTGCATGGCATGCAGGAGGTCAGGAGTTCAATTCTCCTTAGCTCCACAGTGAAGAGGGCGGGTCATCCGAATCGGATGGCCCGCCTTTTCGTTGTCCGCTGTTTCCCGTTGACCCCACTTGCGCGCTTCGCCGGGTCTCGTCGCCGGACTTCCTGCCCCTCCGGTGCTTCCTGCGGACGCCCTGCCCGCAGGTCGCCCCCGGCCGCCGCCCGGCTGCCCCCCTGGCGTCCCCCGGCCCGTCCAGCAGGTGGCCGCTCCCGGTAGGCCTCCGGTCCTGTGCGGTACCCTGACGCCATGCGTGCCGTACGCCTTCTGCTTAGCGAGCCGCGCTGATCACTACCGACCGGTGAGAACGCCTGGTCGGACTCGGCGCGGCGTCCCCTCCTGTGCGAGGGGATTTTTCGTTTCCGTAGACGCGCGTCCTTCGACGTGGGCGCCGGCAGATGACGATCGATGGAGCTTTGAGGATCATGAGCGAGACGAATTCCGCAGCCGAGACGGCTGCGCCGCACCGCTACACGGCGGCGATGGCCGCCGACATCGAGGCACGCTGGCAGGACTTCTGGGACGCCGAGGGCACGTACGAGGCGCCCAACCCGACCGGCGACCTGGCGGGCGACCCCGAGCTGGCCGCCAAGCCCAAGAAGTTCATCATGGACATGTTCCCGTACCCCTCGGGCGCGGGCCTGCACGTCGGCCACCCGCTGGGTTACATCGCCACCGACGTGTACGCCCGCCACCAGCGGATGTCCGGCCACAACGTCCTGCACACCCTGGGCTTCGACGCCTTCGGCCTGCCCGCCGAGCAGTACGCCGTGCAGACCGGCACGCACCCGCGGATCTCCACCGAAGCGAACATGGAGAACATGCGGGCCCAGCTGCGCCGGCTGGGCCTGGGCCACGACAAGCGCCGCTCGTTCGCCACGATCGACGCGGAGTACTACAAGTGGACCCAGTGGATCTTCCTGCAGATCTTCAACTCCTGGTACGACACCGACGCCGACAAGGCCCGTCCGATCGGCGAGCTGGTCGCCCAGTTCGAGAGCGGTGAGCGGTCCACGCCGGACGGCCGTTCCTGGCAGGACCTGTCCGCCGTCGAGCGCGCCGACCTGCTGAGCGAGTACCGCCTGGCGTACGCCTCCGACGCCCCCGTCAACTGGTCGCCGGGCCTGGGCACCGTCCTGGCCAACGAGGAGGTGACCGCCGACGGACGCTCCGAGCGCGGGAACTTCCCGGTCTTCAAGTCCAAGCTGCGCCAGTGGAACATGCGCATCACCGCGTACGCCGACCGTCTGCTGGACGACCTGGACGGCCTGGACTGGCCGGAAGCCATCAAGCTGCAGCAGCGCAACTGGATCGGCCGTTCCGAGGGCGCGCGCGTCGACTTCCCCGTCGACGGCGCCGGTGCGATCACCGTCTTCACCACCCGCCAGGACACCCTGTTCGGTGCCACCTACATGGTGCTGGCGCCCGAGCACGAGCTGGTCGAGCGGATCATCCCGGCCGCCTGGCCCGAGGGCACCCACCCGGTCTGGACCGGCGGCCACGCCACCCCCGCCGAGGCCGTCACCGCGTACCGCAAGCAGGCCGCGGCCAAGTCGGACGTCGAGCGCCAGGCCGAGGCCAAGGACAAGACCGGCGTCTTCACCGGCGCGTACGCGACCAACCCGGTCAGCGGCGACAAGGTTCCCGTCTTCATCGCCGACTACGTCCTGATGGGCTACGGCACCGGCGCGATCATGGCCGTCCCGGCGCACGACACCCGCGACTTCGCCTTCGCGCGCGCCTTCGAGCTGCCGATGCGCTGCGTCGTCGAGCCCTCGGACGACCGCGGCACCGACCCCGCCACGTGGGAGGACGCCTTCTCCTCGTACGAGGCGAAGCTGGTCAACTCCTCGAACGAAGAGATCTCGCTCGACGGCCTGGGCGTCGTGGACGCCAAGGCGAAGATCACCGAGTGGCTGCGGGAGCGCGGCGTCGGCGAGGGCACCGTGAACTTCCGGCTGCGCGACTGGCTGTTCAGCCGCCAGCGCTACTGGGGCGAGCCCTTCCCGATCGTCTACGACGAGGACGGCATCGCCCACCCGCTGCCCGAGTCGATGCTGCCCCTGGAGCTGCCGGAGGTCGAGGACTACTCCCCGCGCACCTTCGACCCGGACGACGCGGACACCAAGCCGGAGCCCCCGCTGTCGCGGAACGCCGACTGGGTCAACGTCACCCTGGACCTGGGCGACGGCAACGGCCCGCGCACGTACCGGCGCGAGACCAACACCATGCCGAACTGGGCCGGTTCCTGCTGGTACGAGCTGCGCTACCTGGACCCGAACAACGAGCGGGCACTGGTCGACCCGGCGATCGAGCAGTACTGGATGGGCCCGCGCGAGGGACAGCCGACCGGCGGTGTCGACCTGTACGTCGGCGGCGCCGAGCACGCGGTGCTGCACCTGCTGTACGCGCGTTTCTGGTCCAAGGTGCTGCACGACCTGGGCCACGTCTCGTCCTCCGAGCCGTTCCACAAGCTGTACAACCAGGGCATGATCCAGGCGTTCGTCTACCGCGACGCCCGTGGCATCCCGGTGCCGGCGGCCGAGGTCGAGGAGCGCGACGGACAGTTCTTCCACCAGGGCGAGAAGGTCAGCCGCGTCCTGGGCAAGATGGGCAAGTCCCTGAAGAACGCCGTCACGCCGGACGAGATCTGCGCCGAGTACGGCGCGGACACCCTGCGCCTGTACGAGATGGCGATGGGCCCGCTGGATGTCTCGCGCCCGTGGGACACCCGCGCCGTGGTCGGCCAGTACCGCCTGCTGCAGCGGCTGTGGCGCAATGTCGTCGACGAGGAGACCGGTGAGGTCACCGTCGTGGACGCGGAGCCCGGCGAGGACACGCTGCGCGCGCTGCACAAGGCGATCGACGGCGTCGCCCAGGACATGGCCGGAATGCGTTTCAACACGGCCATCGCCAAGGTGACCGAGCTGAACAACCACCTGACCAAGACGGGCGGCCCGCTGTCCCGCCCGGTGGCCGAGAGCCTGGTCCTGCTGGTCGCCCCGCTGGCCCCGCACGTCGCCGAGGAGCTGTGGCGCCGGCTGGGCCACACCGAGTCGGTCGTGCACCAGGACTTCCCGGTGGCCGACCCGGCTTACGTCGTGGACGAGACCGTCACCTGCGTCGTCCAGATCAAGGGCAAGGTCAGGGCCCGCCTGGAGATCTCCCCGTCCATCACGGACGCGGAGCTGGAGTCGCTGGCCCTGGCCGACGAGGCCGTGGTCGCCGCTCTGGGCGGAGCCGGGATCCGCAAGGTGATCGTGCGGGCGCCGAAGCTGGTCAACATCGTCCCGGCATGACCGTCCCGGTATGACCGTCCCGGCGTGAGGCGCCGGGGGCCTGGGTAGGCACCTCGCTGTGAGGCGCCTTCCGGGGCCCCGGGTCACCGGGCGCACGACTGCCAGGGCTTTCCCCTACGGGCAGGTTGGGGGTTCCGACGGAACCCTCGGCCTGCCCGTTGCGTTTACGGTGGAGAGGGTGGCCGTCACCGGGTGGCCGCCGGAGCCGTCATCACCAGCTTTCCGATCCGCATTCCGATCCGATCGACCGTCGACTGCCGAGGGGCGTTCATGGAGACTCTGCTCTTGATCCTGGCGCTGCTCTTCGTCGCGTTCGTGGGCCTCGGCGTGTACGCCGGGGTGAAGGCCGTCAAGGCCGCCAAGCGAGGCGTCGACCGGACACTCACCCAGGCCCGGCGGACGGTCGAGGAGACCACCCTGCGGGCGAAGAGCTACGGCCAGCCCGGAGTCACCGGCGAGCTGGCGCAGCTGCGGCTCTCCCTGCGCACCGCGATGCGCGCGACCCAGGAGACGCTGGGGGCCGGGGCCGCCGAGGACGCCTCGCTCTCGGAGTCCCTGGGGCTCTTCCAGCGGCTCAGCGCGCACGGCCGGGAGCTGGACGACGAGCTGAAGCGGCTGGAGCGGGAGCCCGACCGCGTCACGGTGGCGCAGCTGATGCCCGGACTCCGGGAGCGCACCGAGCGCATCACGAAGTCCGCCGACTCGCTCCGCTGGGCGGCCCGCGACCGGGCCAGGCGGTTCGCCGACGACGACTTGGACGCTCTCAACGCGCAGATCGACGTGGAGGCCGGGGCGCTGCGGCACTGGACGACGGGCGAGGAGCCAGCGGCTTCGGCTCCCCGGGCGCCGCACGGTTCCGGGGAGCGCCGGGGCTCCGGTGCGTCCCGCGGTTCCGGCACACCCCAGGAGTTCGGGGCGGCCCAGGAGTTCGGGGCTTCCGCGCCGGGCACGGCACGGGAGGCGTCGCGCGAGTTGCCGGAGTCGGGTCCCGCCGCGCGGATCAGGCCGCCGTGGCAGAAGTCCACCCGGCCGGAGACGACGAACTGAGCGTCGGGCGGAGCACGTCCGCGGCTGGTGCGACGTGGTGCGACGTGGTGCGACGTGGTGCGAGGTTGGCGGGTGGTGGCCCCGGGCGGTGGTCCCGCAGGTGGCAAGATGCCTCCCGCACCGTCCGTAAAGGATCAGCGGCCCGGGGTCGGGCTGCCGCGCCACTCCACCGGAAGGTAATCTCCGGCTCATGTCCCGCCATGTCGCGATCGTTACCGATTCAACGGCCTACTTGCCTCCCCGGACGATGGAGCGGCACGGCATCACAGCGGTGCCGCTGACCGTCGTCCTCGGCGACCAGGCGTTGGAGGAGGGCACGGAGATCTCGTCCCGTTCGCTCGCGGTGGCCCTCCAGAAGCGCCGTTCGGTGACCACGTCCCGCCCCAGCCCGGAGGTCTTCGCCGAGACCTACCGGGCGGCGGCCGAAGCGGGTGCGACCGGTGTCGTCTCGCTGCACCTGTCCGCGGAGTTCTCGGGGACGTACGACGCCGCGCTGCTGGCCGCGAAGGAAGCCCCGGTGCCGGTGCGGGTGGTGGACACCGGGATGGTCGCGATGGCCCTCGGATTCTGCGCGCTGGCGGCGGCCGAGGCCACCGAGGCGGGCGGCGGACTGGACGACGCCGTACTGGCGGCGGAGCGGCGGGCACGTGTCACCTCCGCCTACTTCTACGTGGACACCCTCGACTACCTCCGCCGGGGCGGCCGGATCGGGGCGGCCCAGGCGCTGTTCGGCTCCGCGCTCGCCGTGAAGCCGCTGCTCCAGCTCGACGGCGGGCGCATCGAGATGCTGGAGAAGGTACGGACGGCCTCCCGGGCCATCGCCCGGCTGGAGGAGATCGTCGCAGACCGGGCCGGTACGGGCGCGGTGGACATCGCGGTGCACCACCTCGCGGCTCCGGAACGGGCCGAGCGGCTCGCGGAACGCCTTCGGGAGCGGGTGCCCGGGCTGGTGGACCTGCACGTCAGCGAGGTCGGCGCGGTGATCGGGGCACACACGGGGCCGGGACTGCTCGGAGCGGTGATCTCGGAGCGGTGACCTCGGCCCGGCGACCTCGCTCCGATGATCTCGCCGCGCTGATGCCGGCGGCTGTGTCTTCAACGCGCCCGGTGGCTGTGTTCTCAACGCGCCGATCCCGTCGCGTCCTTGGGTCACTTTCCCTCCATCGAGTGGCGGAGTTGTCCACAACCGGGCGGTTGTCCACGGAAATCAGGGCTGCTCAGCGGGTTCTCGCGGAGGTGCCTAACGTCCTGAGGCATGGCTCTTCGATCAGCTCATCCGCGTCCGTGCTCCTCCGCTCCCGGCCTCGACCTCCTCGCACTTCCCGACTCCGCGCATCCGCGGCCTGCTGACGCCGCGTCCGGCGGCCCCGGGGCCGATCCCGGTGCCGTCTCCGGTGTTCGCCCGGGACGGCGTGCCAGGGGGCGGCCGGCGGACGAGGCTGCGCTGGCGGGGCGCCGACGGGCCGACGCGCTGCTGGGCGAGGCGGAGGCCGGGCCGGCCGCGGAGCCGGTGGAGGCGGAGGCCACCGGGGCCGTGGCTCGTGCCGCTCTCCGTGAGCGGTTACCTCTCTGGTTCCAGCTCCGGTGCGCCCTCGAACCGAAGGCGACGGCCGCTCTGGGCGTGGTCCTGGCCGGCCTCGCGGTCCTGGCCGGGGCGCACTTCTGGACCGCCGGGCCGGAGACCGTACGCGTCCCCGAAGCGGTGCGGGCGGCGGCCGAGGCATCCGCCCTGCCGCGTACGGAGAACGTGGGGGCGATGTCGATGGCGCCCCCTCCGCCACCGCCGCGGCCGTCCGCTGCCACCGCTCCCGACGCCGTGGCCGCCGACCGGAACCGGATCGTGGTCGACGTGAACGGCAAGGTGCGGCGGCCGGGAGTCCAGCACCTGAGGGCCGGATCGAGGGTCGCCGATGCGCTGCACGCCGCCGGGGGCGTACTCGCGGGGACGGACGTCACCGGCCTCAACCGCGCCCGGATCCTCAACGACGGCGAGCAGGTGGTGGTCGGAATCCCCATGGCCCCACAGCCTCCGGGCGCGGCCGGGGGACCGGGCCCGGGCGGCGGAGGGACGGCGCAGGCCGGCCCCCTGAGCCTCAGCAGCGCCACCGCCGAGCAACTGGAGACGCTGCCGGGGGTCGGACCGGTTCTGGCCCAGCACATCGTCGACTACCGCACCGAGCACGGGGGATACGGCTCCGTCGACGAATTGCGGCAGGTCACGGGCATCGGCGACCGGCGCTTCGCCGATCTCCAGCCCCTGGTGCGGCCATGACCCGGGACATCGGCGCCCCCGTCCGCACGGAGCGCCCGGCGGCCTGCGGAACGAGTACGGGCGAGGGCACGGCCACGGGTTCGGGCGCGGGGCAGGAGGGTCCGGCCGATCTGCGGCTGGTGCTGCCGGCCCTCGCCGCCTGGGCGGCCGCCGCGCTCTGCCTCGTCCTCCCCGGGGCCTGGACGGCGGCGGGGGTCGTCGTCTGTCTCGTGGCGGCCCTGGTTCTCCTGCGCGGGTCGTGGGGCGAGGGGAGCCGCCGGCCCACCGGAAGCATCGCGGTCTGCGCCGCACTGCTGTGCGCGGCGGCCGGGGCCGCGTCGGCGGGGCTGCACGGGGCCGATGCCCGCCGAGGTCCGGTACCGGGGCTGGCGCGGGCGCACACGGAGGTGGAAGCGGAGGTCACCATCACCTCCGATCCGGTACGTACGCGCGCCCAGGTGCGCGGCAGCCGGAGCATGCCTGCCCTGCTGCTGATCGACGCCGAGATCACCCGGCTCGCGCGGCCCGGTCACCGTCCCGGCTTCGGCCCGGGCCCCGGCTCCGGTGCGACGGGCCCCGGCCCCGACCCGGGGTCAGGGCCGGGTGTGGCTTCTTCCGCCGTCGGGGAGGCGTACGCCGTCGGGGAGGCGTACCGGCTCCGCACGCCGGTCGTCCTGATGGTGTCGCCCGGCGCCGCGCCGCGGGCGTGGCAGAGCCTGCTGCCCTCCACCGGTCTGCGGATCGGCGGCCGGCTCGTCCCCTCCACGCGCGAGGGCGAACGGAGCGCGGCGACCCTGCGGGTGGCTTCGGGTACCGCGCCACGGATCGTCAGCGGGCCCACCTTCACGCAGCGCCTGGCGGGGGAGTTGCGCGAAGGGCTGCGCCGGGCCACCGAAAGGCTCACCCCGGACGCCCGGGCGCTGCTGCCCGGCCTGGTGGTCGGCGACACCTCACGCGTCCCGACCGAACTGCACGACGCCTTCCGGTCCACCGATCTCACACACCTCCTGTCCGTTTCTGGTTCAAATCTATCTATTCTGCTCTTCTTGCTGATCGGCCCTCCGAGTGCCGCCCTGAGCGCCGAACGGCGGGGCCTCGCGCCCCGGCTGGGGCTGACCTTGCGCACGACGGCACTGATCGGTGGCCTGATCGCCCTCGCGTTCGTGATCGTCTGCCGGCCGGAGCCGAGCGTGCTGCGCGCGGCGGCGTGCGGGCTGATCACGCTCCTCGCCATCGGCACCGGCCGGCGCAGAGCCCTGATTCCCGCGCTGGCGGCGGCGGTTCTGCTGCTGGTGCTGTACGACCCGTGGCTGGCCCGGAGTTACGGCTTCCTGCTCTCCGTCCTGGCCACCGGATCGCTGCTCACTCTCGCGCCGCGCTGGGGGGCGGCCCTGTGCCGGAGGCGGGTGCCCGCCAGGCTCGCCGAGGTGCTGGCAGCCGCCGCGGCGGCGCAGGCCGTCTGCGCGCCCGTCGTCGTGGTGCTGGCCTCCCGGGTGAGCCTGGTGGCGGTCCCGTGCAACCTGCTCGCCGAGTTCGCGGTGGCGCCCGCCACGGTCCTCGGGTTCGCCGTGCTCGCCGTGGCCCCGGTGTCGATGCCCGCGGCACAGGTGCTGGCCCGGATCGCGGGGTGGCCGGTGGAGTGGATCGCCGGCATCGCCAGAACGGGTGCCGGGCTGCCCGGGGCGGAGGCGGCCTGGCCCGGCGGCTGGGGAGGTGCCGCTCTGCTGGCGGGAGTCACGCTGCTCGTGGTGGTGGGCGCCCGCCACCTGGGCCGGCACCCCTGGCTCTGCTCGGTGGCCGCGCTGATGCTGGTCCTCGCGGTCTTCAGACCCGTGCCGCTGACCCGCATGGTGACGGGGTGGCCCCCGCCCGGCTGGGCCTTCGCCCTCTGCGACGTCGGTCAGGGCGATGCGATGGTGCTCGCGGCAGGCGACGGGACCGGGGTCGTCGTGGACGCCGGGCCCGAACCGGCACCCGTCGACCGGTGCCTGCGGGAGCTGGGCGTCAGACGTGTGCCGCTGCTGGTGCTGACCCACTTCCACGCGGACCATGTGCGCGGGCTGCCCGGCGTGCTGCGGGGCAGGACGGTGGGGGCGGTCCAGACGACCGGCCTCGAACAGCCCGCGGAACAGGCCGCGTTCGTACGGCGTACCGCCGCCGCCTCGGGGGTGCCGCTGATTCCTGCGGCGGCGGGGGAGCACCGCCGCCTCGGGGCCCTCGACTGGCAGGTCCTGTGGCCGGAGGCGGGCGCCCGGGCGACGGCTGTGGCCACGGGCGTACCCGAGGAGCCGAACGACTCCAGTCTCACCCTGCTGGTCACGGCGCGGGGCGGTCTGCGGCTGCTGCTCCTGGGCGATCTCGAACCCCCGGCCCAGCAGGGACTGATACGCGCGCACCCCGAACTGTCCGGAGTGGACGTGCTCAAGGTGGCGCACCACGGCTCGGGTTTCCAGGACCCGGGGCTGATGCGCCGGGTGCGGCCGAGGCTCGCGCTCATCTCCTGCGGTGCCGGGAACCCGTACGGGCACCCGGCCCCGCGCACCGTGGCCGCACTGGCCGCGGGCGGCGCGAGGGTGCTGCGTACCGATGTGGACGGGGCGATCGCCGTGAGCGGTGCGGGGGCCGGACTGCGGGTGGTGGGCCGCCGGTAGGAGGTTCCGGTAGCCGGGGGCCGGTGCCGGCGAGGAGGGGTGGAGTGTCCGCAATACGGACCATTCTGTGAGAGGTGGCGTCAATAAGGATGTTCGGTAACAGCCCGTCACAGCACCGTGCATCCCGTACGAGCAGCTCTGTTTGCCTCGAACGCGGCAAGAATGATCGAATGCATTTTCGTCGGCGGGCCGCTGCTCCGACAACGACGTCCAGCCGTAGGGGCCCCAGGTGATCGCCCCCAGGAGTGCGCAATGTTCGGCCGTTGGTTTCGCAGCAATGGACAGTCGGGTGCCGCCTCCGGTGGCGCCCTCGCCGGAGTCACCGTGCCGCAGTCCGCGGGCGTGATCAGCTGCCGGGTGCTCGACCCGGTCGACCAGCCGGTGCTGCAGGCCGAGTTCGTCGTCACGGACGCCGGGGGCCGCAGGGTCTTCGGCGGCGACACCGACCCGTACGGGAGGATTCTCGCGGCGGTCCCGGCGGGCGAATACCGACTGGGCGTCACGTCCGAGGGGTTCACCCCCTTCCACGGGCCGGTCACGGTGACCGAGAGCGGGCACGCCAACCTCGGCGACGTACGGCTCCAGCTGGCGCAGCCCCCGCAGCTCCCCGCCCCCGGCGACTGGGAGATCGAGCCGACCCACACCCAGATCGGCTTCACCGCCCGGCACATCGGTATGGCGCGCGTCCACGGCAGGTTCAACACCTTCGCCGGTGCCATCCGCATCGCGGAGCACATGGAGGACTCCGCGATGCACGTCATCATCGACGCCGCGTCGATCGACACCAATGTCCAGATGCGCGACGACCACCTGCGCTCGGCCGACTTCCTGGACGTCGGCCACTTCCCCACGCTGGAGTTCTACAGCGAGCGCTTCGTGCACCGCGGCGGGAGCCGGTGGGCCGTCACCGGGGCGCTCACCCTCCACGGCGTCAGCCGCACCGTGACGCTGGAGACCCAGTACCTCGGTCTCGGCAACGGGCTGGAGGGCGAGGCGCGGGCCGCCTGCCGGGCCACCACCGAGCTGCACCGTGAAGACTTCACTCTCACCTGGCAGACGATGCTGGCCAAGGGAATCGCGGTCGTCGGCTCCAGCATCTCCATCGAGATGGACATCCAGATCGTCCAGAAGGGCTGACCCGTCGGGCGGGGGCCGACGCTCCACGGCGGCCGTGGCCCCTGCCCCGCCCGGCACCCCGCCCGCCACTGAGACCCCGAGCCCCCCTGGCCGCGGCCCCGCTGCGGTCCCTTCACGCCCCCTCTACGGGGCCTCCAGCCACCCCTCGTACTCCGCCGCGAAGGCGTCGAGAGCGGCGGCGTCCAGCCGCCCGTCCGGGTCCTCCACGACCACCAGCCACTGGGCGTCCTCGGCGTCGTCCTCGCCGGCCAGCGCGTCCCTCAGCAACTGCGGTTCCTCGCCGACGGCGAAGCGGTCGGGCAGCTCCTCGGCCACCTCCCGGGCGGCGTCACGGTCGGGCAGCACCAGTACATGTCTCACATCGCTCACCCACCCATTCTCGCCCGCGAGCCACTGTGCCCCGGACCGGGGACCGGGCATGCGGCGCTCCGGGCACACGGCGGTCCGGGCGGACGGCGGACCTGGCACGCGGCGGTCCTGGCATGCGGCGCTCCGGGCACACGGCGGTCCGGGCGGACGGCGGACCGGCTGTCGGTGGGGCGTGGGATGCTGGACGGCGATGGCCACCAGAAGGAACCCCACCGACGATCCGCTCGCCCCCCTCACGCTCGCCGTGGGCCAGGAGGACCTCCTCCTCGACCGCGCCGTGCAGCAGGTGGTGGCGGCAGCCCGCGCCGCCGACGCCGACACGGACGTCCGCGATCTCGCCTCGGAGCAGTTGCAGCCCGGCACGCTCGCCGAGCTGACCAGCCCGTCCCTCTTCGCCGAGCGGAAGGTGGTGATCGTCCGCAACGCCCACGATCTCTCCGCCGACACCGTGAAGGACGTCAAGGCGTACCTCGACTCCCCGGCCGAGGAGATCACCCTGGTGCTGCTCCACGCGGGCGGCGCCAAGGGCAAGGGCCTGCTGGACGCGGCCCGCAAGGCCGGAGCGCGTGAGGTCGCCTGCCCGAAGACGACGAAGCCGGCCGAGCGGCTCACCTTCGTACGGTCGGAGTTCCGGGCGCTGGGCCGTTCGGCCACCCCGGAGGCGTGCCAGTCTCTCGTGGACTCCATCGGCAGCGACCTGCGGGAGCTGGCGAGCGCCGTCTCCCAGCTCGTCGCGGACGTCGAAGGCACCATCGACGAGGCCGTCGTCGGGCGCTACTACACGGGCCGTGCCGAGGCGTCCTCGTTCACCGTCGCCGACCGGGCTGTGGAAGGGCGGGCCGCCGAGGCGCTGGAGGCGCTGCGCTGGTCCCTGTCGACGGGGGTCGCCCCCGTCCTCATCACCAGCGCCCTCGCCCAGGGAGTCCGGGCCATCGGCAAGCTTTCCTCCGCCCGGGGCGGACGCCCCGCCGACCTGGCCCGCGAGCTGGGCATGCCGCCGTGGAAGATCGACCGGGTACGCCAGCAGATGCGCGGCTGGACCCCGGACGGGATCGCGGCGGCGACCCTGGCCGTGGCCGCCGCCGACGCGGGCGTCAAGGGCGGCGGGGACGACCCCGAGTACGCACTGGAGAAGGCGGTCGTCGCCGTCGCGCGGGCCGCCCGCGCGGGCCGCTGATCCCGAGCTGATGTTCCCGAGCCGCTGAGCCGCCGAGCCGGTACCGGAGGCCTGAGACCTTCCGACCTCGTGGGCCCGTAACCACGCCCGCACAAGCGGAATGGCACCCGCGCCCGCACAAGCGGAATGGCACCCGCGCCCGTACACGCGGAAAGGCCCCGTTCGTCGCCCCGGGGAGGGGGACGAACGGGGCCTTTCCGTTCACGCTGTGTGTGCCGCACCCGCGTGGCGAACGCAGGTTCGGTGTGCGGCACGGGGTGCCGGTCAGGAGCGGGAGAGAGGGCCCGCTGTGTCCGTTCCGGCGATCACATCAGGGTGCTCAGGCGCTGAGGGAGGCAACCTTGGAGGCCAGGGCCGACTTCTTGTTGGCCGCGGCGTTCTTGTGGATGACACCCTTGGAGACGGCCTTGTCGAGCGCGCGGGAAGCGTCGCGAGCGGCCGTGGTGGCCTTCTCGACGTCACCGGCGACGGCAGCCTCACGGGCCTTGCGGATCGCGGTCTTGAGCGACGACTTGACGGCCTTGTTGCGCAGGCGCGCCTTCTCGTTGGTCTTGTTCCGCTTGATCTGGGACTTGATGTTCGCCACGAGAGAGCCTTTTCAGGTTCGTTGGATCTTCTGAGTGCGCCGCGCGTCTCCGCGGTATCACCCAAGGAGCCACGAGGCACAGCTGCCCACGGTACCAGTCACCCTCCTACCGGCCCAAACCCGTGGCTGCGGCCCAGGCGTGGGACGATGGAAGCTACGTATAGATCCGACCGACCCGACATCGACCCGAGACACGGCGTTCGGCGTCTCAAGAATCAGGACCCTGCGTGCCCGCGACTCCCACCAACGTGCCTGCGCCGAGCCGTACCGACCCGGCGCTGATCCGCAACTTCTGCATCATCGCGCACATCGACCACGGCAAGTCGACCCTTGCCGACCGGATGCTCCAGCTGACGGGCGTGGTCGACCAGCGGCAGATGCGCGCTCAGTACCTCGACCGGATGGACATCGAGCGCGAGCGCGGTATCACCATCAAGTCCCAGGCGGTCCGTCTGCCGTGGGCGCCCACCACGGCGGAGGGCAAGGGCAGCACCCACATCCTCAACATGATCGACACCCCCGGGCACGTGGACTTCACGTACGAGGTGTCGCGTTCGCTCGCCGCCTGTGAGGGCACGGTCCTGCTGGTCGACGCGGCCCAGGGGATCGAGGCGCAGACCCTGGCCAACCTGTACCTGGCCATGGAGAACGACCTCACCATCGTCCCGGTGCTGAACAAGATCGACCTGCCGGCCGCGCAGCCCGAGAAGTTCTCCGAGGAGCTGGCGAACCTCATCGGCTGCCAGCCGGAGGACGTCCTCAAGGTCTCCGCGAAGACCGGTGTCGGCGTGGACGCGCTGCTGGACCGGGTGGTCCGGGACGTTCCGGCCCCCGTGGGCCAGGCGGACGCCCCCGCCCGCGCGATGATCTTCGACTCGGTCTACGACTCCTACCGCGGCGTCGTCACGTACGTCCGTGTGGTCGACGGCCAGCTCAACAAGCGCGAGCGCATCCGGATGATGTCGACCGGCGCCACGCACGAGCTGCTGGAGATCGGTGTCTCCTCCCCGGAGATGACCCCGGCGGACGGCCTCGGTGTGGGTGAGGTCGGTTACATCATCACCGGTGTGAAGGACGTCCGTCAGTCCAAGGTCGGTGACACGATCACCTCCCTGCACAGCGGGGCGACCGAGGCGCTGGGCGGGTACAAGGACCCGAAGCCGATGGTGTTCTCGGGGCTCTACCCGCTGGACGGCTCGGACTACCCGGACCTGCGCGAGGCCCTGGACAAGCTCCAGCTCAACGACGCGGCCCTGGTCTACGAGCCGGAGACCTCCGCCGCGCTCGGCTTCGGCTTCCGCGTCGGCTTCCTCGGCCTGCTCCACCTCGACGTGATCCGCGAGCGCCTGGAGCGCGAGTTCGGCCTCGACCTCATCGCCACCGCACCCAACGTGGTGTACCGCGTGACGATGGAGGACGGCACCGAGCACACCGTCACCAACCCGAGCGAGTTCCCCGAGGGCAAGATCGACTCGGTGCACGAGCCGGTCGTCCGGGCCACTGTCCTCGCGCCCAGCGAGTTCATCGGCGCGATCATGGAGCTCTGCCAGAACCGGCGCGGCACCCTGATCGGCATGGACTACCTCTCCGAGGACCGGGTGGAGATCCGCTACACCCTGCCGCTCGCCGAGATCGTCTTCGACTTCTTCGACCAGCTGAAGTCGAAGACCCGCGGGTACGCCTCGCTCGACTACGAGCCCACCGGCGAGCAGTCGGCGCAGCTCGTCAAGGTCGACATCCTGCTGCACGGCGACAAGGTGGACGCGTTCTCCGCCGTCACCCACAAGGACAAGGCGTACGCGTACGGCGTGCGGCTCGTCGCCAAGCTGCAGAAGCTCATCCCCCGGCAGAACTTCGAGGTGCCGATCCAGGCGGCCATCGGCTCCCGGGTCATCGCCCGTGAGACCGTCCGCGCCATCCGCAAGGACGTCCTCGCCAAGTGCTACGGCGGTGACATCTCCCGTAAGCGGAAGCTGCTGGAGAAGCAGAAGGAGGGCAAGAAGCGGATGAAGATGGTCGGCAACGTCGAGGTGCCGCAGGACGCGTTCATCGCCGTCCTGTCCACCGACGAGTCCGGCGCCGAGGCCAAGGGCAAGAAGTAGCCCGCCCCGCGGCCTCACCCGCCGCGGCATCTCCGTGGGCCTCGTCCGTACACCCCGTGGACCTCTCCACCGGGTGTACGGACGAGCTGTTCGAGGCGTCACACGTTCGGGCCCCTGTTCCTCCGCACAGTGCGGAGGGCGGGGGCCCGTTCGTTATGAACCGGCGGCCCGTGGCCCCTTACGCGGAAACCGGGCGCGCTTTACCCTGATCACGGCTCGTCTAGTTACTCGCCAGTTAAGCAAGCCGGTGGTGAGCCGGTCGTACAGGGCGGGAACAGCCGAGCGAGCGTGACGAGCAGGACGCGCGGTGGATCAGGATCACGCGCAGAGCGGGAACGAGAAGCAAGCAGACACAGCAGGATCACCAAGCGGCCGGTCGTAGCGATGCCGCAGGCCCGGAGGACGTCGTGAGCGACACACCACAGACCCTGATCGACAACCGACCGCCCTCCGTGGCGAATCTCTTCATGGAGCGGGTGGCCGCCACGCCGGACGGCGAGGCGTACCGCTACCCGGTGCCCTCGTCCACGGGCGAGGGTCCGGACGAGTGGAAGTCGCTGACCTGGGGCGAGTCCGCCGAACGCGTCTACGCCATCGCTGCGGGCCTGATCGCGCTCGGTGTGCGGCCCGAGGAGCGGGTCGCGCTCGCGTCCTCCACCCGGGTCGAGTGGATCCTCGCCGACCTGGGCGTGATGTGCGCCGGCGCCGCGACGACCACGGTCTACCCCTCCACCAACACCGAGGAGTCCGCCTTCATCCTGGCCGACTCCGAGAGCCGGGTGCTGATCGCGGAGGACGCGGCCCAGGTCGCGAAGGCCCGCGAGTCCCGTGCCGAGCTGCCCGACCTCACCCGTGTCGTCGTCATCGACCCGGCTGCCGCCGAGCCCGCCGAGGGCGACCCCGAGGGCTGGCTGCTGACCCTCGCCGAGCTGGAGGCCCAGGGCGCCGCGTACCTGGTGGAGCACCCGGAGGCCGTCAAGGAGCGGGTGTCGGACATCACCGCCGACCAGCTGGCCACCCTGATCTACACCTCCGGCACCACCGGGCGGCCCAAGGGAGTGCGGCTGCCGCACGACAACTGGTCGTACATGGCCAAGGCCACCGTCGCGACCGGGCTGATCAACGCCGACGACGTCCAGTACCTCTGGCTGCCGCTCGCGCACGTCTTCGGCAAGGTGCTGACCTCCGGCCAGATCGAGGTCGGCCACGTCACCGCCGTCGACGGCCGGGTCGACAAGATCATCGAGAACCTCCCGGTGGTCCGGCCCACCTACATGGCGGCCGTCCCGCGCATCTTCGAGAAGGTCTACAACGGCGTCGCGGCCAAGGCCCGCGCCGGTGGCGGGGCCAAGTACAAGATCTTCCAGTGGTCCGTGGGCGTCGCCCGCGAGTACGCCAAGGTCTCGCAGGACAACTTCCGCCGTACGGGCACCGCCTCCGTCCCCTTCGCCCTCGGCGCCAAGCACCGGGCCGCGGACGCCCTCGTCTTCGCGAAGATCCGCGAGGCGTTCGGCGGCCGGCTGCGCGCCTGCGTCTCCGGCTCCGCCGCACTCGCCCCGGACATCGGCTACTTCTTCGCCGGCGCGGGCGTGCACATCCTGGAGGGGTACGGCCTCACCGAGTCCAGCGCCGCCTCGTTCTGCAACCCGGGCGAGGCCTACCGCACCGGCACCGTCGGCAAGCCGCTCCCCGGCACCGAGGTCCGCATCGCCGACGACGGCGAGGTGCTGCTGCGCGGCCCCGGCATCATGGAGGGCTACCACCGGCTCCCGGACAAGTCGTCCGAGGTGCTGGAGTCGGACGGCTGGCTGCACACCGGCGACATCGGCGAACTCTCCGTCGACGGGTACCTGAGCATCACGGACCGGAAGAAGGACCTGATCAAGACCTCGGGCGGCAAGTACGTCGCCCCGGCCGAGGTCGAGGGCCAGTTCAAGGCGGTCTGCCCGTTCGTCTCCAACATCCTGGTGCACGGCGCGGACCGGAACTTCTGCACCGCGCTCATCGCCCTGGACGAACCCGCGATCCTCGGCTGGGCGGCCGAGAACGGCCTGGACGGCAAGCCGTACGCCGAAGTGGTGGCGGCCCCGCAGACCGTGGAGCTCATCGAGGGCTACGTCAACGAGCTCAACGGGGGACTTCAGCGGTGGCAGACCATCAAGAAGTTCCGCCTCCTCCCGCGTGACCTGGACATCGAACACGGCGAGCTGACCCCCAGCCTCAAGCTGAAGCGGCCGGTCGTCGAGCGCGAGTACAAGTCGCTGATCGAGGACATGTACGCGGGGACGCGCGAGGCCTGAGCACGGGCGAGGGAGCGCGGGGCGGTACGGCCGACGGCCGTACCGCCC
>NZ_JBSFFN010000057.1:0-34888 GCF_053596135.1 Streptomyces sp. NPDC001770 | reverse complement strand
TCCAAAAAAAAAAAACCCACAAACCGGGGGTTATTTGTCTGGTGGGCCCGAGTGCCCCCACGACAAAGATTGTGCCGGAACGACCAACGGCACTGCTCGGTCCGATAGGCCCCGTTCGTCTCGGCTTCCTCGGACCAGCCGAACGAGGTCATCAACCTTCGCTCGCCTTCGTCAGCGATCTGCTGAAACGGGCTGTGGCCTGTGGGCGCGGCCGCGAGTCCGACGCTGGCAAGACCGTTCTCGGCGGTCAGCGCACCTCCGCTCGCGCGGTGAGCACCTGGAGGTCAGTCCCACAGCTTGCGCGTGAACTCCGCCGCCCAATCGATTTGTTCACGATGGGTTCCGTTGGGCGTGCAGCGGGCTTCCGCGGGGCCTGGCACTTCGGGCACCTGACTTCCCGGGCGTGCCAGGTCCGGGCCGCCGTGCCACCGGTCGGTTGTGCGCTCCGCTTATTGCGACGCTGTCGTGGCGGCCAGGTGCGGGCGTCGCTGTACTCCAGGACTCTGCGCAGGCGTTCGCGGTGCGGAATCTGCCGCGTTCGGCCGGGGCAGGCCCTGTCCTCGTGGCCGCACGGCTTCCGCAACTGTCACAGCGGCCGCCGGACCGGTCCTCACCCGACAGGGGCGGGCACGCGGTCTCGCCGGGACCCTGGTGGCGGGATGCCGTACCAGCACACCCCGGAGCGACCGCCCGCCTGGTCACCGGCATCACCGTGGCGCTCATCGTCCTGATGCAGGTGATCGCCTGGCAGGGCCTGTTCGCATCGCAGAGCACCGACGCCCGATACACCCTCAACCGCCTCGGCCGCAGCGCTGTTTCCATCGGTACCCACGGCACCGTGACCACAGCCGACATGACCACCTTCCTTCGACGCCTCCCGGACGCCGAGGCCGTACTGCTCACTCCTCCGATGGACAGTCTCGACGGGCCGATCACCCTGTACGGCGACTGCACAGCCCTCACCGCCCTGCGACTCCCATGCCCTCCGCACGACGCGCGGGCGGACGGCGTGCCAGAGGATCTGAGACTGCGGGAAACTGGTCCGTTGGACACCCCGCGGCACTCTCACACTTCGCATCCGCCGTACTTATGGCTGGATGGACCGCAACGACCCTGGTGTCACGTACTGGGAGGGTATTGGGCCGGGTGGTTCCCTGTACGAGGATGCGTACACGAGCATGGCGCACGGCTGGTCCACCGGCGTACTGCCCGCGCTCACCCATCAGCTTCTCGGTGCCCGTCCCACCTCGCCGGGCTACGCCACATGGGAGGTCCGTCCCCATCCCGGTGACGTCGCCTGGGCGCAGGGGCAACTCCCGACGCCCAGGGGTGCGTTGACGGTTTCCTGGCAGAACTCCGCTGACGGTTTCACTGTGACGGTGAAGGTGCCCGCCGGCACGCGCGGAGTGCTCGCCCTCCCTGGTGACGCGGACGAGACGGTTGTACGCGAGGGGCACAAGGTGCTCTGGGGCGGCCGCCGCGGGCCGGACCGGTCGGTCCGGTTCACCAATGGTCGTATCACCCTCTCGGATCTGGGGCCGGGGGTCCATACCTTCACGGCCGGTCGTCGGTAGCCGCTTCGCTGAGGCATTTGCCTCACGGCGCACCGGGGCCGGGACCGTGGCCCTGCGGGGAAGCACGATTGACGCCTTGACGTACTGCCGCTGGATGTGGCCCGCCTGGGCCGATGTCCCTGTCCTGCCGCTGCCTGGACCGTGCAGCGGCAGGACAGCGCACGCAGGCGGAGGTGCCGGCCCGCCGGGAGGTTTGTCCATGCCGCGGGGTCCTGGCGGCCGAGGCCGCTTTGCCGCGCGTCCGGCGAGGTCATCCGGACCTGGACGAGTGCGAGCATGCCGGGCATGATCCGGTGCGCCATGGCATGCGCCGTGGCGGTCTCCCGTGTGTGCGGTGTGCGATGGAGGGGCCGCCCGCCGGGTGGTACGGCCTGGTGGAGCCTTGGAAGAGTGAGATGGTGCGGGGGGACGGACCGTACTCCGCGGTCGGCCAATGCCTCTTGGGCGAACCCGGTCGAAGCCCGCGTCGGACCGCCGTGGCAGTTCACCCTGGTCAACTCGGACCATCCGGACCACACCGTTCGTGTTTGGTGGGGGTGGGGGTTTTGTGTCGGTGGGTGTGTGGGTGGTTGCTCCGGTGGGTGAGGTGGTGGCGCGGATCGGTGGGGTGAGGTTTCAGTGCTGCGGGCGTCGTGGGTACCTGTTTGCTGAGCGTCTTTGCCGGGTTTGTTTCGAGCGTGTACCGCCGCGGAAGCCGAGCGGCGCTGTGCCACGACCAGTACCTGCACGGAGGCTACGGATGGCGCCTCCACACCAGCCGGACGGAATGCCAGACGGGGACACCGGGGCCCACACTCACGCAGCGGAGCCGGCCGGATCAGCGGGACGCGGACGAGAGCGTTGTGAGCCTGGTCGAAGGAGCAGAGGAGCTGATGACGCAGGCCGAGTTGGTATGCGAGCGCAACGTGCGTTGCGTTCCACGGTTTGGAGAAGCGGTGCGCCCAGCGACCGTGGCGCGTTGGCGGCGGTCGGCCGTGCCCTTGTTGCGGTACGCACCGTGGTGCGCTGGACGCGGGTACCGATGCCGGCCTATCAGCCGGTTCTCGACAAGCTTCTGGAGCTGTGTACTGACGTCCGTAGCTCCTGCACGGAGGACGGTATCCCGGATGACGACGATGATTTCTTCGTCAGCTTCTACCTCCAGTACGTGCCGCCGCTGAAGGAACTCCTGGAGAAGTTCGTTCTGGCTGCCGCACATGGCCGCTCGCCGCAGCCGCCGACAACGGGCGGAGCACAGGGAAGCCAGGCGTCAGACCGAGCCTGACACCAGGTGGTGACACGACGGATGCCGGCGTCCCGGACGCGGCGAGTGGGGGGCTTTTGCGCTTTATTCGCGGTGCGGCATCCTTGTGGGGGTGCTTTCCGAACTTCCTACCGAGTCGAACGTGTTAGCGAACTCGATGGTGTCCGGATCTCGCTTCGCGGAGCCCGGACAGGCGCTGAGGTTCGTCTGCCGCCTCCTTCCCGGAGGCTACGTTCCGCTACGATGAGCGCGGGAATATGCCGGGGGGCGTAGGACGGCAGGTTGCGCCGCGTCTCGGATGTTCGGCTTCCTTGCCGAAGCCCTGCGTGGAGAGATCATTCCATTGAATGGTCGATGACGCAGTAATTTGCTTTAGTGAAGTGCTGCTGGATGTACATGGGGTGGGGAATGCAGACTGATTTCAGCAATCTGGCCGTCAACGAGGCGATCGTGCACTCGATTCCGCGGAAGAGGAAGACAGACCTCGCGCCGGCGCAGATCAAGTTCAGCGAAGCTGCCTGCAGCCTGAACGGCACGGTACGCGGTGAGCTCGAGATCAAGTTCAGTGACGTTCTCACCAGTCTCGGGCGCGAAGTTGTCGTGGACAGCGAGTTCAAGTCGCAGCTTCCTGATCAGGTGCGCGCCTTCCTCGAAGGCGACTGTGGACTTGTCGAGGCGTCGAGGGAGATTGCCGAACTCCTCCTGGCCAGCCAGCCTATGACCAGTTCTGATGGACTTCTCCTGGTCGCCTCGGTGACGCTGGACGGGCATAAGAGCTTGCTCATGGTCAAGCTTGAACCGGAGTCAGGGATGCAGGCCACCGAGGTCACCACGGCCGGCGGCCTACGCACGTTCGACGTCACATACTTCGCGAACTTGTTGTTCACTGAGGCCTCCCGCGTCTACAAGATCGCCCTGTTCTCGTCCGCCGGGATGAGCGAGGGCGGCATGGAGGGCTGGGCTGCCGACAAGCAGATGACGGGCAAGCAACTCGCGAAGTTCTTCCGGGAAGCTTTCTTGGGCTGCCGGCTGAAGAACGAGCCGCGCCAGGTCACCCTCCGCTTCCACGATGCCGCGGTGGACTGGATCAACACACTCCAGGATGCTGACACACGGATCTCCTACCTCATGGCGGTCCTGGTGGAACTGCAAAGTCCCACCCCTGTCGTGGACCCCGACTCCTTCATCAAGACACGGCTGCAAGCGCCCCACCGGGAGAGCTTCGCCCAGCACATGCGGGACAACGAGGTCCCTGAGCAGACCTTCGACAAGGACATCGAACTAGTGGAGCCCAAGCTGCGTAAGATGCGCATGGCGTTCGACAACGGTGCCTTCGTGATCGCTCCGGTTGAGGCAATGGAGGGTGACTCGATCAAGTTCGTCGGCCTGGACGGCGGCAGGACACGTCTGATTCTTACCGGCATTATGACCGAGACACGCAGCTTCGGTCAGGGCAGGGCGAAGGCTCGTCCAGCCCAGCACAGTGACACCACTCCTGCACTCAGCATCTCCACTCATGACCGTGCCGCTGACCGCCCATGAGGCGTACCGCCGCTACCGTCAGCAGCTGTCGGAGGTAGAGAAGGCAGCGGAGCTCACCGCCGCCTACATACGTAGGCGAGCAGCCCGCGCGCACCTCGGCTGCCAGGTCTCCTCGCGCGCCAAGGAGGTCAGCAGCTTCATCAAGAAGGCCTACCGCAAGGGGTACAAGGACCCTTGGAACGAGATCACCGACAAGGCCGGCATCCGTATCGTCGTCCCGTACTCCGGCCTTCTCGACGAGGCGCTCGACCTGGTGACCACCCAGTGCAACCTCACTGTCGTACGCGTCGAGGACGACCGTAGGAAGCCCGGCTTCGAAGAGCGTCTCGAGTACCCCCGGCTTCACGTTCAGATACGAGCCCACGGGGGAGGGACGGACCCGGACGGCTCGCCTTACGAGTGCGAGGTGCAGCTCCGCACCGAAGCCGCCGACGTGTGGGCGCGCATGTCGCACTCACTGATGTACAAGCCGGGGTCCACCACCGACATCCCACCCGATGTCAGACGCTCGCTGTACCGTTTGATCGCCCTGGTTGAGTTGTACGACTCGGAGGTCGAACGGGGGGTAAAAGCGTTGGCCGAGCACCCCGATTTCAGCCGCAGCAACCGCCTCCTTGCCGAGGCGGAACGCATCTATCAGACCTTCAGCAACCATCCCTATGACAGGGAACTATCAGAGGATGTCGTCGACGTCCTCATCGACGCGATCGGAGATGACCCTGGCTATGCCGATCGCCTCGTGGAGTTCGCCGAAGAGAACCGCGCCACGATCGAGCGCGCCTACGAGCAGTTCGGGCCCAGCAGTGAACAGTTCCTCGAATACGGCCGGTACCTGCTTGCCAGCCAGCCAGAGAGCCTGATCATATTCGAGAGGCTGGCCAATGCCCGCTACGACCTGCAAGAGACCTGGGAGGGCAACTTGGAAGACAGACTGCTGACGGACATGGCCAGAATTTGGGGAGTACGCCGATGAGCTCTGGACAGCCGGAGACACCCGCCCTCGCTGCGACCACCGCTATGTTCGTTGAAGTCCTCGTTGTGGGCATCGGTTTCGTCACTGGGCTCGCCCTGCTGGCTGCAGCGGCAGCAGGCCCGGAGACCGCAGCCAAAGCTGCGCCCGTGGCAGGATCAACGTCTGCTACCGGAGCATGCCTTGCCGCGGCCTACGCCCTGGGCATCCTCATCGACCGGTGTGCAGACAAAGCTCTCACCCGCATCCGCCGTAACCTGCGGCAAGCGTCCTTCCCCGCCGAGGACACATATGCCCAGGCCCGTCTGATCCTGGCCACTCAGCCCCCGTTGGTTGCCCTGGCCGATTATGCCCGTTCAAGGATGAGGATCTGCCGGGGATGGATCCTCAATACCGCCGTACTGACTCTGGCTGGCGACCTTCTCCTGTTGCGCTACGACATGGAACACCGTGCTGTTCTCCTCGCGCTGACCACAATCCTCGGCGTGGGCCTGACGGCCGGCTTCTACCTCTCCTGGCGCACCATCACGGCAACCGGCTACAAAAAGCTTGCCCAGCAGACGGCAGCTCTCAGCGCAGCGTCGCTCCTTCCACCACAGCAGAACAACATGACCCCGGCCGCCCCCGTAGCATCCGGCTGAACTGCTCCACTCACCGCAAGCACCGTAGCCACCGACGGACGAACAGCGACCATGACGGCCGGCCCCACCTCTCGCCCTGGACGCGTCAGCCTGTTTCCTCACCCAGCAGGAAGGCCTGGACTGTGCTGTCGGGCATCTGCGTCGACCAGGCAGCCGGGCACTGTACGTCTCCGTGAGCGGAACTGGAAAGATCATGGTCGCCGCCCGCGTCGCGGTTTCCCTGGATGCGCGCCTGGTGCTCTTCGTGGTGCCGACACTGGACTTGGCTGGGCAAACCGCACTGGCCTGGCGCGTCGACGCCCGCAGTGAACCGATCGTGATTCTCTCGTCTATGGATGCCTCCGGTCACGACGCCTTGGTCGCAGCTCACGTCACCTCAGCCTCCCAGGCCAGCCCGCTGGCACTGTTGATGTCAGCCGTCGCCGAGGGCAGGAACGAGATTCCGGCAGCGACTGTGATCCGCACCTACGACTCTCTCGATTTTTTAGTTCGAGAACACGCAGCACACCGCGTTCGACGCCCCGGCCTTCGACCTGGCCGTCCGGACGAAGCGCACCGCATTGCCGGCCGCACGGAGTAGAGGTGGGCTGAGGCAAACGATGCGCACCGCATCCGAGCCGACCGCCGCCTCCCGCAACTTGACCCAGTGATCGAGGATTACGGGTTCCTCGACGAGCTGGCGGATGAGAGCCGCTCGAGGCGCACGTGGGCGATGCCCAGCGGATGGCTGCTGAGGCTGCCCACGTGCGGCTCGGCCGCAGGATTTCGGCCTCCAGCCGGGCCCGCTCGGCGTCGCGTGCGGCCGGTTGGACAGCCCCTGGCCCGAGCCGGATAGCAGCGGGTGAAGAGCCTGGTGGGGGTTCACCGGTGTTGCGCCGCCGGTTGGCGGTGAGCTGGAGAGCGGTCGCAGGATTCATTGAGGGTTCTTCCGCGTGGAACCGGGCTCCCGGGCGGTACGCGCTGTGAAGGACAGGCACGGTGCGACAGATGATGTGGTGAGACTTCTGGTCTGTCCTCTGCGGCGGATGTGGCGGGGGCGTCGTCCGTCGCACGGCCGGGTGTCCACGGGGCCCGAACGCCATGGAAGTGTCCGGCAGTGCTGCCGTCAATCAGGCGCGCGCGGGTGCACCGCACTCCCGCCGGGGGCGCCTCCGCCTACAGCCGGAACTGGAGGTCGAGGACGTCGGTGAGTTCGACTTCGAGGCCGTGGGCGCGGCGTCCGTTGTCGCGGAAGTAGGTTTCGCCGAGGGCTTCGGCGGTGAGCTGGAGCAGCTGGTCCTCGTCCGCTCCGGCGGCTTGGGCACCGAGGAGGCGGGCGGCGTGGCGGGGTGGGAGGGCGAGGGTGAGGTGGCGGATGCGTGACTGGTCGGTGGAGCCGGGCGCGGCGGTGTAGCCGAACCGGGCCTGGACGTCGATCATGATGCCGTCGGTCGTGGCCGCTTTCTGCCGGGCCCGGGCCCTGACCTGCGGCTGCCACCGGCTGCGGACCTCACTCTCCAGCCGGGTGGCGAGCTGCGGGCGGGGCTGTTTGATCTGGCCCCTCATATACCGCTCCACGGTGCGCCGGCTGATGCCGAGCACACCAGCTACCTGCTGAGTGCTGCCCTGGTGCTGGCGCACCAGGTAACGCATCTGAGCCCCGGCGGACTTGGGCACCGGGCGCGTGAACGCCCCCTGAACCGCCCGGCCGAGCTCTTCCTCCACGGTGACCATCCGCCGTACGCTCCCTATTCTCCGGTGTCCCGGGCGGTGACCTCACCGGTCTTGATGTACCGGGCGAGGTTGGCGATCCTGCCGTCTGCGCCGAGCTGTTCCAGCACCTCCACGCCCCACAGCACGCCCTGGGTGCCTTCGTGCTTGACCATGCCGGGGGAGACGCCGAGGCGGAACGAGCCGGGTACGGTGTTGCCGTCTCTGTCGTAGGGCAGGACGTCCAGGGGGGTGGGGCCGTCGGCGGTGTAGACGGCGCAGTCGGAGAGGATTGCGACGGGGTAGCGGCCGGTGGCGGCGGCGAGGGCGGTCATCTTGCGGTGCATGTTGACGCGGGCTCGGGAGATGACGGTGGCCCGGATGTCGGGGCGCCACGTCGGCCGGGCGAGTGCGGGCCAGGCCTGCCCGGGTACCCAGTTTCCGCCGCGGGCCTTCTCCTGCAGCTTGCCGATGCCGCCCTTGACGGTCATCTTCACCGCGTCCACGACGATGCCCAGTTCAGGATCCCGCCCCTTGTATCCGTCCATCGCCGCAAGGAACTGCTCGGGCGGCAGCTTTTCCGCCACGCCGAGTTCCGCCATCGTGGCGACGTAGGCGTCACGCAGCCGCTTGTACCAGCCATCCAGGAACCGCCCGCCGCGCGGCCGCACCCAAGCCTCGACCGGCGTGACGTCGTAGCCGAGCTCGACGGCGTACGCCACGGTCGGCGTCGCGTACCAGGCAGACCCCTGGGGGCGTTCACCGGTCGGGGTGAACGGGCTGGGAAGCAGGTCGCCCTGGAGTTCGCGCCACTGCTTGGCGACCTTCACCCGGCTGAGGTCGACGTGGGAGAGGTCCACCAGCCAGGAGCCGGGCACCGCCTGGTCGAAGACCGGGTGGGTGACGTGCTGGGGCGGTGAGTCCAGGCCGACGACGGCGCCGTTGGCGGCCGTGCCGAACGCCAGGTTCACGTCGATGCCGACCAGATGGGGCTGCATGCATTCCGCGTCGGTCAGGTCCCGGGCCCAGTCGTACGCCTCCTCGAACAAACGCTCCTCGGGCCCGCGGATGTGGAAGCGGGGCAGATGGGCCAGGACAGGGTGCCCGTCGGTCGCCTCGCATGGCGCGGGATCCACCGGCTGCGTCCCCAGAGATCCGGGCCGGTGCTCGGAGTGCCGACTACCGTCCTGGTCCGGCTCGCTCGCGCGGGTGGGCGGGTTGAGCGCGGTCATCAGCTCCAGCCCGGTCACCGCACTCGACCCGACCGGTGTCATCACCCGGTGCGCGTACACCCCCATCACCCGGGCCAGCTCCGCCGGACCCAGCTGCGCGGCATGGCCCCAGGCGCGCTCGTCCAGCGCACGCCAGGACGGGATGCACAGCTGAACACACTGGCGCCGCCCGCCCGTGACGGGGCGGTAGATCCGTGCCCAGGGCCCCAGCCCGCGCCGGGTGAGCTGCCACCCCGCCTGCTCCAGCTGCTTGATGATCTTGTGTCCCTCAGGGAGCCGCCCGGCGGACCGTTCCTCATCCGACAGGACCGGGGGCAGGCCGTAGCGCTCGCACGCCGTCTCGGTCAGGACCAGCAGCGGGTCGGCGTCCTTGCCTGACCCGTGCAGCTTCACCGCCCCCACCCGCGCCTCGGCCAGGGCCCATTCCACCAGGGCGGGAAGGGACCCTGCGGGCACGTCCAGGAGCAGACCGCCAGCGCCGTAGCTGGTTACCTGCTGCTCGTCATCGGCGCCCAGGACGAGCAGCGGACCGTGGGCGTACGCGCCGGATCCTGCGGCCGCGGGGGAGTTGGCGGCAGCGGCCCGGGGCGCGCCGGGGCGGCGTGAGCCGCGTGCCGGGCGCGGGGCGGCAGCCGGCGACGGCGGTGGGGCTGCAGGAGACGGGACGGGAGCGCTCACCGCCGCAGCCGCAGAGGGTGCTGCCTCGGCCGGGGCGGGGGGCGCGGCGGGTACCGCCGTGGCGGCCGAGATGGCTGGTGTGGCGCCCTCGGCGGGCGCAGGGGAGGGGTAGAGGCGGGCGAGCTGCTTCAGCAGGTGTGCGTAGGGCTCTCGCTGGGGCGGGCGTGGTTCGGTCTTGCCCGACTCCCACGCGCCGACGGTGGCCCGCCGCACGTCCAGGGTGGCGGCCACCTCTTCGAGGGTGAGCCCGTGGGCCTGCCGCAGGCGCTTGCGCTCGGCGGGCGGGGGCAGCGGCGACCGGGACGCGACGAGCGCGTCAATGGCATCGAACAGCTCGGACATGGTGAACCTCCGCCACTCACTGTACCCCTGAACCGCACATAAATCGCACAACTAGCGTTCGAATCACGTACATTCACCGTACCTGGGGGAGTGGTGGTGGTAGCGTGACTGGCTGACTGGCTAGGGCTCTTGAAAGGCCTGCCGCGACGCCCGGCGGGGCGGCGGCCGCCCCGCCGTCGTCCGGACCGCCCTCAGGAGTGCTGTATGACCGTGGTTGCCGCCACCCCCGGCCTGCCGGAGAAGCGAGCGCTGTTCCCCGACCAGGTGGAAGCGGTGTCCCGGGTGGCGCGGCATCTGCGGCGTCCCGGGACACGGGGGCTGTACGTCGCGGCGACCGGAACGGGCAAGACCCTGGTCTCGATCCGCGTGGCCGACGAACTCCAGGCGCGCCTGGTCCTGTTCGTCGTGCCCACCCTCGACCTGGCCGCCCAGACCGCACTGGCATGGCGGCGCGACGGCCACACCGAGCACATGGTCATCGTCTCCTCCATGGACGCCGCCGGCCGCGACGCCCTGGTGGCCGCCCGCGTCATGTCCAGCAGCGACCCCGTCACCCTGGCCGCCCTCATGTCAGTCGTGGGGGAGAGGGATGACCAGATCCCGGCCCTGACGCTGATCTGCACCTACGACTCACTCGACAAGATCCAGGAAACCCGCAACACCGCATGCACGGTGCCGCCGTTCGACCTGGCGATCATGGACGAGGCGCACCGCATCGCCGGCCGCCCCGACAAGAAATGGGCCGCCGTCCACGACAACCAGCGCATCCGGGCCGACCGCCGCCTCTACATGACCGCCACCCCCCGCATCTTCGCCGCCCCCGACCTGGCCGAGTCCGCCGACACCACCCGCCCCCGCCGCCGCGCCCCCGCCGCCCCGGGCCCGGCCGCCGACCTGTTCGCCAACTCCATGGACAACGAACAGGCCTACGGCAAAAAAATCTTCGAATACCCCCTCGCCCAGGCGATCAAGGACGGCCGGGCACCGGACTACCGCATCGTGGTGCCCACCCTCACCGACGACGACCTGCGCCAACGCATCAACCTCCCCGCCCCCGACCCCGACAGTGAGAGCGAAGGACCGGATCACGCGCTGCGCACCACCGCCCTGCACCTGGCCGTCCTGCGCGCCATGCGCGACCACGACCTGAAGAAGGTGCTGGTCTACTTCAACCTCGTCTCCGACGCCCGGCTCTTCGCCCGCGAACTGCCCCACACCCTGCGCCGGCTCAAGGCCACCGACCCCGGCCTCATCCCCGCCACACCGCCCGAACTGCTCTTCGTCCATGGCGAGGACACCCCCCAGACCCGCGAAGACACCTTCGCCCGCTTCGCCCGCGCCCACACCGCGATCCTCGCCAACGCGCGCCTGATCGCCGAGGGCGTCGACATCCCCAGCGTGGATGCCGTCGTCTTCGCCGATCCCACCCGCAGCGTCATCCGCTGCGTCCAGGCCCTGGGCCGCGCCCTGCGCCTGGACGTCTCCGGGAAGACCGCCTCCCTCATCGTCCCCGTCTGCCTGCCCCCCGGCGCGACCCCCGAGGACATCCTCGGCACCGCCTACGAACCGGTCTGGGCGATCGCCTCCGCCCTGGCCAGCCACGACCACCGCATCCTGGAACGCCTCCCCGACAAGGCCAACCGCCTGCCCAAGGAGACCAGCGACGTCATCGAACGCCGCTGGCACTTCGACTTCACCGTCCACCCCGAACGCATCGCCCAAGCGATGGACCTGGTCTCCTTCGACCCCCGCGACCCCGCCGTCTCCCGCTCCCGCCGCCTCGGCCTCGCCGCCGCCCAGGCCTACCACGACCAGTACGGCCACCTCGACGTCCCCGCCGACTACACCGACCCCACCGGCCACACCCTGGGCACCTTCATCACCACCATGCGCGACGCCCGCAAAGCCGGCCGCCTCGAAGCGAACTGGACCGCCGAACTCGACGCCCTGGACATGATCTGGGACAAACACGACGCCGCCTGGCGCTCCAAGCTTGCCTCCGCCGCCGACTACCACCGCGTCCACGGCCACCTCGCCGCTCCCGCCACCACCCCACTCGGAGCCTGGCTCGCCGAACAACGACACCTCGCCACCAACGACGAACTCGCCCCCGCCCGCGCCGACGCCCTGAACGCCCTCGACCCCAACTGGCGCCTGCCCTACGGCGCGGACTGGCACCGCAAGTACCACCTCCTGCGCACCCACCTTCAAGCAGGCAACGACCCCGCAGCCCTCACCCCCGACACCCGCATCGCCGGCGTCAACATCACCTCCTGGCTCACCCGCCAGCTCACCCGCTGGACCACCCTGCACCCCGGCCAGCGCGACCTGCTCACCGCACTCGACCTCACCCCCGCCACCAGCCCCCTGACACCCGCCCCCCGCATACGCCGCACCTTCGCCCAGACCGTGCAACTCCTGGAACTCTTCCTCCACCGCCACGGCCGCGCCCCCACCGCCCGCGAAACCCTCCGCGCCGACGGCGACACCGTCCAGATCGGCCCCTGGTTCGCCAAAACCCGCACCAAGCACCGCGAAGGCCAGCTCCCCGCCGACCACGCAGCCCTCATCGCCGCCCTCTTCGACGGAGACTGGTGCGCCCCAGACCCCACCCCGACTGACCTGACGTAAGGCACTCCGCGTCCGACCCGGCACCGAGGTCACTCGTACGGGCCCCGTCCCGGCCTCGTACCCTTCACCACTTTGGGAGACGCCTCAGCACACCGGAAATTCGAGCACCGAGTGAGTCGCTTGCCGTGGCCCGAGGCAGCGGCTGACATCTGCTCGCGCTGCGTTGATACTCCGCGACTGCGGCAGGTGCCGGTCCCGCAGCAGATGAGAAAACATGTTGGCCGCCCGCCGGTGAGCTGCGAAGATGCGTCTGTTTCCCAGCCGGAGGAAGCTTGTTCGTTTTCGTGTGTGCGGGATGCGGCGCCGAGCTGACCATCCCGCTGTCCCAGGTTTCACTACCGGTCCACGCCCGTCAGCAGTACGGGAACGGAGCCCAGCTTCCGGTGCTCATGGAGTCAGGGACGTTTGCCGTGGACCCGGATCCCTGGGGAGGGCCGTGGCGGCTGTGGGACGAGATTGGTCCGGGCGAGGCTGAGGCACGCGGCATCTACGCGCCAGTCCATGCCTTGTCCGGCGGCACGCCCGGGGCAAGTGTCATTGCGCCCGGTGATATCCGTGGAACCCGGCTGATTCCTGAGAAGCGTGGTGGTGCCTGCTGTGGCCTCGACGGGGCCGACGGTCCCAACATGGCCTGCGAGGCATGCGACCTCCCTGTGGCGACCAGGGTCGACGACTGCTCGCTCTGGCAGATGGTGCGACTCGGCTCGGATGTCGTGCACCGCGTCCCCGTCGACGGTATCCACGCCGCGCCCCTCTCCTGGGCGGAGCTGGCGGAGATGGGGGAGAAAACGCCCCCGTTCGAGCCGATCGCCACGTGGGGAGGACGGCTGGGGCCGAACCACTACTGGTCCTGGAGTCCGCAGTGGGAGGCGGCAGCCGGCCAGGCGCTCGCCCACCTGCTGATTGCCTCCGAGGGGCAGCCTGTGAGGGTCCCAGACGGCCTGACCGCAGACGTGTTTCAACGCGCGCTCGACGCCTTGCTGCCGACAGGCACCCTGAAGCGGCGCGCCGTCCTGGCCGGACCGGGACAGCCCTCCCCGGACGCGGGCGTCGACATCCTCCTCGCCCCCGTCCATCCCCAGACGGGCCGGACCTGGACCCCTGCCGACCCGCCCACACCGGCATATCTGGTGCCCCTGCCGCTGGGGGTGTGGCTGTGGCTAGCCTCTCCCGAGCCGAACTTGCCGGTTCCCGCGTCGGGCCGCATAGCCCAAGACGTCCTCCGCGACGACCCGCTTCCGCCGCTCCCCAACCACCTGTTCCGGGCCGACCGGGGAACGTTCCAACACACCTTGGTCCGGCTACCAGCCGTGCGCAGCCCGTGGCTGCGCACGGTCCTCGAGAACCTCACGCAGAGCACCTCGGCTGGCCTCTTCTAGCCGTCCAGCAATCGAACAGCACCAGACTCTCGTGCCTCCCAAAGTGGTCGACATCTGCTGTCCAATCCAATCTCGTGCACAAAGTCACTGCGGGCCTGGCGGGCCCTGCGGGGTGCTCTCGGTGAGCTGTCCAGCAGGTTCCGGGCTGCGTGTTGTCTGGCCGCGGTCTTCTGGCTGGCGGTGGCGGTGGCCGTCACCGTGGTGCCGGTGTCCGCGCGGGTGGCGCAGACGGTGTAGGTGAACTGGGGGTCGTGGGGCGGTCCCGATGCCACGGGTGTGCTCCAGGTGAGGTCGAGCAGCCAGTAGTTCTGCTTGAGCTCGTTGAGGGCGCCCAGGGCGGTATTCGCGGGATGTACGGCGCGCAGCCCCTGCGCGGGCGGTGAAGGGGGCTGCTTGGGAGGCGGGGTGGGGTCGACGCCGGCGAGGCGTCCGTCGACGATCGGGATCCGAGCGGTCCGCAGCCACGTCTGCACGGTCTTCGTGCTGAGCCCGACGCGGTCACCGGCCTGCCGTACGGTCTGCCCCTGGTGCAGCAGGCCCAGAAGCTGCTCCAGTTGCTCGCGCCGCTCGCGGAGGTCCTCTTCCTCGGGCGCCCGTGCCCCGGGCAGCCGCCCGCTTGCGGTGCCTTCCCAGCTGCGGGTGAGGCAGTAGCGCGAGCAGTAGGCGCCGATCAGGTCGGTGGCGGTGCCGTCGGCGTTGCCCTGCGCCAGGAGGTACCAGTGGGCCGGGGCGGCTCTGCCGATCTCTCTGGCCCCGCAGTTGGGACAGCTGAACGTCCTTGTCCTGCTTGGTGCCGGTACCCGGGGGGCGGACTGAGCGGCGGGGGCGCCGGGTTGGGGCCGTGTGCCGCCGGCGCCCTGCGACGAACTCATGATATAACCATCCGTGTTCTTGCGATCTCTCTGTGTGGTTTAGGGTGCCGGGCGTGATCACGATCCCCACACCCAGCGGGCCCGCCTCCCATCCCGGACCGCAGCACGGACGCCGTCGGTGACCGCCTCGACCCCCTGGCTCGTCGCCCTGCTCCAGCGCGCGGTCATCGACGAGGGCGACGCGGTCAAGATCCGGCAGGACACCCGGGGCTTCCTGTTGTCGCTCGGTGATCTGCGTGCCCTGCTCCTGTCCGAAGACCTCGGAGGTCCAGGCGCCCCCGATGCCCGGCTGGCGGAGCTGGACTGCGTGACACAGCGACCCGAGTACGCGCCGAGCATCATCCACATGCATGCACAGCTCCGACGCGTCCGGCCGCCATGGACCGACCAGAGCGAAGACCCAAGCACCGCGAGTTTCCGTGCCCAAGCCAGTTTCGAGCTGGGCGGCCGCATCAGCAGCGGGCAATGGGCCACCGCGCGAACGAAGAAGGACGCCGGTCACCTGGCCCACGTCAGCCTCCTGGCCGCTCTCGCCGGTCTGGATCCCACCTCCCCACCGGCCACCAACCCGCCACCCGCGGCCGGTGACCCGCCCGACATCAGCCCCCACGCGGCTCTCACCGCGACCGCCTTCCTGAACCGGCTCCGGACGGAGACCGACGAGGACACCCTCAGGGCGCTGGCCGACCACGCGGCCGTCCGCGCCCACACCGGCCTCCTGACGGGCGACCTGGCCGAACACCTCCTCTTCTCCACCCAGGGCCCTCTGTGGGAGGCGGCCCGCACCGCCGTACTGGCCGCCGCCGCCCGGCACGATGACCAGAACCTGCCACTGGAACTCCTGCAGCGCTACGCCGACATCGCGGGCCTCGCCGCACCGCGCGGCACCAGCGCGGCCGCGCAGAGGCCCGGCCACCACACCGCCCGCTCCGTCGTCGGCGAGGGGGACAGCGCGGTGCACAGCCCCGCATGCGAGGCCGGGACCAAGGACCAGGCACTGCTGCAATCCCGCCTCCACCTACTCGCCATCCTGGCCCGCCTGCCCTTCGACGGTGTGACGGACAGCCGCCTCGAATGGACCGTGACAGGCATCCGCAACGCCATCGCCGTCCTGCACCAGATGCAGCAACGTCACACGGTCACGCACCTCAACTTCCGCCCGGACACCACCCAGGGCGTCTTCTCCAACCACGCCAGCTGCATCTTCCAAGGCCACCTCCTGCACGCCGAAGGCACCGGTGCCAGCAGTCGCGCCGCCAAGCTGGCCGCCGCGGAAATCCTCCTGCTCAACCTCAACCACCACCTGCCCCTGCGCATCCCGCCTCCGGCCGGCCCCCGTCCCGGCGAAACACCCACACCCCGCCCCACCCGGGCCATCCGCGCCGCCGGCTGGGGGAGCCATCCCCCAGCAGGAACGCAGAACACCCCCGCCCTCACCGTCCACGCCACCCCCGCCTCCGCCGCCTTCGTCCGAGGAACCCGGGGCAGAGCAGCACGCCGTCGATGCCGAGGACCAGGCCTCTGAAGCCCGCCTCCAACCGCGCCCGGCCACAGCCGATACCGCCGCCGTCCTCAAGGCGCTGGAGGGCGGGTGCGACCTCCTCTTCGCCCCTGACAGCGACCCCACGAAGTGCGCCTGGCTCCTGGCACGTCCGCCGGCCGGACAGGAAGCCGATTCCGACGCGGTCCTCATCCGCGACCTCTTGCTCTCCGGCGGCGAGACCACCCGCGCCACGTGCTGGCGGGTGGGCATCAACGGCCTGATGCCCACCCTGCTGGGCGCACCCGCCGCCACCTGGAGCGCCTCCACTGCCTGGTGGGCCCAGGTTGTCCGCCTGGGACTCGAGGCCATCGCCGCCGGGGCCGTCTACCCCGCCTTCAGCGACACCGACACCCCCCAGCAGCGCCAGCCGCACTGGCGCACCGGCCCCCTGCCCGTCCCTCTGGAAACTCAACTGACCACGCTGGCAGAGACCTACGATCACCAGCCGCGGCTGCTTCCCCGCACCCCGCACGACGACTTGGCCGCGCTCCCCGCTCTCAGGACCGCACTGGACACCCTGGCCGACCACTTCGTCCCGCCACCGTCAGGCCACCTGCTCTCGGGCCCGCAGCCTTTCCTCGCCCCCGTCCGCTACGACCAGGCCCCACCCGTCCTCCTGCAGGAATGGACCGACACCGTCCAAGACCTCCTCCTGCCCCACGGCAGCCCCCCGCTCGTCCTGTCCATCGCCCCACCCGCCACCGCCGCCTCGACCCAGGTGATCGCCACCCTCCAACTCGCCCTCGACACCACCAAATCCGCCACCGTCGACGCCCGCGACGTCTGGGACCACCCCGACACCGACCTCGATCCCGAACGGAACCTCGCCCAGAGAGTGTGCCGGGCCCTGCGCCGCGCCGGCCGCCACGCTCCCGCGCTGCGCACCCTGGGCATGCACCGCAGGCCCGACGCCGTCCTGCTCAGCCTCGACGAGGCCGCCGCCCTCCTCGGCCCGGCGACCGGCCACTTCAAGGACGCCGGGATCACCGCGGTCACCAGCGATGACTGGTCCAGCCCCCTGGACCCCCACCTCGTCGTCGGCCTCGGCACCCCGGCCCCGGTCGAAGGCGGGCAACTCGGGATCGGTGAACTCCTCGACCGCCGCTGGCAGTTCACCATCGACGGCACCCCCCTCACCGAGCAGGAACTCGACATCCTCGCGGACGCCGCCCTGCCCTTCGTCCGCCTCCGCAACCGGTGGATCGTCATCGACGCAACCCTGCGCAGCCTCCTGCGCACCCGCCGCCTGCCCTCCCAGCCCCGCCGCGAGGCGATCCTCTCCGTCCTCCACGGATCCATTACCGTCAACGGCCGCACCTTCGCCTGCCGCCCCGCCGACCTCATCGAGCAGCTCACCCACCCCGCGCCCGCCACCCCCGGCCCGCACCCGGCGCTCTACCCCTACCAAGCCAAGGCCCTCACCTGGCTCGACATGCTCACAAGCCTGGAGTTCGGCGGGATCCTCGCCGACGACATGGGACTGGGCAAGACGGTCACCGCGATCGCCTTCCACCTGCTGCACTCACGCAGGAAACCGGGACCCACCCTGGTGCTCTGCCCCAAGTCGGTCGTCGACCACTGGAAGACCGAACTGGCCCGGCACGCACCCACCGCCCACGTCGTCCTCTACCGGGGCCCCGACCGCTGCCTGCCCGCCCTGACCAGCAGCACCATCGTCGTCACCACCTACCCCCTGCTCGTCAAGGACCACGACGACCTCAAGGACATCGCCTGGGGCCGCGTCATCGCCGACGAAGCCCAGTACCTGAAAAACCCCGGAACCCAGGCCGCCCGGTGCGCCAGATCACTCAGCGGCGCCCGGATCGCCCTGACCGGCACCCCCCTGGAGAACGAACCCGCCGAACTCTGGGCCCTGCTCGACTGGACCAACCCCGGACTCTTCGCCACCCGCGCCCAGTTCAACACCCTCTACACCCGCCCGCTGACCCACCTGCCCCAACAGGCCACCGCCCCGCACGCCGTCGACCGGTTCCAGAACCTGATCAGACCCTTCATCCAGCGACGCCTCAAGACCGACCCCACCCTGGGCCTCACCCTGCCGCCCAAGACCGAGACCACCCACCTCCTGCCCCTCTCCCGCGAACAGATCGGCCTGTGCGAAGCGCTCCTGCGCGACAGCCTCCGCCAGATCCAGCACACCCCCTCCCACGGCGGCCGCGGAACCGCCGTCCTCAGCCTCATCAACGGCATGCGGAAAATCTGCATCAGCCCCGCCCACTACCTCGACGAACACCCCAGCACCGTCCTCGCCGACCCCGACGAAGCCGCCCGCCGCGCGCCCAAGCTCGCCCAGCTCCACCACCTTCTTCACCAGGCCAGGGAACAAGGCGAATCCGCCCTCGTCTTCACCACCTACGCGGTCGCCGACAAGCTCCTCACCGCCTACCTCACCGCCCGCGGCTTCCGTCCCCTCCTCTTCGACGGCGAACTCACCCCCAGCAGCGCACCGCCGTCCTGGACACCTTCCGCAGCACCCGCGCCGCCGTCCTCGTCCTCACCCCCCAGAGCGGCGGCGTCGGCCTCGACCTCACCCACGCCAACCACGTCATCCACTACAACCGCCTGTGGAACCCCGCCGCCGAATGCCAGGCCAGCGACCGCGCCCACCGCATCGGCCAGAAACGCCCCGTCGCCGTCCACCACCTCGTCACCGCCAACAGCATCGAAGAGCGCATCACCGCCCTCCTGCACCGGAAGACGTCCATGACCAACGCCCTGCTGCCCAACGAGGAATTCGACCCCGCCAAGCTGGATGCCACCGAACTCATCCAGCTCTTTCCACAGCCCCGGCCCACCGCTCCTCACCGCCGCCACCCACGCCATCCAGCGCCTGCGGCGCAGCACCGCCGCCCCGCTGGCCATCGACCACAACCGCATCACCGACCACGACGCCCACGTCCAGATCCGCCTGGGACCAGACGGCCTCGCCTACCCCTTCACCGCAGTGCAGGACGACTGGGTCCTCGCAGGCCGCCCCACCCCCTCTCCAGGCGACGCCTACACCGCAGCCCGCCACACCCTCCGCAACCGCCGAGGCTGAACGGTACCCAGCGGCCGGCAGGGGGCCACGGCCGTGAACACGACAGCAGACGTCGGCCGCGCCGACAGAAAGTCAGCGCGGCCGACGCCTTGCCGTGTTGTGTCCCCCCAGGGGTGACACAACACGAAGCCGGCTCACCGGCCCGCAGCTGCCTCCCGATGCTTGGGGACGTTGCAGTTGGGCCGGTTGCAGACCTTCTTGTCGCGCTTGACCGCCCTGCAGTACGCGGCGTGGGCCGGGCACCGGTCATCGCCCGCCGCCGGGGCATCTCGGCAGATCCGGCGGGGCGCCCACGCCTGGTCCAGCCCTGCCCAGGTACAGCGGCCCAGCCTGGCCGCGTGCTCGGGAGTGTGCTGTGCGCACGGGGCGCCTGCCTTCTTCACCGGAGTGCCGCACCACCGCTGCGGCATGGTGCCTGGCGTCAGGACGGCGTCCAGCGGTTCCATGCACAGCGGGTGGGAGAGTCGCTCCAGCCGGGCGGCCAACGTTTCCGAGCCGTGGGCGAGCGCCAGCTGGGACAGGGCCCGCAGCAGCTCCGGGTCGGCCTCGATGTACCACTCGCCGTAGTCGTCACCGTTGATGTAGCCCGGGGCCGGGCTCAGCTTGGCCGCGGCATCCAGCGTGGTCGCGACAGCATCAGCAGTTCGGGAAGTCCTGGTCATCGCACACAGCCTTCTTCGACGGGGGATCGCAGCGGGTCAGGTGAGTCCGGCAACTTCAACGAGCGCTCCCCGCCAGGGGGCACCCTCGGCGTAGCCCCGACCCCTTGCCCGCCGCACGAGAGGCTGCCGCGTCGGCCCCACCGGGGGGTCGCCCTCGGGGTGGACGGTGACCGCGTTGAGCCGCTGGGCGGCGGGCGGGGCGGGTGGCGGCCAGCACGGTGACGCTGGTGGAGTCCAGGCCGCCGGACAGGCCCGGGGCGGCGGTCCGCGACGCTGACGAACGGTCAGGTTTGTTGGGCGCTGGTGTGCCGGGTGAGGCTGTAGCCGATTTCGAAGGTGTTGGCGGACATGCGGGTGTCGTTGATTTCCAGCACGGTGCCGTCGGGGCCTGCGGTGGTGCGGAGGATGCGCAGCATGGGAACGCCTTTGGGTAGGCGCAGGCGTTTGCTCTCGGTGGGGGTGGGCATGCGGGCGCTGACGGCTTCTTCCCATGACAGAGGGCTGTGGCCCATGTGTTCGAGCAGGTGGTAGATGCCGCCGGGGCCGGTGTCTTTCTCGGCGAGGCGGGTATTACCGCGGGCCAGGGGAGGGCAGGTAGCTGGTCGCCAGCTGCATGGGGGTGCTGGTGGTGGCCTCGCCCATGATGCGGTCGCGCACCAGGACCTTCTCCGCTTCTTGCCCTTCGGGGAGTCCGAGCAGGGTGGCGATGTCGCGGGGGGCCGGTGCCCAGGTGATGGCGGGGGTTCCAGGGCGGTCCATGGCTGTGCGGCAGGGCCGAAGTAGTAGCCGCGCACGCCGTCGACACTGCCCACCGCGCGACGGCCGAACTCTCGCTCCTGGTCGGAGCCCACGCCTTCCAAGCCCACTCACCACTGGCCAAAGCCCGCGCCGACCTCGGCGGACTTCTCTACGCCGACGGCATCCACGACGCACGTCAGCGATCCGTAGGCCGCACCCTCACCACCACCCAGCCAGCACAACAGCCTCACCCGCACGCCAGCTGACAAAGAGCTGGTTGTTCAGCCCCACAACGGGCCGGACAACCAGCGCATGTTCTCCCTAAACCGGCACCCCGTACTCCAGGTACACCGTCAGCCCCTGCTCCCGGGCCCGCACACACGCCTCCACCCGCACCGCGAGCCGCTCCACCAACCGCTCCCTCAGCCGGTCCACCGCAACGAACTCCATCGCCCCGAGCTCCTCCGCCTGCAACCGGACCCCCGACAACCGAGCCTCGCCGAGCAACCCACCGTCGAACACATAGACCAGCCCCTCACTGCGCCCTGGCCGCGCCCCGCGCCAGTCCACACCAAGGAGCCGGACCCGCTCCCAAACCAGCCCCAGTTCCTCCTTGACCTCCCGAACCGCACCGGCGCGAGGGGACTCGTCCCATTCCACGGCACCGCCGGGAATCTCCCACAGGGGCTTGTAGACCGGGTCCACCAACAGCACCCGCCCCTCCGGGTCAAAGAACAGGACCCCCGCGGCGACCCGCTTGCGCGGCAACGTCCGCTCGTACTCCTCCGGGCTCATCTGCACGTTCATGCACAAGACCCAAACACACCCGCAAGGGACACCAGCGATCCCCCGACACCAGGTACACAACTGTTGCGAACCATGCGAAGACGAACACGAGAAGACGGACGGCCCAGCCCACATCGAGCGCTTGCCGGCAACCTGCCTCGCCAAGGGGCAACCACACCCCGAGAGCAGCACGAGCTCCAGGAGCGAAGAGACCCGGCGCCAGCGAGAAGCCGCCGCTGTCAGTGCTGCCCTGCATAGTGCCGGTCATGATCAACGACTTGGACAGGACCGACTGGGCGTCCCTGGGGCATGCCTACGGGGCGGCCGACGACGTGCCGGGGTGGCTGCGCGACATGGTGTCGCCCGACCCCGGCGTGCGCGCGGAAGCGTTCGGCAACTTCTACAGCGCCGTGCTCCATCAAGGGAGCGTGTATTCAAGCACCGTGGCCAGTGTGCCGTTCCTGTTCGCCATGGCGGACGACCCTGCGACTCCTGACCGCGGGGAAGTCGTCACGCTGCTGCTCAGCATCGGGCGGGACGCGGTCGACGCCGAAGAGTTCAACGCTGTGATCTACGGCGAGGACGGTGAAGAGTCCACGATCTACCAGGACACCGCCAACCTGATACGTGAGCACGCAGACGCCTTCGTCGCCTACGCCGGTGACCCCGACCCGCGGGTGCGCCGGGCGGCGATCGAGGGTCTCGGGCTCTTCCTGGACGACGCCGGGCGGGTGACAGCGCTCCTGCGGGACCGCCTCGTGGAAGAGAGCGGGACCGCTGAACGAGGTCTGGTCGTGCGGACCATGGCCGACCTGGCGATCCGTCTGCCCACAGCCGCCGCGCCGGCGCGGGCGTGGCTCGATACGTTGGCCGACAACGACACCACCGATCCCGACACCCGTCTGGCGGCGCTCGTCCACCGGGCCCGCTGCGCTCCCGGTTCCATCGACGACCGGACGGTGCCGACCGCGATCGAACTGCTCCGCCAGGTCACCCCCGCCCCCCTGTCCGAAGAGGACGAGCAGGTGGACCGGGCTCCGTCCGGTCCGTGTGCGTGTGAGGCCGAGCCCGAACCCGATCCGAACGTCCCCGGGCACGTTGTGGCCGCCTTCGCCGATCTCGAACGGCGCGGTCGCGTCTATGCGACCACCACCCCTTTGCTGATGGCTTTCCACACGGCCCTGGGGGCCCGGGCCGAAGCCCGAACCGTTCTGCTCACCGAGCAGCTGTGCAGCCCGGACCCGGGGACCCGTTACGACGCCATCAACATGGCACGCAGTCTGATCACCTCCCTGCGGGGCGATCACACCGGCCTGGTGCGGCTCATCGGCGACTGCCTGCTCCCGGACGACGCCTACACCGCCGCGGCCGCGGCCGAGGCACTCGGCTCACTCGCCACCCTTGCCGAACCCGCCCGCGAAGCCCTCGCCGCCTACGCCACCCACCGGCCGGACACGTGGGCGAGCCCGCACCGCACGGTGCGCCGAGCCCACCAGCTCGCCGTCCTGGCGCTGGCCGGGCTCAAAGACGAACGCGCCCTGCCCAGCCTGCTGACCGCACTGGACACCGACACCGATACCTGGCGCGCCCTAGGCGCGGTGGGCGATCTGCCCCAGTGCGCCGTGGAACTTACGCCCCGGCTGGTCCGGCGCCTCGCCGACGTCGACCACTCCCAGGAGTGGCCCGACGTCAGCCCTGCGACGCTCGCTTCCGCCCTGGCCAAGCTCGGTGATCCGGCGGCCGTACCCGCCCTCGCCGAAGCGGTCCAATCCGCCGTCCGGCACAAGCACATGCGCACCGCGGAGACTGTCCTGAAAGCCCTCGCGTCGTTCGGTCCCCGCGCCGCATCCGCCCTGGACGTCGTCCGCCCCCTCACCGACGCAGACGATGCCTCCCTGCGTACCGCTGCGGCGGGCACCGTCTGGGAACTCGAACGCCGCCCCGAAAACGTCATGCCGCTGCTGGAACGCCTCCTCGACGACTACCCGAGCTTCCCCGCGATCGACCCCGCTGGCCGCATCGGCCCCGGAGCCGCAGCCGCCCTGCCGCGCCTGCGGCAGATCCTGAGCGAGCAGGTCGAACAGAACGTCCGCAACGAGGAGAACGGATCGGCCGTACTGAACGACTCGTGGACCCTCGTCCACGTCGCATCCGCCCTGTGGGACATAGGCGGCACGGGCGAGGCCGACGTCGTCGTGCCGGCGCTGCTGGCCGCCTGGAAGGACAACAACTCCACCGCACGTCACGTCGTCGCCTGCCTCGACCGCATGGGTACGGCCGCACGTCCCGCCCTGCCCCAGATTCAGGCAGCCCTTGCGCAACCTCATCGCGGCGACCAGAGGTGGTCAGACGCCGTCGCTATCGACCTTGAGATCGAGCACACCTGCCGCGTCGTCCTCGCGCGCCTGACAGACCATCCGGATCCGGCACCTGCCAGGGGGGAATAGGTCCCGCCGCGCCAGTGTGCAAGGCCTGCAGGTCTGAATCAGCACGCGACCTACGCGTACGGCCACTCCACCGGCGCAAGGCAGCACCCCACGCGCACCCTGAAGAGAAACCGTGACCCAGGGCATCGGCTGGGGCCACTGCATCGACTCCGGCCGGGGCACGACGGACGGCAGAGGCGCCCAGCATGCCGACTGCCCCTGGAATCCGCCCGGCCAGGGGGCAGTCGGGTCATCGGGGTCAGATCGGGCGCGAGAACATCTGCTCACCGGGGAGCGGCGAGGCGCTGACATCGCGGTACCTGGAGCTTCCGGGAAGGATGACCGGCTCGCCCGGGGAGTGGATGGTGAAGCCGTGGCGTCGGTAGAACCGGGTCAGGGCGGCGTCGTTGGCGGTGAAATGCCCGTACATGAAGAACGCGCGGTGCTCACGGTGGATGGCCATGGCCCTGGTGATCAGAGCGGAGGCGATGCCCTGACGCCGGTAGTCGTCTGCGACGGCCAGGGCCCGGAGCTTGGCGTAGGCCATGGCGGTAGCTCCCAGTGACACGGGGGCGGCGCCGTCCCGTTCCATGCCCCCGAGGACGGACAGGGGCGGGATGCTGGAGGAGACGCTGACGATCCGCGCGGTGGGCGTGTGCTCGGCGACCAGGAAGACGAACCGCCCGGCGCCGAACCGGGTGGTGAAGGGCCCGCTTGCGTCGATGGTTTCACACATGGCCTCGCGGTCGTCGAAGTCGCCGTGTCCTTCCATGGCGAGCGCTGCCAGCTCGGTGAACGCCTTGCCCTCCCCGGGCCGGGCCTCTCTGATCTGGATGCTGTCGGGCAGTTCGTCGGGGCCGCGGCGTCGGGGCTTGCCAGGCTTGTTGCGTCCCACGAGGGTCCTCTCAGGCTGAAGTAGGGCCGCGCGGCCCCACCGGCTGGGCACGCCTCTGTGAGGGCCGGCGCGGCAACACGGCTACCAGTAGGCCAAGAGGTCGCTCGGAGATGCGGGCCAACGCGGTCATCACGCCGCTGAAGGCGAGAACGATGACGCGTTTCTTTCGCCTCGCGGGCTCCCGGGACCGCCCTTACCTTCGTCTCGCGAGCGGGCTTGACGTCGCTGCAGTGCCTTGCTGGCCCGAGTGGTGGTCGGGCGGGGCTCCCCCCACCCCGGACAGATCCTCCTGGGAGGCCGGACCAGGGCCGCTCGCCAAGAACGGCAGCTGGACCACTGAAGCGGGCCACGAAGAGCCGTTCCCTGATGCTGCGGGGCAGCGTCCCCCTCCGATCACGCAAAAAGCGAGGAGTGGCGCCCGCCCGGTTCCCGGAATCACCGATCCCGAAAAATACAGGGAGGGAAACGGCTCATTTTTCAGTCCATGACGAACCCGAAAAATCTGAAATCTGAAAGTTCGTCGAAGGTGGAAACGGTGAAACTCTGATGTGGACCATATGGCGAATGAGCAAAGATGAATTTTCGCGAAAATGCGGGATCGGCATTCCCGCCCTGACGGCAGATTGGGATTTCGCGGAAAATTTGGACGGCTGAGAACGAAAAACGACTCTTCAGAGTGGATTCATCCACTCTGAAGAGTCTAGAATGACTGTGCCGGTGAATCACGGATCACGATTCACCGGCACAATCTCGGATCTGATTCACGCGCCGGGAGTCATCGGGCGGTCGCAACATCTGACTCCCTGGAGCTCTCCGAGACCGCTGCGGGGCCTAGACCATGAGCGTGGTCCTGGCCCCGCGGCCCCTAGAGGCTCTGCTGCAGCAGCGGAACCACGTGCTCCTGTACGTGTGGCCACAGCCAGATCGAGATCTTGACTCCGAGGCAGAGAACCTTCAGCCCCCGGCGCGCGCGATCTGCGACCCGCGGATTTCGGCGAGAGGCCGGAAGTAAGGTCCTGGACGTAGCTTTCGGGATCCTCTGATTCGTCGCCCCGGATGGCCCTTCTTCATTCGCTTCACTTCGGGTCATGCCCATGCAGCCCTTTCTGTCTGGGAATAGCGTTACGCCGATAATATAGGCTGCGGCAGCCTGCAACCGTCAAGCCAATAGGGGTGCGCTCGCGCGATTTTTTAATGCGGCTTCCCGCGGAGAGGTATTTGCCCCCCATCTAGTCGATCGAGTGAGCGAATAACCGGCCCGCCGATCGTGGTTTGCGCCTTCGACCCCACGCCAAGTCCCCGCCCGATCTCTGCACCGTCGCTGCGGCCTTGGCCGGCGGGCTGGTCTCCCGGTGGCAGCGACACATCGGCCGCACCGCGCACCCGCCCAGGACAATGGGCCGACTGGCAGACCGTGGATACGACCTCCCGCTGTCGGTGCCCCTCACTACCCTTGATGCCAAGGCAAGTTACGGCCCGTGCCCGGGCCTCTGCACGAGAGCGGGACGCGCGTGACCTCGATCTACCTCTCCTCCGACAACCCCCGCTGGGTACCACGGACCGAGGAGGACCTCCAGGGCGCGATCGACGGCGGTCTGTTCGAGGAGAGTCACCACCTCGACCTCAAGAGGGCCCCGGGCACCAAGAGCGACAACAAGGAACTGGCCCGGGACCTGGCCTCGTTCGCCATCGACGGCGGCACCCTGGTCATCGGCGTCCAGGAGAACAAGGAGAGCCGGACCTTCGAACTTGCGCCCCAGCCGCTCAACGGGCTCCCGGAGAAGATCGAGTCGGTCGCCCGCACGATCCCCGACCCCCCGCTCACCGTCATCACCGAGGAGATCACCGCCAAGACCCCAGACGGCACCGGGTACCTCGTCGTGCACATCCCGGCCAGCCCCGTGGCCCCGCACATGGTCGACAACAAGTACTACGGCCGCGGCGACAAGACGAAGTACCAACTCGGTGACGCCGAGGTCGTCTCCCTCCACGCCCGGCGGCGCAACGCCGAAGCCGACACCATGACCCTGCTGCGCACGGAGATGGACAACGACCCGCTGCGCAACGACGACGACCAGTCCCACCTCTTCCTCGTGGCCCGCCCCACAGCCGCGCGCCGCGACGTGTGCCTGCCCATCACCGGCGCCCCCGACTGGCAGACGCGCCTTCTCACGTTGGTCGAAAAGGCGAAGTCCAGTGAGGCCGTGCCCGCCACCCTGGCGAAGTTCCACCCCGACATCGATGACGCCTACCAGGCACACCGCAGGGCCAGGGGAGTGGCGCTCAGCTCCCGCGGACTCAACCCCGACCGCACCTACGCACACGAGCAACCGGAGCATGTCCGCGAAGCAGTGATCGAAGTCCAGCTCTTCGAAGACGGCGGACTGCGCCTGTACATGTCCCGCCTCTCCACCGGCGTCTCCAGCCGCTACCGGCCGGAGGAAGGCGAGGAGCAGCTGCTGGTTGACGATGCCGCCGTCCTTCTCACCTGGCGCGTGTTGGAGCTGATGCGGCTGGTCTCCGAAGAGGTCGGATACCACGGCAACTGGGCGATCGGGGCTGGCGCGAACCGGCTGCACAGCCGCCGCCGGTACACCGGGCAGTCGCGTTTTCCGGCTAACGACCGCTACAGCGACGACACCTACGAGGAGACCACCGGCACTACCCTGGCCGAACTCCGCGACCAACCGGGCGCCGTCACCCGCCGGCTCCTGGGCCCGTTGCTGCGCTCGCTGGGCTCGGAGGCCCTGTTCGTAGGGGCACTGGGGGACCAGCCCTGACGACATCCCCGGCCCCACCGGTCACCAACTCCGGTCCGGTGGCATGAAGCTCACCGATCTTCGACCGCTGATGGCCCGCCGCCGGGACGGCGCGCTTTTAGCTTCGACTGCTTCCGCACCACCCGACGGTGGCCGCCCTGCGGTGGCCCGGTGACGTCTTGGAGCAGTTCCTCTTCGAGCACGGCGACAACACCGCCTTCATCGACGACTACAACTCCATCGACCTGCGCGACAGCACGTGGCAGCTGGAGACGATCCCCGCCGCCCATCTCACCCGACATGCCGACCGGAGCCTCCGATGAGGGGTGCATCGAGAGCTACGCGGAGAACCCGGCGCACTGGGTCACCATCCGGCCCCCGCAGGTCGCCCGCCATTGGAAGATGCACGGGACGTGGCTGCGCTCGCCGCTCCTGATCGAGCGGCGTCTCCTGGACCCGGCCGCCCCGTTCAGCTGCCGGCCGGGGCTTCGGGCCGGTCACTGCCCGAGGCCGCCCGGAGCCGCACGGTGAGCTCGCCGTCCGTGTCTTTGAGGCGGGCTTCGGCTTCGCCGACGAGGTTCTGGAAGGCGGCTTCCGCCTCATCGCGCAGCTGCTGCTCGTACCGGTCGAGTTCCGGGGGGAGCCAGGGGCCGTTTTCGTCCCAGTAGCGCCGTCTCTCGGTTTCCTCGGTGTACGCGCACGGGTAGACGGGGCGCGGCGGGAGGCCGTTTACGACGCGGTCGTGTCCGGCAAGGAGCGCGGCGGTAGCGAGTTCACCGGCGTTGCAGGCGTCGGCGAAGGCGGTCAGCTGTGCGGTGGTGGGTATCTGCTGCCCGGTGAGGAGCCGGTGCAGGGCGCTGGAGGAGAGCCCGGGCCCGGCCTTGCGGGCGAGGGCGGAGAAGGTGGTGTCGGGGGCGGTCGCGCGTACGGCGTTCATGGCGCGCAGGAGCCCGGCCGGGGTGGTGAAGTTGCCGGGGACGTGCGGGGCGGACCGGCGCCGGGGAGGGCGGTCGGCCCGGTCGGCCTCCGTCCACAGTCGGCGGGCGGTCACCTCGTCGGCCCTGGCGGCGCGGGCGAACGCCAGGACGGTGCGTAGGGTGGGCAGGCGGCCGTCGAGGGCCTGGCGCAGGGTGCAGGCGGACACCACGTACGCGTTGCCGCTCGCGCACGCCCGGTCGGTGAGGTACTGGAACGATGCCGTGCGATGGCCGGCCGCCCGGGGCCGGGTGTCACGGCTGGCCGCCGGTGAGCGCGGCGAGCAGGCGCAGGGCGCGGCCGGGCAGGAGCAGGAGGCCGGAGGCTGCCGCGAGGACGGTCAGGAGGGCGGGGACGGGCCGGTCGAGGATGGCGAGGACGGTCACCGCGGTGATGGCGCAGATGACGATGGCGGCCTCGGGCGCACCGACGCGGCCGGAGGCCGGGGCCGGCGCACCGTCGGCGGGCCGCGCCGGGGAGACGGGCGTGGGGGTGGGCACGGCGGAGCCTCCGTGAGCAGTCGGGGTGTTCAGCGAGCCGACACGGGACCGGCGTGCGAGCCGATCGTGACAGCGCGCGGGCCGCAGGCGCGAGTCGCCGACCCGTACCGCCGGAGCCGACGTACCTTTCCTTGTCTCGATCTCCTCGCAGATGACAGGGCACAACCGAGAAAATGCCGTCCCGTCATCCCATCCCCCCCGGGCCCCAACTGCATGTTCCTGAACCCCGTATCACCAGGTCGAAGGACAGCAGTCCGACACGTGGGCTTCGGGAAGGCACAGAGGCCGGTCCGCAACCGGGACAACACGGGCAGGAACTCGTCGAGGCGGACAACGCCGTACAGCAGGCTCGCCCTCCGGGACTCGGCATCATCGACAGCGGCAACAGGCATGATCACGTCAACTTCTACAGGATCCGCGCCGAGGGGTGACCCGGCAGTGCACCCGCTCTGCTGCGCCGTGGGGCCACGCGTACGGGCGGGCTGCGGTTGTCCGGTTCGCCTCCGGGCGCCGGACCGTTCGTTTTACGGTGCACCGGTGAACAAGGAGATGCTGCAGGGCGGCGGGGCACGGCCCGGGCCGGAACTGCCGGTGGTGGACGAGGACTTGGCCGCTTTGCTGCGGGCGCAGGGCGAGGGCGGTGTTCGGGCGCTGGGGCTGTTGCGGGACGCGCACCGGATCCTGTCTGGGGCCGGTGGTCTGGAGCGGCCTGGGGAAATCGTGGAGGCGTGCGTGCGCAGCGCGGCCGAAGCTCTGTTGAAACTGCCCGGAGCCCCGAAGAACCCGGTCGGCCTGCAGTCGGCGGCGAAGGACCTGCTGGCGGCGGTGGACGCCTTCGGCCCGCCACCCGCCGGGCGTACGGGTCCCCCTGGGCACCAAGCCCCGGCGGGCAGCCCCGCCTGGGAACCGGTCGCGGAGGCGGCCGACGCGCTGCGCGGCGAAATCCAGAACCCGGGCGGCCACAAGCGCCGTCAGGCGCGGGGGATCGCCGAGCGGCTGACGGGCCTGCGGCTCGGCGCCGCGCAGGACAAAGCCCTGCACGCGTGGGGGGATCTGTACTCGAAGGCATCGGCCACCCTGCACGGCGCCGGTGCAGAGGAGGACCGGCCCGCCCGCCTGTACACCGAACCCCTGAACGCGGCACATGAGTTGCTGGTGCCACTGCCCGGCCGCGCCGCCCGGGTCCTGGAACTCACCGCCCTCACCTGCCCCGGCCCGCACGACGCGCGGGAGCTGGCCCGGTGGACGGACCCCCGGGCGGAGGCGTTCTTCTTCCGATCCCGCCCGTCCCCGGCCTGGCTGGGCGTCCTGGACGAGCACGCCGGGCACCTGCTGCTCGCCGACGAGGAGAACGACGTCTGGCAGGCCGCCCCGTTCCTCGAGCACCTGGCCCACACCGCCCCCGAGACCGCGGGGGAGTGGCTGGCCGATCACGCCGTGGGCCTGGCCGCTGCCGGGCCAACGGTCCTGGGCGCACTACTGCGCCTGGCCGACACCGGAGTCCTATCTCCGGAAGGCGTCCGAAAGCTACTCCGGCACGTTCTGGTCCCGCCCCGCCCCGGAAACGAGCACCCGGACGTTCCGCGCGCCGCCTCGTGGCCAACTGGGCCGGCCGCCGCCCGAGCTGACCAGGGTCCTGGCCCGGGAATGGGCCGCCCGCCTGCCCGAGTACGACGTCACCGGCCTCCTGCAGGAGCTGGTGATGAGCGTCCACCCCGTCGACGGCACGGAGTTCCGCTGGGCCCGGCCCGTCCGGTACGCACTGGCGGGTCTGCTGCGCCACGACGTCGAAGCCTCCGACGGACAGCCCTGGTCGGCGTACACCGACCTGGAGACGGTCCGGGTCCTGGACGCCAAGCACTTCCTGGGCCCGGTCCTGGAGACGGGCCCGCTCCTGGCCCGCGCGGTCCTCGACCTCGCGGCGGCGGACGCCGCCGCCGGGGTGCCACTGCCCGAGCGGTTGCGGGCATGGCCGAAGATCGCCGAGACGGACGCCGCCCTCCACGACCGGGTTCTCGCCGCGCACCTGGCCGCACACCCGCCCGGCCCCGGAGCTGGCGCCGGGACGGCGGCGGAGGAGTGGTGGGACCTGGCGGCGGAGACGGGTGTCCGGCTGCTGGCCAACTCTCCGACGCCGGAGGGCGCCCGGCTGGCCGCCCTGGTGCTGGACACCTGCCCGCCTTCGCGCACCGCCGGCCTCGGGCAGCGGGTGCGGGCGGCGCTCGGCCCGCCGCCGTCCGCCGCGGCGCTCGACCGGCTGCTGCCACTCGACCCCGATCCGCCGGTCCTCGGCGCGGCCCAGACCCGCCCGGCCCGCCCGCCGCCGACCAAGACGGCTTGGCCCGCCTGGGCGAGACGGCAGCGGAGCCGCTGGTGTCGTGGTTGCGGGTGCAGGCATGGTCGCCGGTCCTGCCCGCACCGGTGCTGGACGGCTTCACCCCGCTGCTGGACGCGCTGCGCCAACTGCATTCGGCCGGTCCGGCCGACCCGCGCACCGCCGCCCGCCCGCGCCATCACACCACCATCGCCCTGGACGGTCTGCTGGACGTGGCCGCCGAGAACGGACCGCTTACGGCGGCGGCCGTCCTGGCCACCGCCCCGGACGCGGGCGCCTCCGGCTACGCGATGATGCTGCGCCGTCTGGTCGGAGCCGACCCCAGCGCCTGGACCGCTGATGTCCCGGCGGTGCTGGGCGCCCTGGCCCTCCCGGAACTCGGCGCGTACTACCTCGCCGCGGCCGCGCATCACCCCGACACCTTCCCCACAGGTCTGGCCGAGCCGGTCCAGGCCGCCCTCACCCTCACCGCTGCCCTGCCTCCTCCCGCCGACCCGCACGTCCCCGACGCGGCGGAGTACGCCGGCCGGGCGTGGTCCGGCCTGCTCGATCACGTGTGGCGCACCGGCGGCGACCTCGACGGCGCCCTGCCGTCCGTCCTGGACCGCCTGCACACCTTTGCCGCGCCCCTTACCCGCCCCGCCATCCCGCCACGGCCCGGGACAACAACACCCACCACGGCGGGCCGGGCGCCCGCAGGAAAAGGAGAACTTCCCGCCGAACTGACGAACACCCATCCGGCGGTGCTCGCACTGGGCTCCATCCTCGACCACGCCGCCGCCCGGGCGACGAAGGACAAGACGCTACCCAGCGACGCCCTCAAACTGGTCGCCGACGTCTTGGCCGCCCGCGGCGGCGAGACCACGGTCGCCGCCACGCTCGGCGCGCACCTGCCGCTCCTGCACCACCACGCCTCCGCCTTCACCGACGCCCACCCCGACCTGTACGCCGTCGTCCCCGGCGCACCCTCACCGGCCGCCGCATGGCTGACCGACGGGCCAGACCTCGATCCGCCGCTGCTTGCCGCACTGGACCGTGGCCAACTCCTGGCCGTACTACGCGATCAGCCCTGTGGCGGTGCGGCGTTCCGCGTCGGGCATGCACTGCTGACCGGCCACGACGACCTGCTCGGCGACCCCGTGAACGCCTGGCGCGAGCTGGCCGTCGGCCCGGGCGGCACAGAAGCGGCTTCCGACTTCCTCGGGTTCCTCGCTCTGTTCACCAGGACGGGCCCGGCCGATCGGACCTCCCCGGACACCGGACAGGTGTGGTGGACCGCCGCCCTGGACGCCGACCTACCGCCTGGCGCGCTCGCAGGCGCAGGCGGCTTCGCCACCGCGCTCACCGACAATGAGTGGCTGCCGCTGGCCCGGCGCAGCGCCGCCCACACCCCAGCACAGGAAGACGCGGGCCAGATCGCTGAACGCGCCGCCGCCCACCCGAAGAACCCTGACGCCCTCCTCCTGACCACCCACCTGCTCACCGGCCCCGTCCTCGAAGGCGGGCACGACCCCGATGTCCGCCGCCACGCCCGCACCCTCCTCCTGGCTGCCGACGCCCAACCCGCCCCCGATCACCCGGAAGCCATCGAGCAACTGCGCCGAGCGCTGGTCGAAGCCGGAGAGGTCGACCTCGCCCGAACGACGTCGACGACCAACTGATCTCACTACGACGTCGCCGAGTCCCGCTGCGCCCGCTTGTCCCGGAACTGCATGCGCTGGTCGACCTCCGCCGGTACCGCACCTCTCTGGATCCGTGATGCGTTCAGTCGTCGACGGACCCGGGCGAACCTGGGGCGGGGCCGTCGACGACTGGGACCGTCCTACTGCATCGCCGCGTAGTCGTTCGGTGCCTTGCGGAGGATCTCGATCATCTGGATCTCGTTCAGCTTCCGGAACGCCACCGCGGACGAGTTCGCGATCTTCCGGAAGAGGATTTCAGAAGGGATCGGCGGAAGGCGGCGAAAAGAGGGTGATGTTCCGTCCCGGAGCCTTCGCTGAACTCGCGGTGCAGCAACCACACCGTCTCGGCAAACAGGGGGTACGCGGTCTCGTGCTTGCTCCACAGGCAGCGCAGCGCGTCCCCGCCGGAGTCCCGGTTGATGAAGCCCCAGACGTACGACATCTCGCCCGTCTTGTCCGGGTGCTGGTCGTCGTTCAGGTAGCGGACCCACTCGTTCAGGATGTCCCAGCGCAGTGCGCTGACGATCACGCTCGTCGGAGCTTCGCTCGGTCGTAAGTTGGCGAGGGGCTCATCATCAAAGGTCATCCGCTGACGGTAGCGAGAGAGACCACCGCCACGCCACGGCGCCCGCGCCAGCACAAACGAGCGCCTCCGCGACGACTCTCGGCGGCGCTACTCTGGCACTCTGGGCATGATTGCAGGAGGGGCACATGGCGCACGAGGAATGGACTGTGGACCGGCTGCATGTTGCGCTGCCGCACTCGGCGTCCCGGCAGCAGCTGCTCCAGGACGTGAACCTCACCCTGATCGAGGATCTGCCAGCAGTGCTGGACGGATGGGCTTCGGCCGCCGAGCAGCTCGAATCGGCACGGCCCCGCATCGAGGCCGCCCGCACCCACATGAAGCTGCGCGGTGTTCTTCCTGACGTCCTGGAGACCAGGGACGTCACCGCCGACGTCCTCAGGGACGCCGAGCCACGCCAGGGCAACCGGGACGACCGCGGCCGGGGAGCGGCGTGACCTACCAGCTCAACTTCCCCGCCGACGTCTTCGACACCTACAAGCAGCTTCCCGAACTTGCCCGGCGGGACCTCGCGCTCGCCCTGGTCGACGCCCAGCAGGACCCCCTCGCGTACTCGGAACCCTACGGGCAGGACGACGGAATCATCCGCACCGTTGCCCAGGGCCACATCACCGCGGTGATCCTCCTCGGCCACGACACGGCCACGATGACCATCCTCACGATCGCGTACGCCGGCACGACCAACGCGTAGCCCGAGACCACCTCAACACCCATCAAGGCAGATCCTTACCGGAAGAGTTGTCCAACGAAGCCGAAACGACATCATCCGGAATCTCTCGCCCACATTCCTCCAGAACCTCTATCCCAGAGGCACCACCCCGAAATCCGGATTCCCCAAAAGTTCTCTCGGAAGGAAGCACCCGAGCCCTCTCCTTGTAACCAGCCCCGCGAAGCGGGTAGGGGGAGGGAGCGCAGCGGACGGACCCTCAAGGTTCCGGGAACCGGAACCGCCTGAGGCTGCGCTAGCAGCCTCGTTTCCCTGGAGCAACGCGGAAGGGAAACCCGTCAAACTCGAAGCGCAGCGCCGAGTTCGAGAGCCCTTGCGCAGCAAGGGCTGCCACCGCCCTCCGCCGTGCGTCCATGGTCCGCTCCCTCGCTCGGACGGCCGCCGCCGGTCTTCACCCGGCGCGCCGTCCGTATCCGTCTCCGC